>NZ_CP070356.1:2885625-3237500 GCF_016919445.1 Pseudomonas sp. PDNC002 | reverse complement strand
GTAGATGGAGCTTCACCATGCAAGGACACTTACAGGCCTGTCGTTTTCCAGCACCACACCCACCAACTGCACGCCATCCTGATCGACCGCCAACCATGGTTTGTCGCCCACGACTTCTCCGTCCTGATTAACGCCCACTCCCCTACCTCCTGCCAAAACGCATGGACCCGGAGCGGAAATGCGCCGTCATCCTGGAATACCTCAGCAGCTTCCGCGAAGAAGTGGAAGTCATCAGCGAATCCGGCGCCTACAAAGCCCTCCACCGCTTCTGGCAACCAGAACACCGCCACATCGCCAAATGGCTCGGGGACGAAGTCCTCCCTACTCTGCACGATACTCAACACATCCCCGACACAAACCCTCACTGCGCTTACATGACCTGGATCGATCAACGCATCGGCGTCATCAAGTGGCAAGGGGAAATCGGTATAGCGCGGAGGGACCTGCCAAACTTCCTGACAGAGCAGGATGATTGGGCACCGAGGGACACTCCGAGCTGGCGGTCAATATAGGGAATCTTTGCGGGGAGAGAAATGCAAAAAGGCCGATTCATTGCTGAACCGGCCTTTTCAAATTTGGTTGGGACGGAGTGATTCGAACACTCTACCCCTTGCACCCCATACAGGTAATAACCTGTGCAAGCGAATCCAGCCCGATCCTAAACAAACCCCTTAACCCTTTGATATTACTGGCCAACAGCAGCTTCATCGTCCAAAATAGCCCGAAGCGGCTCGAATAAAGCCGATATCAATTGGCAACGAATTGGCAACGAATTGGCAACCAGAGAATCTCAATTGGCAACCAATTGGCAACGGGGAAATTGATCACATGGCCAAGATTACAGACCGCCAGATGACTGCCAAACCTGGTACGAGCGACAAGTGGCTGAGCGAAGTCGCCATCTGGGGTCACGGCAGCTTGGTGGCTCGTATCACCCCAAGCGGTGAGCGCCTGTTCTATTTCCGCTACACCAACAGCGGCAGTGAGCGCATCACCTTGCCCATCGGCACATATAGTCGCGATGGCAACGAAGGCACCATGACGCTCGCCGAAGCAGGTCAGCGGGCCAAAGAGCTCGCAGGGCTTCATAAGTCAGGTGTCAGAGACGTAAAGGAACACCTTGAGGCTGAGGAAGCCGCTCGTGTGGCAGCACGCGACGCCGAAATTGCTCGAATCGCTGCAGAAAGAGCTGCTATTGAGGAAGCACAAGCTCGACAAGCCGCCAGAAAAACCGTCCAAGATCTGTTTGACCACTGGGCTAGGGTTGATCTGATTAATCGAAAAGATGGTGGCGCGGAAGTACGCCGCATGTTTCAAAAGGATGCACTGCCGTTCCTTGGCACGATGCCTGTTGATGACGTAAAGAAAGGCCACATCACCGAAGTGACAGATACCCTACTCGCACGCGGCGTCAATCGCATGGCCAAAATGATCTTTAGCCTAATGCGGCAAATGTTCCGTTTTGCAGTTGACCGAGACTTGATCGATCACGATCCAACATCGAGCATTCGCAAGGCCAAGATCGGCGGCAAGGAAGTTGAGCGCGACAGAGTGCTGAGCGAGGAAGAAATTCGCACATTGGCGAAACTTGCTCCGGAAGCCGGCTTGCTCCCCCCGACTCAAGCCGCGATCTGGATAGCACTCTCCACCTGCTGTCGCATCGGCGAGCTGATGAACGCGCGCTGGGAGAACATTGACCTGATGACGGGTAACTGGCTCATTCCTGCAGAAGACAGCAAAAATGGCAAGGCTCACAGCGTAACGCTCTCCAAATTCGCCATTCAGCAATTCAAGAGAGTCGAAGTTCTCAGTGCGGGAAGTGAATGGTGCTACCCCAACACGAAACGTACAGGCCCCGTCTGCTCGAAGACCGTTACTAAGCAGCTTGGAGACAGACAACGTCAGCCAGCACAAGGTGTTATGAGCAACCGCAGCGCCAATGCTCAAGCCTTGCTTTTGAAGAGTGGTAAATGGACCCCTCACGACCTTAGACGAACGGGCGCGACTTTAATGACTGCCTTAGGCGTGTTACCAGAGGTCGCAGAGCGCTGCCTTAACCACACTGAAGAGAACAAAGTCAAACGCACTTACCAGCGCCACAGCTACACAAAGGAAATGGCGGATGCTTGGTATAAGCTTGGAAGCCATCTTGAGTTATTAACTCATATCTGAGCATTGATTAACGGGGAACATTTCTAAGATTTAGTTGCCACCACATTAATCGCAGCCCTTGCTGCTGCCAATTAATCCCACCAACCCTAGAGAAACTCTGAATGGATCGACAATTTACCGCTCAATACCCACGCGAAAGAATTGTGCTTGACAGAGTGAAAGAAGTTGCCAGCACGACACTTGATCAAAAGCTAGGCAATATGAGCTTCATATTGGAAGATTTCTATTCGAGTAGCCTTACCACAGACACCTACAGCGAACTGAAAGCCAGCATCCAGGCCAAGCTGGGGGATGATGAAGAGCTCGTAAACCTTCTAGTCGGCTGGGAGAAAGAAATAGAAACCCAAGAAGCGCTACTAAATGTCAAAGAAATTGATTGCGCCAACAGAGAAAACATCCGCAACAAAATCGCAAGACTAAACTTCACCCTACTTATCAAGATCGCAACGCTACACACAGAGATAGCTCGTAAGGCGCAAAGAGAAAGCAAGCTAGATTTAGCCTGGGCACACACCTGCGAGGCTAATTATTACTGTGGAAAAACAGTTGAAAACTCAAAAATCGACCTGGATGCCTTAGCTACTGAGAAAGTCTCAAATCAAAATAGCGACAATGCCAAGCAAATAAACAAAAAATACGAGCCACTAAAACAATACATAGCCGACCTATTAAGAATCCACATGCCTCATGGAGGCTGGCCCTCTACAAAAGCGGCAATCTCAGCCATAACTATTCTTAAATCTGAAATAAGTGAGAGCAAGAACAAACAACCATCAACATTAATTGGAGATTTTATATTAAAAAATGAAATACCTCGAGTCCTAGATTACAGCATAGAGGATCTTTTACACAAAACCTGGATTCATGAGTCTGAGGATATTAAATCAGCTTTAAAGGACACTGTGCGCCTTCCCAGAAGGAGCTGACAGGAGCAATCTTAGCCCCAGGCTTTACTTACAAAGATATGGTGACTGCCCTAGGCCGTCCACGCCCGCTGGGAGACCTTGGCATTACCCCTCTAGTGAGCGCACGCCCTTTGGCTTTCAACTTCATGTACAGATCAGTCTTGGTCAGGTAGACCATCGCACGTCTCAAAGCATCTCGCTTCTCTCTATCAGAATGGCTAACCATCCCGATACCACAACATCTATATGCCTCCTTGGCATAATTGCAGTTGTAGTAGCTACCCATCCCCTCTGTAATAACCGCCCCCCAGTATTCACCTATTCGCTTTGCAAAAGTAATGTCCTCCCGGACCTTGCCTCCATCAAAAAAGAACATACAATGAAAGTGAAACCCCTTCTCCACCCCATACTCAAGCTTAGTCACATAGCCAAGCATATGTGCAAACAGCTTATTAGATCTCGCATTATCAAACAGCTGTTTACGGTGCTGCAGAGCAATCTCCTGATCAACCTTACAATGCTCTTTCCGGTAGGAAAAATCTATACGCAAGACAAGAATCCTAGACGAGCACTCGAACAAAGCCTTCTCATAGTTTAGGAGCCCTTGATAATTTTTATTAGCAGAGCGATGAAAGCTATTCAGTTGTTTCTTAAACGCTGGGGAACGTCCTTCCTCTCGAATTTTATCAATCAGGACATTGAGAGCCTCAAGCACCTGTAAACTTTCGCCACCGCGCCTCACATGACCTAGGAACATGGCTACGGTTGGCCAATCCATCTCTTCAATGATCAACTTCGAATACGGCTCCAGAGCATAGACCTTATCAATTTTTCTATAGCCATATTTGATCAACTTGATAAACCGTTCACCAGTAGCCTCTGGCACAATCTTACCGCAACTCATCCTAAACGCCGTGCCTGAGCTACAGACAATACCCTTAGCCATCTCAGAAAACTTCTTAAAGAAAAGAATTGTCCCCACATCCACACCACCTGCCTTAAACAACCCATTCACCCCTCTTGCCATGGCCCCTTTACTCAACAAGGCCATATAGCTCTCATCACGCCCACAACAATCCATCACCACACTCCACTAGAACGCTCAAGCTAGACCGGCGCTTTGATTATTAAGAAATAATTGGCTATCTAGCCAATTAAACCCACACAACGCAAACATCTAAACCACCATCAAATTAACTTAATTGCCTCGAAACCAATCGAGCCATAGCTTACATCTCAATACAGCACGACCTATATCGCCCACCGCCCACACACTCACACCTCACAATCAAGCACACCGATACAACTTAATTAATTCAAATCCAACACAACACCCAATGCAGCCTCACTA
Organism: Pseudomonas sp. PDNC002; assembly: GCF_016919445.1. Classification (NCBI taxonomy): domain Bacteria; kingdom Pseudomonadati; phylum Pseudomonadota; class Gammaproteobacteria; order Pseudomonadales; family Pseudomonadaceae; genus Pseudomonas; species Pseudomonas sp. PDNC002. The sequence continues at coordinate 3,233,072 of NZ_CP070356.1, read as the reverse complement.
TTTAATTGATACACATTAATAACATACAAACCAAAAACAAAATTCGATAAATACTCCCCGCAACCCGCACGACACGGATCAGGAACAATTGAAAAACAGTTATTTTATATACGGAGTTAGTGCTTAACCGAGATAAAAGGCTCTATTGGCCATGCCTGTCTCGCACCGCAATACGCTGGGTTATAAAGTCGTCTATATCTGCGGAAATCCACCCAATCGAGGCCCTCCCAAGCCTAATAGGTCTTGGAAAAGTGCTGTCATAACGTGGCGACTTGATATCCATCCAGTCATATACAGCAGACCGACTGATGCCCAACTTTGCGGTCACATCCTGCATCCTCAAAATGCATGACGAGCTATTGGTACCTACTGCCATCGCATGTTTCCCTTCTATGCCCAAACGATGTGAAAAAGGTATATCCAGCCCGTCCGCCCAACAATTCCGATACGACGTGTAGAATTTTTTTCTTGTATCCATTGCCCCCGCTGACCACAGTGCCGCCTCGGCAGCTATCCGCAGCGATTGCCTCCCCCTCGACACCTTTCGCCTTGAAAGTTGACTACTATTCGGCTCGCGCACCTCCAACGGTGGCTCTGATTAGCGTCGGCAGCACGAGCAGCAGCCCCCTCAATGGCGTGTATGGACAGGGTCTACGCGGCTAGACAGGGCAAACATCCACGTGCAGCGCAAGTGTGGGATAGCAGAAAATACGTGCAACCTTTGTGTGGACTGCGGCGACCACGAGGCCACTACCGCGACGATGTTAGCGACATGATGCTGCGGGCTGTCGAGCAGCACATCGGCCGAGTCGCATGTATCGCTGGTGTTGCGGCTGAACGTCCTCAATAGCGCCCCTGTAGACGACTTGGAGGCGCTGAGAACTAACTTTTCCACCGTAGGAACCAACTTTTTGCATGGGGGAACTAACTTTCTCCCCTCAGAGCCGCCCCCTTACCCCAGCCACTGCCGATTCCACTTTTTTCCACATCTATATCACTGCACTGAACCCACACCATGGAGCCCCAGCCATGTCATTGCAGTGCTTCAGATACCCTCCCTCGAAGAACTCCCAATTCGCAACAGCCATAAAGATCGCCTGCACCATCATCCCTATCGGTATCGCTTTTCGCGGCCTTCTACCAACTCCGCTCGGGAGTACGGTGATGCTGACGACGGGCCTACTAGCAATGCCTTTAGGAGCCGGACTGCGCACGCTGGCCGGCGCACTGCTCGGTTGCCTACCCAGCTGTATTGACCAGTGCTCAGCCGTCCGTCAGCCACCCATAAATCACACCCTAGCTGACAGCTTCTGGCTGAACTGCGGCTATCGCATCAGCGTTCGCTACTAACCATCTCCCGCTCACCTCTCCTAAACCGCAACAGATCGTCTTCACTGTGCGCGGCGTTTTTATGCCCCCAAGGAATCTCTCTTATGGCTCATCAAATCGAACAAATGGCATATGTCGGTGCAACGCCGTGGCACGGCCTCGGCAACCGCCTCACTCAGAAGCAACCGCTGGAAGTCTGGCAACGTGAAGCAGGAATGAACTGGCAGATCCAGGAAAGCCCAGTGCATTTCAAGTCGGATGCCGTCGGCCACCTGGGTACCATCCATTCATTCCCGGAACAGAAGGTGCTCTTTCGCTCGGACACCAAGGCGCCACTGTCGGTGGTTTCCAACCGCTACCACACGGTGCAACCGCGTGAGGTGCTGGAGTTCTACCGCGATCTCACCGAGGTCTCCGGCTACGAGTTGGAAACGGCCGGCGTGCTCAAGGGCGGACGCAAGTTCTGGGCACTGGCACGTACTGGCCAAGGTTCTGCACTTAAGGGCAACGACCAGGTTAACGGCTATCTGCTGCTGGCCACGTCATGTGATGGAACACTGGCCACCACAGCCACGCCCACCACCGTACGCGTCGTCTGCAACAACACCCTGACCGTTGCCCTGGACGGTACGTCCCGCGCAATCAAAGTGCCGCACAACACCCGCTTCGATCCCAAGGTGGTGAAGAAAAAACTCGGCATCGCCGTCTCGCAATGGGACGACTTCATGTACCGCATGCGTGCATTGGCTGAACGCAAGGTTCAGTGGCATGAGGCGCTGGGTTTCTTTATGAATGTGCTGTGTGAAACCTCACCGACTGGTGTCCTGCCGGAAGTACTGCCCAACGAGCGCGCCCTGCGTAAGGTGCAAAGCCTGTACGAAGGACGTGGACGCGGCAGCACGCTGGAGTCAGCCAACGGTACTGCTTGGGGTCTACTTAACTCGGTGACCGAGTTCGTCGACCACGAGCGCCGAGCACGTAGCAACGAGTACCGCATGGACTCGGCCTGGTTCGGCCAAGGGGCGCAGATAAAACAACGCGCGCTGGACGCTGCTCTGCAAATGGTCGCCTGACCACTCTTCTCCTCCACCCACGACGCCCGGTCGGCCTTGCGCTGATCGGGCGTTTTTATGTCCGCAAGGTGATCCGATGAAAGCGACCCCGTTGAGCAACAAGGGCAAGGTACGCCCGGCGCTGCGCCTGATCAGTACCAAGGAGCTCCCCCGAGAAGACTGGCTCTCCGTGCGCAAGCAAGGCATCGGTAGCTCGGATGCCGCCGCCGCGGTCGGCCTCAATCCCTACAAATCACAACTGGAGCTGTGGCTGGAAAAGACCGGTCGCGATGCTGGCATGCCCAAGGCCGATCCCCAGGATGAGGAAAGCCCGATGTACTGGGGCAATGTCCTAGAGCCCATCGTCGCCTGGCACTATAGCAAGCGCACGAAGAACAAGGTTCGGCGCATCAACGCCGTGCTACAGCATCCTGATCCCGAGCTGCCCTGGATGCTTGCCAACATCGACCGTGAGGTAATCGGTGCTGACGACGTGCAAATTCTCGAATGCAAGACCGCCGGCATAAACGGGGCACGCCTCTGGAAAGAAGGCGTACCCGAGTATGTGCAATTGCAGGTGATGCATCAGCTTGCAGTAACCGGCAAGCAGGCCGCCGATGTCGCCATATTGATCGGTGGTCAAACGCTGGAAATCCATCGCATCGAACGGGACGAGCAGATGATCGCTCGCCTGATTGAACTGGAGCGGCGGTTCTGGCTGTACGTGGAAACCGACACGCCCCCGTCTGCCGACGGCAGCGCGTCGGCCGAGCTCGCCTTGCGTTGCCTCTACCCCGAGGACAACGGCCAGGCAGTGGACTTCAGTGGCAATGCCGGACTGGCAGCCGCCTACCTGGAACTCAAGGCCGTGCGCCAATCCATCAGCGACAAGGAAAAGCGTGAGGCCCAGCTCAAGCAGATGTTGCAGCAGGCAATGGGTGATGCGATGCGGGCGGAGTTCTCCAACGGTTACATCAGTTGGAAGAAATCCAAGGACAGCACCGTGCTCGATGTCGAGCGCATGCTGAAGGACAAGCCCTATCTGCAGGCTCGCTACACCAAAATCAAGGAAGGCAGTCGCCGCTTCCTCATCAACTAACCCTCTTCCTCCCCATCCCCTCTTGGCCACCTGGGCTCACGCCCAGTGGCCTTTTTTCGTTTCCAGGAGAACCACCATGTTGAAAGGTTTGGCTCTGACGCCCCCAGTCCTCGGGCGCATTTCCATCGGCAAGGTCATCGAGAAGAACGGCAAGCGCCTGCCGGAGAAAGATGACCAGTTCACGCTCACCAGCCAGATACAAAGCCGAGACGGTTGGTTGCTGCACCCACTCAATGAAGAACTGCGTCAGGGCAAGGAGGACAAGCTGCGCAGCATTCCGATTCGTTTGATGTTCAACGAGCCGGAGCTCAATTTCCGCGCTGACTACACCCTGTTCGACCGGCAGACTGGGCGGCCGCTGTGCATCGGTAATGGCGAGACCTGTAAACGCGTCACCCAGGATGGCATGCAGTCACTGCCCTGCCCCTCACCCGACACCTGCCCCTTGGCTAAGGGCGGCGCCTGCAAACCCTACGGTCGGCTAAACGTGGTCATTGGCGACGAGGATCCGCTCGGCAGCTTCGTATTCCGCACCACGGGCTTCAACAGCATCCGCACCTTGACTGCACGCCTGCATTACTTTCAAGCCATCTCGGGCAACCGCCTTGCATGCCTGCCGCTGGAGCTACGGCTGCGCGGCAAGTCAACTCGGCAGAGCCATGGCACGCCGATCTTCTACGTCGATCTCACGCTGCGCAGTGGCATGGGCATGGAGGAAGCCCTGCTCAGCGCCAAACAACTGGATGCAACCAGGTTGGCTGCAGGCTTTGACCAAGCGGCATTGGACGCTACTGCCAGCCAGGGTTTGGGCAACGGAGCCTTCGAGGACAGCGAGGAAGATGGCGGCGCTGTGATCGAAGAGTTTTATCCAGTGACGGCCGAACCCTCTAGTCCCCAGGAACCCAGCAGCGGCCTCCCCCAAGCCGTGCGCAGCAGTCTGGCTGACAAGCTCGAGGCCCAGGCGCTTAAGCAATTTGAAGACAACACAGCACCCCAGTAGCCACCCATTCAGGCAGGCGCTGCCTTCCACCTCGCCTAGGAGCCCCCCATGAAACTCCACAAACTCAAGGCCGGTGAAACCGCTGGCACCTATGTCGTCGACTCACCCGTCAGTGAAAACGACATCCTGCTGATGGCTCAGCAATTGGCCAACAACCGACTGACCAAGGGCCGGGCTCTTACCGACCCGAGGCAAGTCTTCGAGCACCTGCAAACACTGCTGCAGCACCACGAGCACGAGGTATTCGCCCTGCTGTTGCTCGACAGCAAACATCGGGTCATCGCATTTCGCGAGCTGTTTCGCGGGACTCTCGACGGCGCCAGCGTGTACCCCCGTGAAGTGGTCAAGACCGCCCTGGACCACAACGCTGCAGCGGTAATCCTCGTACACAACCACCCCTCTGGAGATCCTGAGCCCAGTCAGGCTGACCGCCGCCTGACCACCACGCTACAGGCAGCACTCAACCTGGTGGGTACCCGGACGCTGGATCACATCATCGTGGGCAACGAGGGCTGCGTGTCCCTAGCAGAACTGGGCGCTCTCTAGCACCGGCTTCCAGATCGACGCCCGGCCTGGCAGTCAATCCACTTCATCCATCACTACGGAGAAAACTAATGGCCGCCCTACGTCTTCTTGTATCTGCGTTTGCCTTCACAGGGGTTCTTGCCGGCTGCATCGCAGCAGTCTTGCTGCTGATCCTGATGTGGCGCTTCCCACCCCTGCTGCTAGCTCTGCTCGCCGCACTCTGGCTGTTCAGCCTCTTACCTGATCACAACGGCCATTGAGCAGTCTTTCAAAGCGCCCTCCACCGCCCAGCCTTCAGCCGCCTTGCACGACCACCCACCCCGCTACGCTCTCCATTTACGCCGGAGTCTTCACGATGAATAGACACTGTTTGATATGCGAATCAGGCGCCATCCTGACCAAAGATGCGGCGGTAGGCATCGTCCTGCTGGTGGGTATTGCCGGAGGCTGGCTGCAAGCCGTCCACCAAGCACGTAAGGACGCACAGGGCCGTACGTGCTCTGCAATCGAGCAGTGCTACAACCTGCTGCTGGCAGGACTGGCTTCAGTTGTTCCCAGCTATCACTCAGCCTTGCCGGTAGCCGCGGATGTCACTCGATACCAGTTCGGGAGCTTCGACTGTCATTGCTTGCGGTGCGGCGCGATCTTCAATGAAGCGGAACAAGGGTGAACTACCACCCTCGCGAGAAGGCACTTCAGTGAGGACCGAGGTGTTCTACCAGACGTTCGACCACATCCATCACGAGCTGGCGATCATGAGGACTGAGTGTGGACAGAAGGTCATGGAGCCGCATCATCTGGTCATCCGGGTGCGGGCTGGCCTCCGTCAACAACTCCGCCACGCCACATTCGAACACCGCTGCGAACTCGAGCAATCGGGCGATATTAGGGACTACCTTGCCACGCTCAATACGTGACACCGCCTCGTTGCCAATGCGCAATTGCTCAGCCACTTGCTCCTGAGTCAATCCCTTGCGAATCCGCTGTTTGGCAATCGCTTGCCCCACCAATCCAGCCAGGTTGTTTTGATCAGTCTCTGTCACGACGCCCTCCCATCTCAACTCAGATGGTTGGGCAATCAACCCATTGACATGAAGGACTTATAAGGTTGAGCATTCAACCTATAAAGCAAACAGCCCTCATCTGAGCACAGCAGATGCCAGGTGGATCTACGCGATAAGGAAGTCCTCCCGCATGCAACTTCATTCTGATCCCGGTACCACGCCACATCGGTATCGGCTCTAGACGCCTCTCCTGATTGGTCCAGCCCAAACAATCTCTATCCCACGAGGAATGCCACGTGAAACGAATAATGCTTGCCGCAACCCTGCTGCTGGCCACCGCAGTACAAGCCGAAGAAATGATGTTCTACGAACGCCCGTCTTTCATGGCGGAATCCATGCCGCTGAAGATCGACTGCTCGATGTCCACTGAGCACTACGGTCGCTGCCTGGCTGACTACAAAGCACCAGCGTCAGTGGTGGTGAAAGTTACTGACCAATCCGGTCAGCGGGTGCAGGTGAAGGAAGTAAACCCACTGATCACAGTGACCTGCCGGCAGAGCATCTGTGCGAACGACCGTACCGGCGAGCCGGTAGGTGAAGTCGACATGTCCGCGCTTGATCCTTCGTACACCATCAGTTGGACCATGATCGACGGCTACTACCTCGTTCACGATCCGAAGACCGGAGTGTGGGCATACAAGCGTGGCTTCGGCCCGAAAGCTGATAAATACCCGCCGTACGCCATCTTCACCGAGCCGGTTCAGAAGATGTCATCGAATACCGACAGCAACACCTACGACGTCACCTGCCTGCCCAACTCCGACACCTGTGACTTTAAGGGCCAACAGGTAACTCGCCAGGAGTTGGTCAAGCTGATTCCGAAGAAGAACAGCCAGTGGTGTGATAACGAGTTCTGTTATGCCACTGAGTTCTTCGAGGGGGTGATCGGTATCAACCCTGATGGGTATCTTTAATTACGGAGATCCGGCAATGACCATGGAAAATGAAAATCCCCAAGACCTGCCTGAAGACGATGACAGTCAGGAGCTTCCCGTTAACCCTGCCGTCGTCGGTTGGGGTGTAGCCGCCGTCATCTTTGCGATCCTTGCTCTCACCTTCAACGACTCTCCCCTGGTGCTGGGGGCAGGCTTCTTTGCCAAATTCGTGGCCTTCTTGGTGGGCTCCGTGCTCGGCTGGATCGGCGCACTGATTGGCGATGCCATCAGGAAATTCGCAAGCCCCGATGCCATCTACACGTCAGGAGGGGTAGCGAGCATAGTCTGGGCGAAGCTGTTCTGGATCTGTGGGCCGCAAGTGATTGGCCTGCTTGCCGGGGTATTCATCGGCTGTGCCATCGTGCTTGGGTGACACGCCCCATGAAGCAGCTAACCGTAAGCCTATTGCTCCTAGCCGCACTAGCCGGATGCTCTGACGAGAACTCCAAGGCCAGAGGGCAGTTCATTGCTGGATGCATGCATGGCGGGGCGGAGAAATCAGTCTGTGCATGCACTTTCGAAAAACTTGAAGAGAAGTACACCCCTGCAGAGCTGGATGCGCTCAGCGACACCACTCAGGTTCCGTCAGAGGATAAATTTGGATTCGTTGTTCAATTCCTCCTCCAGTGCAAACCAGAATAGCCAATACCCTTCTCACGGCTGGGGGCCCAGCGATGGGCTCTCAGCCATGAGTTATTCATTTATTTTTTGCCATGACTAAACCGAAGTAACGCTGCCCATCAACGCACCACGCAGTCCATCCGCCCTCAATAACACGAGCTAACGTGAGGTCGTATAAGAGCTGCCGACAGAACATAAATTTAGAGACGGCGGATATCAAAGCATTCCTGTCAACTTGGCCAATACGGCCACGACGTACCCGCTAATAATAGATAGACCGATGATCCCCCATGGACGAGTCCACCACTCCCCCTCAGGATTCGGTGGCATAGGTTGTTGGAAGATGTTGATCTGCCCAATAGTGTTGGCAGAGATTGTTGTGTCGGCTGCTACACGACTCTGCATCATCGAACTGCGCCACTGAAGATCTTCGACGCGATCAATCTGACGCTGAATGCGCCCACGAAGTCGTCGTCCGGCAAGGACAAGCTGTTTGCCTACGATCATGGCACCGACAAGTCCCAGGAAAAGAAGGTTGCCGTAGGTAAATGGGTCTGTTTGATCGATGGTTGGCACGTTATGCCAGACAAAACCGATGTAGGGCGCGGTTACTTGATAGATTGCTGCAATAAAATTTTGGATCATCGCGCCAAGCCGCCACAGCAGAGCCGAATCGCTCATAGTTTGCGCGGTGCGATAGATCACCATAAGCAAGCTGACAAAGTAGAAAGTTGCACCGCCGAATAGTAGCGCACCGCCAACGCCCCGTTGGATTCGAGAGTGCGTTACTGCCTGCTGTATATTCATTCGCTTTCCTTGTGAAGTGCCACCGATTGAAACAATGTTGGCCAACTGCCAGCTGGAGAGGTCCCAGCCAATCGAAACCTGCCGCCCTCTAGCACTGCAGTTTCTCCGTCATTGGCTACAGATGATCTGCATATCACATCCAATAGTTTCTTTCAGGTAGACCATGGCCGCAGCGATGACCATGTCCTGGTCTTCACTACGGCTAGTGGCTGATATTCCTGGCTGAACAATCAGCACCTCCGCGGCAATGGACTTGAACCGACTCTGCCTTAACAACTCGCTCAGCCGCGCCGCATTTCCCTGGAAAAAACGAGTGGGGCGTGCAAAAGATTTCAAACGCTCTTCTCGCCCAAGCAGGTGACGGCATAGATCTGCAAACCTCCACTTCCACTTGGCGGAGCGCACAGCTTGGGAGCAGACCTCAACAGCATCCTTGATGCGCTCCCCCTTTGTCGCGGCACCGGAAAACTTGCAGTGGATCATGGCCAGCCGAATAACATCCCCCTCCTCCTTCAAACACACGAGATCGGCTGCCTCGCCAGCCGAATCGTCATCGAAGACGACATCAAAATTTCCGTCCATGTAAGCCTGAGCTACCCTCCACTGGATCGAGTCTTCCCGGCCCTGACCGTCCTTCCAGTAGCTCTCCTTGGTTAGGTCAAACCCCGTCCAATCCCAAGGCTCGAACTGGGCAGCATCGAGGATCAGCTCGCGAGGATTCCTCGGCTGTATGAGCAAGTTGCCGTCGAGCTCACTGAGGTCGATGAAACGAACCAATGGGGGATAACCGCAGAAATACTCATCAAGCCGACAGCTGCGCTTACCGATGGAGATGGTCAGCGGATCACCACTAGTCTGCTGCACCTTGAAACCCAATTGAGCGTCGAGTCGAAGCTCGAACTCCCCAACCCTATTATCCTCCCCAGCGACCAAGGCAAACTGAAGCAGTCCAGCTGTAAGTGAAACGAACAATAGTTCGAACATGTACAGCGGTTGCGCCTCTTCTTGGCCCGTCGGGCTGAGTGCAATCCGATCTTCCGATATTCCCAGAAGCTCGGCGGGCCACTCGATCGCCAAGACAATCTTGTCTGCTGGGAACTCTTCAATCTCAGACGGCAGAAGTACGTTCGCGATGATGTTTTCGATGTTTATCGTGTCATCCAGAAGCTTGGTACCGACCCGCTGACACCAGGCCAGCAGTGTAGGAATGGACCCCTGGTCTCGTGACCACACTCGGCCCTTAACTGAGCACCCGACTGATACGCGTGCGCCTTCTTCCCAGCCCGTCCCACTGACATTGTTTTTGACCGAATTGTGCCGTTCAGTCAGCCCCAACGCTTCATCAACATCTCCTCCCGTGTACATGGCGAAGCTGAGATTGCGACGTCCATGCTTCTTGACTCCGATGTTTTGCAGCATCAGTCGGTTTACATGTCCTAGGCTGCGGAACATCTGCTCACCCTTGATCAATACCGCTTCGCCAGCGACGGCTTCGGCGAGCTCGGGGAACAGCGAGTCATGATTGGTTGAGGACAGGTACAGAAGGCCCCGCTCCACGTCATGGTGCAGAACGAATAGCGCCCACTCGCAATCCAGGACACCCTTGGTGTTTGTCCACCGGACACGGGACTCAGTCCTAGTGACGAAATACACAGTCGGGCTCTGTTCGTGTTGCCATACGGCCTGCAGCTTGAGGTTGGCCGGGAGGCCGGAATGGAAGCGCTCTCCAACGAACGCTGTGGCCCGGTAAACGGCGGTACTGAATTTGGGTTTAAGTAAGTGCGGTGATAGAACTATCGAGTCGGATTGATCATGATCGTCGAGGCGCCTGGAAGCGTGCAGGAAAGCCACCAGTTCCGCGTGATCCCGAGCAGCTGCTGAGCTCATTTCTGAGAGTATGAGGTTCCAGTCCGCATCTTCACTGTACAACCGCTCCAAGGCATCAGAAACGGCCTTATCGCCAATATTGGCAACCACAGTTGCATCACCGATCCTCTCACCAGCCACACGTGTAAAGCGCCCTACAAATTGCAGCAGGATCGCCAGGCTTCGGTGCATGTCATGTACAGCAGCAACCTTCAGCTGCGGTAGATCAAAACCCTCGCCGAGCATGCCTACGCAGATGACGATCTTCGCTTCCCGGTTTTTCAGCGCAGCAAGCCGCACTTGTGCTTCATCGGATTCAGAATGGATCAGAACAGGACTTAAATCACCGGCTATCGCTTGATAAAGCTCTGCAACGATGGTGGCTCGCGCGATGCTGGAACAGCGCGCCATCAGAAGGTGGTCTAGCCCTTGATCCAGGTCGTTTCTGAGCTGCCTCACCGCTGCCTCGGCAATGGCCCGATCAGCGTCTAGCGGGCTAACCTGCACCGGCTCAAAGCGAATAAGCTTGAAGTAACCATCACGCTGCGCGGCGCCCAACGGGTAATTGAAGATGACCTTCCCATCTACAAGCTGAGTGTCACGTCGAAACGGCGTGGCAGTGAACTGAAGAGTAGGAACGCCTCGGAACGCGTCTTTGAGGTGAGTCCAGCTCGTAGCAGGTACGTGGTGTGCTTCATCCAAGATGAGCGCCTTACACCGACTGGCGAGCCCCTCAAGGACTGCAGTCGGCAAGCTAGCCCCTATTGAACCAATGGTTGCGACCACAACGTTACAGTGCTCGAACATGAGCAGATCCGCTTGGGTCTTTGGCCGTTTTTTCATGATCCCGACAATCGGGTTTGGCACATCCGTGGGCAGCACACCGATGGCGCGTAACAAGCCGAAGGTAATGAACTTGTTCGCGGTCTGCTCTCTGAGGGCATCCCAGGGCACAACTACTAGGATTGGTTCGCGAGCATAGGCCGCCAACGCTGCCAACATCGTTTCCGTCTTGCCGGTACCTGTAGGCATGACGATGGTCGCTGGAGCCCGCTCCAAGCTCCAGTGAGCCCCAATCGCATGCAGAGCACCTAATTGAGGTGGACGTAATCCTCTATGTTCTGCGGCACCCGTTTGGCCAGGCTCACGCCGCTCGGCTACAAAACGCAACTTGCCGCTCCAACATGCAGCAACCTCACGCGAATGATCAGCCTGCCCCACCGTTGCTCGACGGCTTTGGAACTCGTCCAACAACCGATGGCGAGCCCAACTGAACTTGCCATCACTCTCGAGAAGCACTCCATCCACCCCGTCAGGAAGCTGCACATCCTTGCGGGAGGTGACAATCACTCGCTCTTCGTTATCGAAACGTCTTAACGGCTGCTTGATTTTCGCCGACACGTTGACTGAAGTTTCGACGACCAGCGAGACCTGGAGCGCCGGACGGATCTGATGCCGAACAACACCAATCGAATATCGCTCTTCAAAAACAAGTGCGGGCAGCGTGAACATATGCCGTCATCCTTGGTTGGTCAGGTCCCTATCAACGCGTCGATGAAACTATCGAAGCTTAACTGAGGTCTCGCTGCACTATCCTGCCCCGGATCCACTCGTGAACCTCACTTTCAACCCAGCCAACACTCCGACCAACCAGAGGGACTGGTTTGGGGAACGCCCCCTCGCCAATGAGCTTGTAGATTGTGGATCGTGCGATGCCAGTCGAGTCGATGACGTCCTTCAGACGAATAATCCTCATAAGCAAGCCCAAAATCACGCGGGCCAATACAGCCGTTTCAAAGGCACGATGCGCTTGGTCTCAGCGTCGGTTGCGTCGTAATGCTCAATGAGCGCGCGCACCACGTGATCCAATGTCCACATCGCCAGAGGAATAGAGGCCCGGTCAGCCTCGTACTGGGCATCTTTGCTAAAGCCCCCCGTGCTCACATAGAGGCCCCGATCATCTTTATGCCGCCCGCCCAGAAAACTGCGGATATCTTGGCTGCCCATCTGCCCTTTGCGGTGCTTGACCTCCACAACAATCCGCGGGTGCTCGAAACCAAAGCCGTCAGGCGAGGCAACGATGTCCTTGCCTCGATCGGAACCAGGTGGCGAGACTTGAGTCTTGTAACCCATTGCGCGAAGGATCCCTGCTACTAGCTGCTGCATGTCATCCCAATCCAGCTCGCTCACGCGATCCTTGATGCGTTCTAGTGCCTGAGCTTCAACATCTGCCAACGGGTCAGCAATGCTTTCCTCAGCCTCATCTTCCTTCGGCGCTACTGGCTTGCCTTTCAGCGCCTCAAACACTTCAGCAGCGGCATCGGAAGGTACTTCGAACAAGGTCAATGTCGAGCCCAAGCTGTTCTTGGTGTTGGTGCCCAAGTTATCGCGCGGCAACTCTTGTTGCTGCCACTGAACCTTGCGCACCAGAGCCATGCCCTGCTCTGCCCATTCCAGATGATGTTCCGCCTCCCCTGCTACCTTACCGACAAGATACAAGCGGTTAGCCGGCGAGTAAGTCACAACCCAATCACCGACCGCGACCTCATTAACGAAACGCCAAACTTGCGAAGCACCTGCAACCGTCGAGCCCTTTTTCAGCTGCGGCTCAAGTGCTTGATACATGGCAGTGAGCTCTTTGCGCCCAATACCAGGCTTAGCATGAGGTGCTAACTGGCTCCAGCCAATTGCCGCAACCTCACGCTCGCGAAAGGCATCGTAAAGGCTTCCAGATTCGCCACGCACCATCCACATACGGCTCATGTCTTCTCCAGCGGAAATCAAACTTAATCAATAATCTCTGATCGAGGCAGGCTCAAAGAAACCTCTCGAAAAGCGAGCAGCGCCGCTTCGAGATGCTCAATAATCTCTTGCTGCAGCACGTCCGGCGGCGGTAAATCGTCGAGGTTATCTAGGCTTTCGTCCTTCAACCAAAAGATGTCGAGACTGGCCTTATCACGCGCCATCAATTCCTCGTAGCTGAAGAATTTGAAGCGGTCAGTAGCAGTGCGTTCGTGACGATTTTCCGGGTTATAGCAGGTGATGAAATCTTGCAAATCGTCCAATTTGAGTGTGCGCGCCTTCAATGTGAAATGCTTGTTGGTGCGCAAATCGTAGAGCCACATGCCCTTGGTATGGATTTGTCCATTCTTGGGCTTGGCATCGAAGAACACCACGTTCGCCTTCACGCCCTGCGCATAGAAGATGCCGGTCGGCAGCCGCAGTACGGTATGCACATCACAGTTCTCTAGCAGCTTACGACGAATCTTCTCACCAGCCCCGCCCTCAAATAGCACATTGTCGGGCAGCACCACGGCCGCTTTGCCGTCCGCCTTCAGCATGCTGACGATGTGCTGCAGAAAGTTGAGCTGCTTGTTAGATGTGGTTTCCCAGAAGTCCTGCCGCTCGTAGGTCAGCGCCTTGTCTTCCTCACCTTCTTCATTGGTGATGGTCATGCTGCTCTTCTTGCCGAAAGGCGGGTTAGCCAGCACGTAATCCACTTTTAGCTTGGGCTCGGATATCAGGGCGTCAGAACGCTCAACTGAAGGCTCTCCGTCCAACTCACCGATGTTGTGCAGAAACAAGTTCATCAAGCACATGCGGCGCGTGCTCGGCACGATTTCATTGCCGTGAAAAGTCTTGTCCCTCAGGAACTCTTTCTGGCGCTTATCCAGCTTAGCACCCGGGCGCGTCAGCCAGTTATACGCGCCTAAGAAAAACCCCCCAGTACCGCAGGCCGGATCGGCAATAGTTTTCATTGGCTCGGGGCGAATGCAGGCAACCATAGCGTCAATCAGCACACGTGGAGTGAAATACTGGCCGGCACCACTCTTGGTATCTTCGGCGTTCTTCTGCAACAGACCTTCGTAAAGATCGCCCTTGGTATCGGCATCCAGGCTGATCCAGCTCTCGGCATCAATCAATTGCACTAACCGGGATAGCTTTGCTGGATCCTGAATTTTGTTCTGGGCTTTGAAAAAGATCGCGCCCAGCATTCCCGGCTCGTTACTCAGTTTGTGCAAGGTAGCCAGGTAATGAGCCTCCAGCGGCTCGCCGACCTTAGAAGTCAGACTGACCCACCCATAGCCCTTTGGGATGTGGGTGTCGCGATTGTACGGTTCTTGCGCATACTCATGTGCCAGCTTCAAAAACAATAGATAGGTGAGTTGCTCCAGATAATCGCCATAACCTACACCGTCATCGCGAAGAGTGTGACAGAAGCTCCAAACCTTTTGCACCAAAGTACTTGTATTCATAACAAAACACCCAGAGAAACAAGCTAAAGAAGAGCCTCAACCCAATCGATCTCGCGATAACTGCCAATGACCGACCTAAAATAACTAGAGTACTCAACAGAACCGTCGAGCTTGGACTCGACCAACTTGCGTACTTTGGGATCATCCGGCTGAAGCTCAATTAACAATTTAAGAGGCTGCCACGCTTCACGCTTTCTTCCTGGCATACCAAAACTATTTAAACCTAAGACATCTCGCGTATACTCTGCCCGTTGATACTCCAACGTTCCATCCTGAGATGAAGGAGCAACAAGACCGCCTTCGAGATGAGCGAAGAGCTTCGTGTCACTCTCTACACATGGATCAAGGAGAAGCGGCTCCTCATTCCTCGCGCACTGAGGAGTTAAATTTCGATTACCTTCATCACAAAGAGCAAATTCGTTATGCTTACCTCGAAGGGTTTTACTCTCATCTTCTTCGGGCCTATTGCATCGCTGACAACTAAACCGAAAATTTTTCCAATCATACGCCAGCCAGTAGTAACCAAGGTGGCCTGAAAGATTTTTTCGGAAGCTGGTCACACCTGCTTTAGGTCGGAAATGATCGACATCAGAAACAGCACGAATTGACCTTGTTTCACAATACCAGCATTTCCCACTGCTAAACTCTGAAAGCCAACTTTTAAGCAGCCCCCAAGTATTAGTATTCTTGATGTATGCAGTCTTATCTGAAGCTAATGGAATAGCATTTACCGCAACAATCCTTCGATCCAGAGCTTGTTTTTTTCGCGGAGGCAAGGGAAGAGAAGTTTGATCAATATACTTCATCAATCATCCTCCTTGTCACTAGCAAGCAAAGCTTTTACCAATGCAGAAAGAGCCGACTCGCGATTTTTCTTCGTCAGGATCGGCGCATCAAGTTCGTCCTGCGACTTGATCAAATCAAATCGAGCACGCAAAAACTCACGCTCCATACGGTCATCGGATGCGAAATTAAAGTCAAGCTTTTCAATTTTCTGCCTTAAATGTCGCAGCTCGATCTTTTCATCTTTGGTAAGAGGCTGCTCTTTGCTGGACAATTTATGCAGATTCAAAAGATCTTCAGTAGTCTTCTTATCTAAACTTGACCCTAAACCAAACAAATCACTGGTAATAACACCGCTATAACCCATTCCTCGGGGAGCCTGTTCAGGCCTGGTCGCCATTACGGTGGTATCGGTTTTGTTGCGATAGAGAATTTGAACTTGCTCTCGACTCAACTCAGCAATAGCTATTGGATTATGCGTCGTTAACACAATGTGACTTGAGCTCTCAGCTGAAGAGCCTGAAGTTATGAAGCGATTTAGGTAACCAATGTAGTCCACGCTCCAACGTGGATTGAGATGGGTATCGGGCTCATCCAGTAGAAACAGGCTCTCTTCTTCAGCTGTAAAGCGCAAGAGTCCAAGAACCGTAAGCAATTGCTGCTCGCCTTCGCTTAGTTCGCGGAATGTCACACTACCATCGTTCTTCTTCAGCTTTACTCGTATTCTCACCTCACTGATCAGCTCCGACACATATGTGCTTTCCAAATCGCGAAAGAATTCACGCGGAGACTGATCGCCTATCAGTTGCGCCAAACGATCTAAATCCTTGACAAACAAATAGACATACTCACGATTTTTTTTATTCCAGAAAGTCGATTCATCCTTGCGAGTATTATGAACTGGTGCAGTGGCGACTTTATGCACACGATCAAGAAACCCTCTGACTACACCTTCTGCTCCCCAGAAAATGTCTGGATTGTCTTGGCACGCTCCGTATTTACCTTTCGGCACCTTGCCCTTATTCAGACTCCAGGATGGCTCATTTAGCACAAGCAAGACAGAGTCAACACTCTCCGACTCAGCATCTGTATCCAGACCGAGCTGATCGTTCAGAAAGGCTTTAACAAGCTCGTCCTGCTGCAGCACAAAGGCCAGCAGAACAAACTGACTGTGTACCGGGAGAGCATAGAAAAGGCGCCGTAAACCTGGGTCTTCGGACTTTACATTACGCAGCTTCTTGTCGTACTGCTGTAGATAGGGACGAAATACCGACTGCATACGATCGCTATTTCCCGAGTAATAGCCAAATACGTAGCGCGGGAGAAAATCATCCTTCTGCTTTTTAAACTGCGAGAATCGGATCGACTCATAGCCTTCTATCGACGGCAGCTCACTCGAGTTTTTATCAAGCACTAAGTATGATATTTCATACCAGTCAGCCTTTCGATCAGGGTCCGCATCGATTTCGATAGCCTTCCCCTGACAGACGTAGCGTAATTTGTACGCAAAGCTTGGTCGATCTTTATTACCCCACCTATCTTTTTCCATAATCAGATCACGAAACAAGGTAGCAATCGCTTCCAAGACATTGGACTTCCCTGTGCCATTCCACCCAATTACAACGGTAATCCATTCTTTTGTGCCGAAGGAGATCTCAACGTTCTTCAGATTCTTAAAGCGTTGCTTGTCACCAACTTTTTCCGAGCCGATTCTGATCTTATCTAAACGCATAGAGATTATTCCGCTTTGAGTCTAAGCATGTCGTAATTACCTTCACGACGCACCTCAAGCTGGCCTGACTTGTCCAGTCGACGCAGCTCAGCGTAAAGCTCCTCTATACGGTCAATGTCCGTTCCGTCTGTCATCCCACATTTACGGAAAGCTTCCAAGGCACCGATCCAATCACCCGCCTCAACGAGTACATCAATGAGCTGGCTCATATTGACTGCAATTCCCTTTTGCCTTTTTGGTTTGCGCACCTTGGGTTGCTTTTCACGCTCTGCACGTTCCACACGGATGCGCTCTAACAGCACGCTCGCGGCTTCATCGTTTGAGTCTTGTAGAAGCAGCTGTCCGGAGAAGGCGGCACGCAGGATATTCTGGCGTTGTACGGCTGCCTGCTTGAGGGAGTAGTTGATTGCCTCGAGCTGCTCCAACGCCTCACGATCAGCATCTGCTACCGCTTGTACAATCGACGCTTGCTCGTCCGCTGGCGGCAGCGGTACAGCCAGACTTGTAAATCGACCAAGGCTGACCTTCTTTTGGGCTACCCCTTGCGTCATGGGTTCGATTTGACTCTTGCCTATGTGCGAATTGATCACCGTCTTCAAATAGTCAGGCAAAATGAGGCCAGGCCAGCATCGAATTTTGATGCAGTCTGCAGTGATAACTGCAGGCGGCTGATCATTCGGGTAGACATCCGCATCTCCAGGCGGATCGCCCATCTTCGTGACCAGCACATCACCGGCTGTAATGCTGTGAGCACTTAACTCACGTGCCTTTTCAGGCGTTACGTACTTGGTGTACCCTCCCCCGTAATTACCTGACCGGATATTGCGAACAAAGACTAAAGGAACTCCAGACTCACGATAGTCAGGCACTTTGAGGTTACTTCCAAATGGCCCGATAGCAAGACTATACGGATCATCTGATGCAATCTGTTCCACACTAGCCCACACCCACCTCTCCGGTAAATGTGGCAACTTTGAGGTATCTGGTTGTATTGGCTCTGGATACTTCTTCTGCCAGCCTTTAGGTGGAGACTTACCTTGCCCTGCAAATTTTGTCAGCTGCCTAGCTTCCCAGCGGGAACGGCGCTCGGAGAGGATACGCTCTAACAATTGAGCACCAGTTTCGGTGCTTTTTTTCTGAGCACGCCATTCAACAGTAAGAGCACCGTCTACAGCAGATTTCAGTAGCGACTGTCTATATTTCCCTAATTTTTTCTGAGCGGCCGTGAGGTCAGCTACACCAGCGTCCATTTCGGACAGCAGCCCCTCAAGCTTGGTAACGATTCGGATTTGCTCAGCTGTGGGAGCAAGCGGAAACGGTATCAGAGCTGCTTTAGCTCCTGAAATTTCCAAGAAAGTTGTACCACTCGCCAACTCTTCAGCAATCCGTTTGGCCGAACTAAGCCAGTAATAAAGGAAGTCGGAGTCCACTCCCTGTCGAGGAATAAAGCTTTTGAAGCCTTGGTTCGTGGTAACTGTGGTTTCAGCTATCGCCACATAACCAATCGGGGCCCGTGAGCTAAAGAGTACGGCTCCCTTCGGCAACCACCTTGCTCCCGACTCTTCATACCCTTGCTGGGTTATGTTTCTTGCCCCGGCACGTATGTACTTATCTTTGTAACCAGATAAGTCTGCTGGCGTAATCCAAGGTATGTCACCATCAAAACTTGCTGGATTACTAGTTGAAGGGGTTCCACCACCAACTACATCGGTAACCTCTCCGATCTTCACCCAAGCCCAGGACTTTGGGAGTTGCCATAACTCGCTCACGCCACCAACTCCTCATTCATCTCATTCATCAATCCATCTAGATCCTTGCCAAAGAGCCCACAGACCTTTTGCAGACCACCTTTTCCGGCCAGTTCAGCGTAATCAAAATCATCACGACTGATGCTGCAACTACTGGCAATGTGGTCTTTCATCAGGCGCAGCCATTCGGTCTGCTCCGCTGTGAACGCGGCTCCGCGTTGAGCGTTATGGCGGAAGATCCATGCTTGGAAACGCTTATCCACCTCGTCCGCAAAAGGTTTGAGCTCGCAGTCCAGCCCCAGCGCAAAGCGCACCAGCGACACAAGATCGGTGAGTTGGCGCTTGCGGTCAGCGCCTTTTACGGCGCCGGACTGCACCCGCGCATAGGCACTCCACAGACGCTCAGTCGTAAGCATCAGCGGTGGTTTGCTCAGTTGTTGGTACAAATCTTCGATCATGTCGAAGGTGAGCCCGCGGCGCTGGTATGGTTGCTGGTAGAAAAACTCCAACGCGGCGATTTCGTCCTTGTGCTGCTTTAGGTAGTCGCCAAAGGTCTGGATCAAGGCTTTAGCCTGAGCTTCGGCCTGCTCAGAGAAACCGCTGAACATGACCTGATCAAGATTGATGTGGTCGATAAGTTGCTCGCGCTCGCGGCGGGCGTTCTCGATCTCATCGCGCAGTTCAGGTTTGTCAAAGGGCGCACAGGCGGCGGCCACGCGCTCAGAGCGGGCAGCTTCGATTTCTTCAGGCAGCAGAGTGTCCTCGCTGCGCGTAATACTATTGGCCTTGGCGATGGCTAGTGCAGTTTGCACGATGGCATCAGGGTCAAGCGCGGCAATCAGGCTTTTGCCGAGTTCGCCGATCGGAATACCACCACTAGCCTTCTCGATGCGAACCTGCGCCTTGTTGTCTAGTTGTTTAGCCAGGCGTACCAAGCGATTAGCTAGGGAGAGGACTGTATCGTCGTCGCGGCTGCCCATTGCCACGCCTTGAAGCAAGTCCCTCAGGGCCACACCAGGCTTCTTTTCCAGTGGTCGGCTTTCGGTTTTGAGGCTTTTCTCCACGCCCACAGCGTCAATGAGAATGAAGCGGGTTTTGGCACCATCTGCGCTGTTGCTGACGAGCTTGAGGCTGTCGCCATCCAGACTGCGCACACCACGGCCCTTCATCTGCTCGTAATACCCCTTACTGCGAACATCTCGCATGAAGAGCAGCACCTCCAGCGGCTTCACGTCGGTGCCAGTGGCAATCATGTCCACGGTGACGGCAATGCGCGGGTTGTAGTCGTTGCGGAAACTACTGAGGATGCTGTCAGCGTCTTCCTCCGCACGGTAGGTGACCTTCTTGCAGAAGGCATTACCTTGCCCGTACACCTCACGCAGGATGTTGATGATGTCGTCGGCATGACTATCGTTTTTGGCGAAGATCAGTGTCTTGGGCGTTTCTTTACGAGCCGGGAAAATTTGCGTTTCCACGGCGGTTTTCATGGCCTGAATCACCTGACGGATCTGACTTACGTTGACCACCGAGCGGTCCAGCTCTTTACCGGTGTAGGCGGTGTCTTCTTCAGTTTCACCCCAGCGCTTCTTGCGGGTCTGGCGGTCGCGGTGATCCACCCATTCCTTCGCTTTAAGTTCGGCGCCTTTTTGGGTTATCTCTGTTTCGATCTCGTAGACGTCATAGCCGACGTTTACGCCATCGGCCACCGATTGCTCGTAGGTGTATTCAGCAACGATGTTTTCATTGAAGAAGCCGAAGGTGCGCTTGTCAGGGGTGGCGGTGAGGCCGATCAGGCTGGCATCGAAGTAATCGAGCACCTGCTTCCACAGGTTGTAGATACTGCGATGACACTCGTCGATGATGATGAAGTCAAAGGTTTCCACCGGCACGCCCGGGTTGTAGCGGACGAACTTTTCCTGCCTGGCGGTTTGTTGCACTTCGTTAAGCGAAATGTCTTCAGCAGACTCGTCGATAGGCTCGCCGGAGAGGATCGAGTACATGCGCTGGATGGTGCTGATGCACACTTGCGCATGAGGGTCGATGTTGGGCGATGCAAGTCGTTGAACGTTGTAGAGCTCGGTGAACTTACGGCCATCATCGGGCGGCGTGTAGGCCATGAACTCTTGATAAGCCTGCTTGCCCAGGTTACGGGTATCCACCAGAAACAGGATGCGCTTAGCACCACCGAACTTGAGTAGACGGTAGACCGAGGTGATTGATGTGAAGGTCTTGCCTGCACCTGTAGCCATGTGCACAAGGGCACGAGGTTTGTTCAGTGCCAGCGACTTTTCTAGCCCGGTGACGGCGCTGATCTGGCAGTCGCGCAGGTTGCGTTCGGGCAAGGCTGGCATTTGCTCTGCAAGACGGCGGCGCAAGGTATCGGGCTGAGCCAGCCAGGACGCCAGCGTTTCCGGCTTGAAGAAGTGGAAGATTTCGCGCGAACGAGGTACCGGGTCGGCACCATCAGTGAAGCGGATAATCTGGCCGGTGGCCTCAAACAAGAAACGCAGCGGGATGTTGTCCTTGCGATGCTTGAGTGTGGCGTTGGCGTAGCGCTCGGTTTGGCTTTCGGTGACAGTGAGGTTTTCGCCCGCGCTGTTTTTTTTAGCTTCTATTACCCCCACTGGGGCCCGATCCACAAAAAGCATGTAATCTGCAGGCCCGGAGTCAGTGTGAAACTCCCGCACAGCCACACCACGCGTCGCACCCAAATT
This sequence comes from Pseudomonas sp. PDNC002, assembly GCF_016919445.1. Classification (NCBI taxonomy): domain Bacteria; kingdom Pseudomonadati; phylum Pseudomonadota; class Gammaproteobacteria; order Pseudomonadales; family Pseudomonadaceae; genus Pseudomonas; species Pseudomonas sp. PDNC002. Next base: position 3,211,541 of record NZ_CP070356.1, on the reverse strand, counting down.
GAGCTGTTTCATGTCCTGGACGATCCAGCCAGCCTGCTCAAGCTTCTGGTCAATCTGCTGGCGTGCTTTTGATTCTGGCGTCATGGCGCTGATCCCTGCGTTTTTTAGGCCCCGTTGAGCTCGAGCTCTCGAAAACTTGCTGCGATATGCATCACAGGAGTTTGAGTAAGCCAATCTCAATTGGCAACCAATTGGCAACCAGAAAGCCAAAAAACCAGAAGAGCTATAAAATTTGCAGGCATAAAAAAATCCAGCCACCGCTAAGTGACTGGATTTTCTAGGGTTTTTTGGTCGGGACGGAGTGATTCGAACACTCGACCCCTTGCACCCCATGCAAGTGCGCTACCAGGCTGCGCTACGCCCCGACGTTGCTTTTGAGTTCCCTCAGAAGCGGATCGCACTATACCCCAAGCAATTGCTTCGGAGAAGTACTTTTTCCATTTTTTTCAGTTACTTGCGCAGGACATGCAGTACATCTTCCAATTCAGCAATCATCTGCCGGATCAGTTGCTTGTACTGGGTAGCGTCCTCGCGGGCTTCGTCGCCGGTAAGGCGCTGGCGGGCGCCGCCGATGGTGAAGCCCTGGTCGTAGAGCAGCGCGCGGATCTGGCGAATCATGAGCACGTCCTGGCGCTGGTAGTAGCGCCGGTTGCCTCTTCGCTTGACCGGGTTGAGTTGCGGGAACTCCTGTTCCCAGTACCGCAGCACGTGCGGCTTCACCGCGCAAAGATCGCTCACCTCACCGATGGTGAAGTAGCGTTTGCCCGGAATGGGGGGCAGCTCGTCGTTATGACTTGGTTCCAGCATAAGCTTCAACCCTGGCCTTCAGTTTCTGCCCTGGACGAAAGGTGACGACGCGCCGGGCTGTGATCGGGATTTCCTCTCCCGTCTTCGGGTTGCGTCCGGGACGCTGGCGCTTGTCGCGCAGATCGAAGTTGCCGAAACCCGACAACTTCACCTGTTCGTTATGCTCCAGCGCCTGGCGGATCTCTTCGAAGAAGAGCTCCACCAGTTCCTTGGCTTCCCGCTTATTCAGGCCCAGCTCTTCGTACAGACGTTCAGCAATTTCAGCTTTCGTCAGAGCCCCCATACGCTACTTCCTTAACGTGGCGTTGAACCTTTGTTCCAGCGAGGCGACGATATTCTGCGTAGTCGCGTTCACCTCGTCATCATTAAGAGTGCGTGATGGATGCTGCCAGGTCAAGCCAACGGCCAAGCTTTTTCTAAGCGGATCAATGCCTTTACCGTGGTAGACGTCAAACAACCTGAGATCCGTCAGCCATTCGCCCGCCGTTTCACGGATATTGGCCAGCACGAACTCGGCCGGAGTATCCAGATCGACGATCAGAGCCAGGTCACGGCGTACTTCGGGGAAGCGCGACAGTTCGCTGAATTTCGGCAGACGCCCCTTGGCCACTTCGGCCAGCACCAGCTCGAAAACGTAGACCGGACGATCGAGATCCAGCGCCTTGGCCAGCTCCGGGTGCAGAGCGCCCAGGTAGCCGACCAGCACGCCATCGCGCTCGATCTTGGCGGTCTGGCCCGGGTGCAGCGCCGGGTGTTCCGCCGGGGAGAAGGTGAAAGCTTCGATGGCACCAGCATTGCCCAGCAATGCTTCGACATCGGCTTTCACGTCAAAGAAGTCGACATTCTCACGACCGTTGGCCCAGCCTTCCGGCTGACGTGCACCGCAGACGACGCCGGCGAGCATGTTTTCCTGCACCAGGCCTTCCAGCTGACCAACGAAGCGCAGGCCGCTTTCGAACAGGCGCACGCGAGTCTGCTGGCGGTTGAGGTTGTGCTGTAGAGACTTCACCAGACCCGGCCAGAGCGAGGCTCGCATGGCGGCCATGTCGGCGGAGATTGGGTTGGCCAGCATCAGCGGCTCGATACCGGGGTGGAACAGCTGGAACAGCTTGGGATCGATGAAGCTGTAGGTGATAGCTTCCTGGTAGTCGCGGGCGACCAGCAGGCGGCGCAGCGCCGGCAGTTCGGCCTGCGACTCAGACTTGGTGTTCGGCGCCAGGCGTGCCTGCGGGTAGCGCACCGGCAGACGGTTGTAGCCGTAAAGGCGACCCAGCTCTTCGATCAGGTCGACTTCGATGGAGACGTCGAAGCGATGGCTTGGCACACCAACGGTCCAGGCATCGGCACCGGCTTTCTGGACGTCGAACTCCAGCGCAGTGAGCAGACGCTCGATCTCGGCGTTTTCCAGGGTCATGCCCAGCATCTGGGTAACGCGCTCGGCACGCAGGGTGACCGGAGCAACCTTGGGCAGGTCCGCTTCACTGGCTGCTTCCACGATCGGACCAGCTTCGCCGCCGACGATCTGCAGCAGCAGCTCGGTAGCACGCTCCATGGCGCGACGGGCCAGTTGCGAGTCCACGCCACGCTCGAAGCGGTGGGAGGCATCGGTGTGCAGACCATAGGAACGGGCCTTGCCCGCCACGGCGATGCTGTCGAAGAAGGCGCTCTCGAGGAACAGGTCGCGGGTCTTGGCGCTGACGCCACTGTGCTCGCCACCCATCACGCCGGCGATGGCCAGGGCGCGTTCGTGGTCGGCAATCACCAGGGTGTCGGCACGCAAGGTGACTTCCTGGCCGTCGAGCAGGACGAGCTTCTCGCCCTCCTCCGCCATGCGTACACGCACGCCGCCTTTGATCTCGTCGAGATCAAAGGCATGCATCGGCTGGCCCAGTTCGATCATCACGTAGTTGGTGATGTCGACGGCGGCGTCGATGCTGCGGATGTCGGAGCGGCGTAGGCGCTCGACCATCCACAGAGGGGTCGGCTTGCTCAGATCGACATTGCGGACGACGCGACCAAGGTAGCGCGGGCAGGCCTTGGGAGCCAGCAGCTCAACGCTGCGCACTTCACCGATCTGCGGAGCAACGGCACTGACCACTACCGGCTTGACCTCGGCGCTATACAGCGCGCCGACTTCGCGAGCGAGGCCGGTCAGGGACAGGCAGTCGCCGCGGTTCGGAGTCAGACCGATCTCGATGGAAGCGTCGTCCAGTTCGAGGTAGTCGCGAATGTTGGCGCCCACCGGCGCATCCGCGGCGAGCTCCATCAGGCCGGCGTTCTCTTCGCTGATTTCCAGCTCTTTGGCCGAGCAGAGCATGCCGTTGGATTCAACGCCGCGCAGCTTGGCCTTCTTGATCTTGAAGTCGCCAGGCAGTTCGGCGCCGATCATGGCGAAGGGGATCTTCAGGCCTGGGCGCACGTTGGGTGCGCCGCAGACGACCTGGAAGGTCTCCGAACCGTTGCTGACCTGGCAGACGCGCAGCTTGTCGGCGTCCGGGTGCTGTTCAGTCGACAGCACCTCGCCCACAACCACACCGCTTAACTGGCCGGCGACCGGGATCACGGCGTCGACCTCAAGGCCGGCCATGGACAGACGAGCTACCAGCTCGTCACGGGAAACCTGCGGATTTACCCAGCTCCGCAGCCACTGTTCACTGAATTTCATCCTGCTCTCCTAAATGCGTTGACGGTCGTGCGGGCTAGCGGAACTGGCCGAGGAACCGCAGATCGTTGTCGAAGAACAGGCGCAAGTCGTTCACGCCATAGCGCAACATGGCCAGGCGCTCGATACCCATGCCGAAGGCGAAGCCCTGGTATTTCTCGGGGTCGATGCCAGACATGCGCAGCACGTCGGGGTGGACCATGCCGCAACCCATGACTTCCAGCCAGCCGGTCTGCTTGCAGACGCGGCAACCTTTGCCGCTGCAGAGCACACACTGGATATCGACTTCCGCCGAAGGCTCGGTGAAGGGGAAGAAGGACGGACGGAAGCGGACGGAGAATTCCTTCTCGAAGAAGGCGCGGAGGAATTCCTCGATGGTGCCCTTGAGGTCGGCGAAGCTGACGTCTTCATCGACCAGCAGACCTTCGACCTGGTGGAACATCGGCGAGTGGGTCAGGTCGGAGTCGCAGCGGTACACGCGGCCCGGGCAGACAATGCGAATCGGCGGCTTCTGGTTTTCCATGGTGCGGACCTGTACCGGCGAGGTATGGGTGCGCAGCAGCATGTTCGCATTGAAGTAGAAGGTGTCGTGCATGGCACGAGCCGGGTGGTGGCCCGGAATATTGAGCGCTTCGAAGTTGTGGTAGTCGTCTTCGACTTCCGGACCCTCGGCCACTTCATAGCCGATGCGGGTGAAGCACTGCTCGATGCGTTCCTTGGTGCGGGTGACCGGATGTAGGCCGCCGGAGGACTGGCCACGGCCCGGCAGGGTCACGTCGATGCGCTCGGCTGCCAGCTTGGCGGCGAGGGCGGCGCCCTCCAGCTCAGCCTTGCGGGCGTTCAGCACATCCTGAACCTTTTCCTTGGCGACGTTGATCAGCGCGCCGACCTTGGGGCGCTCTTCGGCCGGCAGGTCGCCCAGGGTCTTCATGACCTGGGTCAGCTCGCCTTTCTTGCCGAGGTAGTGAACCCGGATCTGCTCCAGGGCGTTGACGTCTTCGGTGTTTCGCACGGCGTCCAGGGCCTGCGAAACCAGCGCGTCCAGGTTTTCCATGTACCAACTCCAGATACAAAATAGGGGAAGAGCGGTAAGGCTCTTCCCCTATCGGTGACGTTACGTCCGGACCGAGATCCGGTAACTGTCGTGGGGCTTAAGCCAGGCTGGCCTTCGCTTTCTCGACAATCGCGGTAAACGCCGCTTTTTCGTTCACAGCCAGATCGGCCAGGACCTTACGGTCGATCTCGATGGCCGCCTTTTTCAGGCCAGCGATCAGACGGCTGTAGGACAGACCGTTCTGACGAGCACCAGCGTTGATACGGGCGATCCACAGGGCGCGGAACTGACGCTTGCGCTGACGACGGTCACGGTAGGCGTATTGGCCAGCCTTGATTACCGCCTGCTTGGCAACGCGGAACACACGCGAACGCGCGCCGTAGTAGCCTTTTGCGAGCTTCAGGATTTTCTTGTGACGACGACGGGCGATCACGCCACGCTTAACACGAGCCATTTATCTATCCTCTACCAGAAATCAACGCAGACGCAGGGAGCGTTCTACACGGCGAACGTCGGAAGCAGCGAGCAGCGAGGTGCCGCGCAGCTGACGCTTACGCTTGGTGGTCATTTTGGTCAGGATGTGGCTCTTGAAAGCGTGCTTGTGCTTGATGCCACCAGCAGTCACTTTGAAGCGCTTTTTGGCGCCACTCTTGGTTTTCATCTTTGGCATGTTTAGTACTCCGCATTCGTTAACAACTGATAACCATCAGGCCTGCCAGTGCCCGGGAGGTTATTTACGCTTCTTGGGAGCGATGACCATCATCAGCTGGCGTCCTTCCAGCTTAGGATGCTGTTCCACGGTGCCGATTTCAGCGAGGTCGTTTTCGACTCGCTTGAGCAGCTCCATGCCCAGCTCCTGGTGGGCCATCTCACGACCACGGAATCGAAGCGATACCTTGGCCTTGTCCCCTTCATTAAGGAAACGTACCAGGTTGCGTAGTTTTACCTGGTAATCCCCTTCTTCCGTCCCTGGACGAAACTTGATTTCTTTGATCTGTTGCTGGTGCTGGTTTTTCTTCGCAGCAGCGGCTTGCTTCTTCTTCTCGAAGAGGTGCTTGCCGTAGTCCATGATGCGGCAGACAGGGGGCACCGCATCAGCAGAAATTTCCACCAGGTCCAGCTTGGCCTCGTCGGCTAGACGGAGGGCCTCATCGAGGGAGACCACGCCAATCTGTTGACCGTCAGCACCAATCAGACGAACCTCACGGGCAGTGATGTTTTCGTTGATCGGCGGTTTCGGGAGAGCCCGCTTATCCTGTCTCATTTCACGCTTAATAATGATTACTCCGAGTCTTGGCGACCACGCCGGGAAACCGCCTGAGCAAGCAGCTCAGCGAACTGGGCGACCGGCATTGAGCCGAGGTCTGCCCCTTCGCGCGTACGTACGGCGACGGCCTGCGATTCAACTTCCCTATCACCGATAACCAACAGATAGGGAACCTTGAGCAAAGTATGCTCGCGGATTTTAAAGCCAATTTTCTCGTTTCTCAAGTCAGACTTGGCACGGAATCCGCTTTGCTCGAGCTGACGCACCACTTCTTCAGCCCATTCGCCCTGCTTGTCAGTGATATTCATCACCACGGCCTGGGTCGGCGCGAGCCAGGCTGGGAACAGACCGGCGTAGTGTTCGATGAGCATACCGATGAAGCGCTCGAAGGAGCCCAGGATCGCGCGGTGCAGCATGACCGGACGGGTACGGCTGTTATCTTCGGCGATATAGCTGGCATCCAGACGCTCCGGCAGGTTCGGGTCGTACTGGAGGGTACCGCACTGCCAGTTACGGCCGAGGCAGTCCTTCAGGGTGAACTCGATCTTCGGACCGTAGAAGGCGCCCTCGCCCGGCTGGTATTCCCATTCCAGGCCGGATTCGTTCAGTGCGTCGGCCAGCGCACTTTCAGCGCGGTCCCACAGCTCTTCGGAACCAACGCGCTTGGCCGGACGAGTGGACAGTTTCATGGAGACATCACTGAAACCGAAGTCCGAGTAGACCTGCAGGGTCAGCTTGATGAAGTCGGCCGCTTCCTTCTTCACCTGCTCCTCGGTGCAGAAGATGTGGGCATCGTCCTGGGTGAAACCACGCACACGCATGATGCCGTGCAGCGCGCCGGACGGCTCGTTGCGGTGGCAGGCACCGAACTCAGCGAGGCGCAGCGGCAGATCGCGGTAGGACTTCAGACCCTGGTTGAAAATCTGCACGTGGCATGGGCAGTTCATCGGCTTGACAGCGAAGTCGCGGCTTTCCGACGAAGTGGTGAACATGTTCTCGGCGTAGTTGGTCCAGTGGCCGGAGCGCTCCCAGAGGATGCGGTCGACAACCTGCGGGGTGCGGACTTCCACATAGCCGTGGTCACGCTGGACCTTGCGCATGTACTGCTCGAGCACCTGATAGACGGTCCAGCCGTTCGGATGCCAGAAGACCATGCCCGGCGCTTCTTCCTGGAGGTGGAAGAGGTCGAGTTGCTTGCCGATGCGGCGGTGATCGCGCTTCTCGGCTTCCTCGATGCGCTGGATGTACGCCGCCAGCTGCTTCTTGTCCGCCCAAGCTGTGCCATAAACGCGCTGCAGTTGCTCGTTCTTCGAGTCGCCACGCCAGTAAGCACCGGAAATCTTGGTCAGCTTGAAGGCTTTCAGGAAGCGAGTGTTCGGCACGTGCGGGCCGCGACACATGTCCACGTACTCTTCGTGGAAATACAGGCCCATGGCCTTCTCATCCGGCATATCGTCGATGAGACGAAGCTTGTACTCCTCACCACGAGCCTTGAAGGTCTCGATGACTTCGGCACGCGAGGTCATCTTCTTGATGACGTCGTAGTCCTTCTCGATCAGCTCGGCCATGCGCTTTTCGATCGCAGCCATGTCTTCCGGCGTGAAGGGACGCTCGAAGGCGATGTCGTAATAGAAGCCTTCGTCGATCACCGGACCGATGACCATCTTGGCGGTCGGATACAGCTGCTTGACCGCATGGCCCACCAGGTGGGCGCAGGAGTGGCGGATGATTTCCAGCCCATCCTCGTCCTTCGGGGTAATGATCTGCAGGGTCGCGTCGCTGTCGATGATGTCGCAGGCATCGACCAGGCGGCCGTTGACCTTGCCGGCCAGGGTGGCTTTCGCCAGGCCTGCGCCAATGGATTGCGCCACCTCGGTCACACTGACCGGATGATCGAAGGAACGCTGACTACCGTCGGGAAGAGTAATGATGGGCATGGCGCCTCCTCTCCTAGTGGTGACCCCTACGAAAGGCCACATGGGTTGGGATGTGCCAGTAAGCGTCGCCCGCCGGGCAAGCCTGCCTCACAGTGGCAGGCGCCTTGTCGGCACCCTGCGCTTTCGCGCGCGGACGTAGATCACTGGAAGAAATCGAATGAAGTCTTGCCCGCCAAGAATGACGAACAAGGCGACGGATGTTACTTCAACTTTCGTTGACTGACGAGCAGGCGCCCCTGACTTCACTCAGTATTGATCGACAAATTCCAGCACGATCCGATTGAAGGTCGCCGGGCGAATGACATTCATGCCATGTGACGCACCAGCAATCATCGAAGTGCGGGCGTCAGAAATTCCCGCCTGCAGCGCTTGAACGATCCTTGGGAAAGGCTCCGGGCTTCTCGCCCCGCCTATCAGCAGAACCGGCAACCGCAGTTCTTGGAGTTGCGCCAAGGCAATTGGCGCTGGATGGTCCTGCACCTGCCCGATCAGCGTCATGGCATTCGCCGTAGCCATTTCCTGAAATTGCCGAGAAGAGCGAGCCCAGACCCCAGAACCGCTGACAGTATCGACGAATAACTCCAGGCCCGCCTGAATCTGCCCGGTTCGAATCATATCCAGCGCCTGCTGGCGGAATTGATTACGTTCCATCGGCGACAATGGCGACTCGATTGAGGCATGTGCGAATACATCCTGCGAGAAATCGCCGCCGGGATCAGCCATTGCCAATGACCGCAACCTCTGGGGCGCAGCCAGCGCAACACGCAGGCAAAGGTTGCCTCCACGGGAATGCCCCAGCAGATGGACCGGGCCAGGTAACTGATCCAGCAGAGCAAGGACATCTCCCACATGCTGGCCAGTGGTAAATCCCGAACCCTCGCCATCCCATTGCTCTGGGAAATAATGCCTCAGGCTGGGCGCAATGACGCGATAGCGCGCCGACAATGCCTCGAACTGCCCCTGCCAATAGCGATAATCACAGAGCGAACCGTGAACCAGCACGAGCGGAATGCCTCGCCCGGCCTCCCGGCACGTCAGTTCGTAATCATTCACTCGATACCGCACTATCTCGCTATTCATTCAACACTCGCACTCACGCACCACGATAAAGCACACAGATTTTGCAAGGACTTATTGACCTGGGAGGGATTTAATCCCCCCATTTAGCTCGCGCATTATCTCGCAGAGCAAAACTAAATCACCACCATCGAAAGGTTCCACACATTTAAACTGTGCTTTAAAAATCGCAACAATTGATATTCAGAGTTGACGCGAACATTCACAAAAACAGAGAATCACGCCGAACAAATCAACCTCGCCTCACGGGAGCACCTAGATGTCCAAACTTGCGGAATTCCGCGAAGCCGAACGCCAACTCAAGGAACAACTCGCTCTGCTCGAGAAACTCAAGAGCGATGGCGGACTGAAAAAAGAGCTGGAGTTCAAGGATCAACTGCAAGCCCTGATGGACCAGTACGGCATGAACCTGCGTAATGTCATCGACATTCTCGATCCGCAGCCATCCACCGAACCCGCTCCGCCCCAACAGCGCCGCACCCGCCAACTGAAGGTCTACAAGAATCCGCAGACCGGCGAAGTGATCGAAACCAAGGGTGGCAACCACAAGACCCTGAAAGCCTGGAAGCAACAGTACGGCGGCGACACCGTCGAATCCTGGCTGCAACAGTAAGTCCGAATTTCCGCGGAGCGCTCCCGCTCCGCGGAGTTTGCTACCTGTCTCGCAATGGTTCTGACCGACGGCTGTATAAAAACTGGCCATTGGCGACAGAAATCCATACAATCCTGAAAGCGAGCACCAAACCCAAGGTCGCCCCTCCCAGCACTTCCCTACCTTGATCCAGGGTCGAAGCTGGGCTCTACAGGGCCACGGCCAGCGCATCCTCCGCATCATTTCCAGAGCACGTCAGCCGCGCCAGGAAAGTTTGCCCGAGCGCACCGCGCACTCGTCAGTCCAATTGTTTTTAGCCAACACCGCAGACTGACGCGACCCGAACCTAAAGTTTCTATTCGCTGCCATATTCCGGTCACACGTTTTCTGCATATTCAGATCGCACCCGGAGCTTTTGACGATTTCAACGGTCATAGGACCGTTACCTATTTGGAAAGACAAGACAATGAAAACCTCCCTGCACATCCAGGAGGCGATTCGCACCCTTTCGGCGGCCTTCGCCCCTCTGAACTGCGTCATCCAGGCCAAGCGCAAGCACGGCTTCAGCTTCACCCTGGTGAACGAGCATGGCATCGCCAAGCACACCGAGCGCCTCTACCCCCAGCAATACCAGGACGAGGCACCGCTGAATGCGGTGATCCAGCGAGTGCAAGCCACCGTCGCCGCCTGAGTTTGAAACGAGAAAAGCCCCGCATGAGCGGGGCTTTTGCTTTTCTGCTTTCTATATAAGGACACAATCAGCGCAGGCTGATCCCAGCCTTCACCGACTCGATCTCCCTCGCCAAGTCCGCATAGCGCCCTGACGGTGCCGCATAGGTCAGCGAATAGGCCGCGCCATCACCCAGCGCAACCTGCAGAGTCTGCTTGAGCACCTCGGTGCCGTTCTGACTGATACCGCAGTGCACCTCCAGACCATCCAGTCCACCCAGCTTGGCATCCAGCGGCTTGCTGCATGCAGCCTGGAAGCCCTGGCGCATGAAGTCCTTCTGCAACGCCTTGCGCATTTCGACGATGACATTCTCGACGTTGACCGAGGCGACGGTGCCTAACCGGCTACGCGTGACCTCCATGACCAACTCCTGCGAGCCGTCCTCCCCCACGCGCACACCACGCTGACGAATCACCGGCGCATCGACCGCAGCATCCACTGGCGAGCGCGAGACTTCCCAGCCCTGCGGCCAGATCACCTGCATCTCCGCCAAAGCCGGCACCGACACCAGCAGCGCGCCAAGCAACAACCAGGATCGCAGACCGCTCATCTTCACCTCCGACCATCGCAAGGGACACCATAGCAGGCGCCGCCAGACATTCTGCGGGCAAGCCACTTTCCTGAAGGCGAACGAAAAAGGGCGATCCTTTCGGATCGCCCTTTTCGAAATCGCCGAAGCGATTATGTTTGGTAGGCACAATTGGACTCGAACCAACGACCCCCACCATGTCAAGGTGGTGCTCTAACCAACTGAGCTATGTGCCTGTCGTGTGGGGCGCATTCTACGCGATCGTTTTCGACGGTCAAGCACTTTTTTCAGCTAAGCCACTGAAAAAGTGAATTTTTTTATGTTCGACCGTCCGTAAATTATTTTGCACGGGCACTAGCCGACCAGATTCGACTCAGGTAGCATCCTCACATCTCGTAAAAAATAACAAACACAGGTGCATTATGCCGCACACTTCCTACCCCTCTTCCTATTACGCAGCTTCGGCCAACCCGGTTCCGGCCCGTCCTGAACTGCAGGGCGAGGTGGAAACCGATGTCTGCGTGATCGGCGCAGGCTACACCGGCCTGTCGACCGCCCTGTTCCTGCTGGAAAACGGCTTCAAGGTCACCGTACTGGAAGCCGCCAAGGTCGGTTTCGGTGCGTCGGGCCGTAACGGCGGCCAGATCGTCAATAGCTACAGCCGCGACATCGACGTCATCGAGCGCACTGTCGGCGCCAAGCAGGCCAAACTGCTGGGCGACATGGCCTTCGAAGGCGGCCGCATCATTCGCGACCGTATCGCCAAGTACAACATCCAGTGCGACCTGAAGGACGGCGGCGTGTTCGCGGCCCTCAGCGCCAAGCAGATGGGCCACCTGGAATCGCAGAAGAAGCTGTGGGAGCGTTTCGGCCACACCCAGCTGGAACTGCTGGATGCCAAGCGCATCCGCGAGGTCGTCAAGACCGACAGCTATGTCGGCGGTATGCTCGACATGAGCGGTGGCCACATCCACCCGCTGAACCTCGCCCTGGGCGAAGCTGCAGCAGTGGAGTCCCTGGGCGGCGTGATCCACGAGCAGTCCCCTGCCGTGAAAATCGACCGTGGCGCCAACCCGGTCGTGCACACCCCGCAAGGCCGCGTGAAGGCCAAGTTCATCGTTGTAGCCGGTAACGCCTACCTCGGCGGCCTGGTGCCGGAACTGGCCTCCAAGTCCATGCCGTGCGGCACCCAGGTGATCACTACCGAGCCGCTGAGCGCCGACCTGGCCAAGTCCCTGCTGCCGCAGGACTACTGCGTCGAGGACTGCAACTACCTGCTCGACTACTATCGCCTGACCGGCGACAACCGCCTGATCTTCGGCGGCGGCGTGGTCTACGGTGCGCGCGATCCGTCGAACATCGAGGCAATCATTCGTCCGAAGATGCTCAAGGTCTTCCCGCAGCTCAAGGACGTGAAGATCGACTTCGCCTGGACCGGCAACTTCCTGCTGACCCTCTCGCGTCTGCCGCAAGTTGGTCGCATCGGCGACAACATCTATTACTCCCAGGGTTGCTCGGGTCACGGTGTCACCTACACCCACCTGGCGGGCAAGCTGCTGGCCGAAGTCCTGCGCGGCCAGGCCGAGCGCTTCGACGCCTTTGCCACCCTGCCGCACTACCCCTTCCCGGGTGGTCGCATGTTCCAGGTACCGTTCTCCGCAATCGGCGCCTGGTACTACACCCTGCGCGACAAGCTGGGCGTCTGACGCTCCGCATCGCACCAGGAAAACGGCGCCTCAGGGCGCCGTTTTCTTTTTCGGGATCTTTTCCGGCGGCGCGGAGGAGTCACTGCGCACCTGGGCGTGGCTCATCAGCGCGAAGATCAGACTGCCGCCGACGATGTTGCCGACCAGTGTCGGCAGGGCGAAATCAATGACGAAGGCCGCAACGCCCACCTCCCCGGCGAACATCAGGTATCCCACTTCGCAGGTGCCGACCACGATGTGACTGAAGCTGCCCAGCGCCATCAGGTAGGTGACCAGGAAAATGATCCACACCTTGGCGTTCTCCGCGGCCGGCACCAGCCAGACCATGGTGGCGATCATCCAGCCGGAGACGATGCCCTTGGAGAACATCTGCCAATGGTCGTTCTCCATCACCTCGCGACCGATGTCGAGGAAGGCCTGGTCGGCCTTGGTGTCGAAGATCGGCAAGTGCAGCATGCCGTAGGCGAACAGCAATGCGCCGACGATATTGCCCAGCAACACCACGGACCATAGCCGCAGCAGTTGCCCGAATTTCTCCAGGGTCGGCTCGCTCATCACCGGCAGCACAGCCGTCAGAGTGTTTTCTGTGAACAGTTGCTGGCGCGCGAGGATGATGGCGAGGAAGCCCACCGGGTAGCCGAGGCTGGTGGTGATCACTGCCATGTCGTGATCCGGCAGGCGCGATCGGAACAGCCCCATCGCCATCAGCGACAAGCCGATGGTCAGGCCGGCTGCCAGCGCAGACCACCACAGCGCTGCCAGGGTGCGCTCCAGTTCGTGATTGCCTTGCAGGCGAATGACTTCATGCAGCACCAGCGCACGGGGCGGCTGGCTCTTCTCGACCTTGCGGCGTTCTTCGGCGGAGAGATCGTCCGCCGTATCACCACCGGCCTTGGATTCCCGGGCCTGGGTGCGCGGTGCGGTCTTGGGCTTTGCGGCGGAGTCCTTCGCCTTGCTCCGCGCACGCGACTGGGCTGCGCCGCGTGTGGGTGTTTTTTCGGTGGCCATGCGCAGCACCTCGCTGGGACGGTGCAGATTTAGGCTGCGTACTTCCCGCTTCGGTTCCGGAAATCTTGGGCGTTGCGAACTCAGGAGACCGGCTCGATCCGCACCCGGCGCCAGTCCGTATCGAGATGGCCCAGGTAGACACAGCCGTGACCACGGGGAAAGAGGATGTGCTCCGGACCGATCCCCGGCCCCTCGAGACGCAGCAGGCGACCCCAGGGATGGTGGCTGACCCGCCCGCGCACATCCTCGACTGCGCCACCGCGCCACCAATGGATGGCCGCCTCGGCATCCTCGACGCCTTCAGGCTGCTCGATGCGCACAGGCTCCCCACGCCAGCCGATCACACGCTGTGGATCGAACCCTGCCTGCTGCGCAAGCGGCAACGGCATGATCCACAACGCGCCGTCGCGCTCTTCCAACGATACCGCCAGCTCGCACCATTGCGACTGCTCCAGCGCCCAGAGCAGGTCGCCATCGATCTCCAGCGAAGGCTCGGGCTGAGCCTGGATACGGAAACCCGGGCAAACCAGCACTGCATCCCGAAGCGCAATGCGGATCTCGTTCATGCTCGCTCCTGCCGCAGGAAAGGTCCGGCCTTGCGTTCGAGAAGCTGCACCAGCTCCGGCTGCAGGTAGCTGTAGTCGTCAGGAATATCCAGGCACACCAGACGCTTGCCGCGCATCGCCACGGGGAATCGGCGCAGCAGCGCCTGGCGCTGCCGGCGCTCCATGACGAAGATCAGATCGGCCCACTCCAACTGCTCGGCACCCAACGGGACTTCCGCATCCGGCGCCAGCCCGGCGGAGTCGGTCTCGACCTCCGGCCAGCTGGCAAAGACGGTTTCGGCGGTGGGGCTGCGCAGACGATTGCGACTGCAGATGAACAAAGCGCGGCGCACTTCATCCTCCCTACGGCTGGCGCGCAAACGGCAGCGGCGATTCTAGGGAAGAAGGCGAGTTACGGCGACTTCTGTTTCGCTTTCTGGCGCTCGAGGAAATCCACTTTCCACTGCTCGACACCCAGGTGCTCGGAGTCCAGGCTCGCCTCGACGCCATACTTGGCCTTGAGCGCGGCGACTTCCTTGGCGTGGTCGACGAGGAAGCGGTCGAAGCGCTGGATCAGTTCGCCCTGCTTCACGGTGGACAGGTGAAACGCGCTGCGGGTGTGCGGTAGCGAAGGATCGAACACCAGCGCGCCGGGCTTGGCGCGGATGTTGTCCAGATAATAGGTGGCGACTACCACATTGAAGTAGACGCCATCGGCCTGCTTTTTCAGCGCGGCATGCATCATCTGCCGCAGATCGGCGCTCGGCGCCAGACTGATTTGCCCGCCCTGGATCGGCGCCTCGTAGCCCCGCGGCGTCCAGCCCTCCACCAGCGCCAGCCGCTTCAGCGCGCCGATGCCCTGCCCCAGCCGTTCCGGAGCCACCAGCACGCCATCGACGTACTGCGTCACTGGCTGGCTATAGCGCAGGGTCTTACCGGCCTTCTGCTCAGGTGCCCAGTCGGGATTGTCGGGATACTTGAGATCGACCTCGCCGGAAAGCAGCGCCGGCAGCAACGCATCCACCGGCAGCGGACGGTACTCCAGACTGATGCCGCTGCTGCTGGCGAACAGATCCAGCACATCGCGGGCAAAGCCCTGGTAATTGCCTTGCGCATCGGTGCTGTAGTGCGGAGCGAAAGGAAGGTTCTCGACGCCGACCACATAGGTCTGCGCCAAAGCGCCTGTGGAAAGGATGCTGGCGAGCGCGCAGCAGAATGCCTTGAGCTTCAAACGACTCTCCTTGTTACCTGTTGTTTTTGTTCTATCCGACGGGCCGGGCACCCGCCGTGGCGGACTCAGCCGCCGGTCATGCTCATGAAGCGCAGCACCTGCACTTGCTGATCCGCTTCGAAGTGGTGGCGTTCGGGCTTGAGCTGCAGCGCCTGCATCAGCGCCTCGCGCAGACGCACGCTGTCGCCGGGGTGTTCGCGCAGCAGTTGGCGCAGATCCAGCGCGCCTTCATGGCCGAGGCAAAGCACCAACTTGCCTTCGGCGGTCACCCGCACCCGATTGCAGTCGCCACAGAAATTGTGGCTGTGCGGGGAAATGAAGCCGATGCGGCTGGCGTAACCGTCGATGCGGTAGTAGCGCGAAGGCCCGCCGCTGCGCTCGGGCGTGGGCAGCAACTGCCAGCGCTCGGCGAGCTGCGCGCGGACTTCGTCGCTGCTGCACAGCGTCTGCTTGCGCTCGTGGCTGCTGACGCTGCCCAGCGGCATCTCTTCGATGAAGCTGATGTCGATGCCCTTGGCCAGGGCAAACTCCACCAGGTCGCAGACCTCGTCGTCGTTGCGGCCCTTCTGCACCACGGCATTGAGCTTGATGCGATCGAAGCCGGCTTCCCGTGCGGCGTCGATACCGTCCAGCACCTGCTCCAGCTTGTCGGAACGGGTAAAGGCGGCGAAGCGCTCGCGGCGCAGGGAGTCGAAGCTGATATTCAGGCGGCGCACACCGGCAGCGCGCAGCTCGTCCGCGCGCTCGCGCAGTTGCGAACCGTTGGTGGTGATGGAGAGATCGTCCAGTTCCCGGCGCGCACCCAGTCTTTCCAGCAGGCTGGTCAGGCCTTTGCGCACCAGCGGCTCGCCGCCGGTGATACGGATGCGCTTCACGCCCAGGCCGATGAAGGCGTCGGCGACGGCTTCGAGCTCCTCCAGGCTCAACACCTGGTCGCGCGGCAGGAACTGCATGTCTTCGCTCATGCAGTAGGTGCAGCGGAAGTCGCAGCGGTCGGTGACCGACAGGCGCAGGTAGGTGATGCGTCGACCGAAGGGGTCGACCAACTGGGAATCGGACATGGGGGTTCCGGATGGCAGGTGCCGAACGAAAGTGCGCTAGAAATACCTCAGAACTACGCTGCTGTACACAGAAAACCGACCCGTGAGTCAGGAAAATGCTTGCAGGCGCCTGAGTTGAGGGCTTCAAGAGCCCGGTGCTACCATGCCCGGCTCAGTTTGGTGACCACGCAATACAAGAAAGAAGACCAGCCAATGACCAGCATTCGCGAGCGTAACCGGCGCCTGATCCTGCGCGCAGCCAGCGAGGAATTCGCCGAGAAGGGTTTCGCGGCGACCAAGACCAGCGACATCGCCGCTCGCGCCGGGCTGCCCAAGCCCAACGTCTACTACTACTTCCAGTCCAAGGAAAACCTCTACCGCTGCGTACTGGAAAGCGTGGTGGAGCCCTTGCTGCAGGCGTCCGCGCCGTTCCGCGAGGACGACGAGCCGAGCGAGGCGCTGCGATCCTATATCCGCTCCAAGGTGAAGATTTCCCAGGAGCTGCCGCACGCCTCCAAGGTGTTCGCCAGCGAGCTGATGCACGGGGCGCCGCACCTGCCCAAGGAATATCTGGACGAACTGAATGCGCAGGCCCAGCGCAACATCGCCTGCCTGCAAAGCTGGATCGACCGCGGCCTGCTGGCGCCGGTGGACCCGCACCACCTGCTGTTCACCATCTGGGCGGCAACCCAGACCTACGCCGATTTCGACTGGCAGATCTCCATGGTCACCGGCAAGACCAGCCTGAGCGATGCGGACTTCGAGGCGGCCACCGAGACCATTACCCGCCTGGTACTGCGCGGTACCGCGCCGGACAACGGCAACGAGCACAAGCCGCAGGGGCGTTTGCGGCCGTTGTCGATCTGAGCGGACAGCACAGTTGCAGAGGCAACTGCCTTCTCCGGGAAGTCCGTCGCAGAGTCACCCCTCACCCCAGCCCTCTCCCTCAGGGAGAGGGGGCTGATCGTACCGGCTGATGCCGTGGGCCCTCCCTGCGCCGAACCGTCCCCTCTCCCCTTGGGAGAGGGAGCTGATCGTACCGGCTGATGCCGTGGGCTCTCCCTGTACCGAACCGTCCCCTCTCCCTTTGGGAGAGGGGCTGATCGTACCGGCTGATGCCATGGGCTCTCCCTGCGCCGAACGGCCCCCTCTCCCCCTGGGAGAGGGGGCTGATCGTACCGGCTGATGCCATGGGCTCTCCCTGCACCGAACCGCCCCCTCTCCCCTTGGGAGAGGGAGCTGATCGTACCGGCTGATGCCATGGGCTCTCCCTGTACCGAACCGTCCCCTCTCCCCTTGGGAGAGGACCTGATCGTACCGGCTGATGCCATGGGTTCTCCCTGCGCCGAACGGTCCCCTCTCCCCCTGGGAGAGGGCTAGGGTGAGGGCGGCCCGGGTGCAGAAATATCAGACTGGCGCGCAATAGCGCGCGCCCTTCCCTCCTTCGATCAGCCCGCGTCCGCGACCAGCCCCAGCGCCTGCACGCCACGGATCGCGCACTGCTCATCGATATCCGACGCATCGCCGCTGATGCCAATGGCACCGATCACTTCGTTCGCCGAATTGCGGATCAAGACGCCACCCGGCGCCGGCACCACATTGCCTTGCGCCAGCGTATTCACCGCCGCAATGAACGACGGGCGCTGCTGAGCGTCCGCCGCCAGCACGCGCGACGACTTGCCCAGCGCCACCGCCCCCCACGCCTTGCCGATGGCGATCTGCGGGCGAAGCATGCTCGCGCCGTCCTCGCGCTGCAGGCTCAGTAAATGCCCGCCGGCGTCCAGCACGGCGATGGTCAGCGGCGCAGTGGACAGCTCGCGGCTGGCGACCAGGGCGTGACGGGTGATGTCCAGTGCGGTTTCCAGGCTCAGGGTGGTCATGAGGTTTTCCTCTTCAAGGGTGATAAGCCGGGTCACGCTGTGCGCACAGATGAATGCTGCACACACGCGTATCAGAAATCTGTACGCAATCTAGTAGCCGAAGGTCTCACCCAAAGCAACTGAAAAGGACAATCTGCATGTATTTTTGTATACATTTTTTCAAACGATGGTTTGACCCTACGTTCAGGTTTTAGTCAAAAGACCCGTAATAGAGCGCTTTCATAGAAAAATGACCATTCAGTCCCTCGTATACAACCCGTCTTGACCTTCGTCGAATTGCCTGCCTAGAATCGCCTCAACTTTTGTACACAATCAGTATAAGAACCGAGGAACAAAATATGGCCAGAATGAGAGCAATCGAGGCTGCCGTACTCGTCATGCGTCGCGAAGGTGTCGATACCGCCTTCGGCGTACCGGGCGCCGCCATCAACCCCATGTACGCGGCCATGAAGAAACTCGGTGGCATCGATCACGTCCTGGCCCGCCACGTGGAAGGCGCCTCGCACATGGCCGAGGGCTACACCCGCACCAACGCCGGCAACATCGGCGTTTGCATCGGCACCTCCGGCCCGGCCGGCACCGACATGGTCACTGGCCTGTACTCGGCCTCCGCCGACTCCATCCCGATCCTCTGCATCACCGGCCAGGCTCCCCGTGCGCGCATGCACAAGGAAGACTTCCAGGCCGTGGACATCACCAGCATCGTCAAGCCGGTCACCAAGTGGGCGACCACCGTGCTGGAGCCGGGCCAGGTGCCCTACGCCTTCCAGAAGGCCTTCTTCGAAATGCGCAGCGGCCGTCCCGGCCCGGTGCTGATCGACCTGCCGTTCGACGTGCAGATGGCCGAGATCGAATTCGACATCGACGCCTACGAGCCGCTGCAGGTGAACAAGCCCAAGGCCACCCGCGCCCAGGCCGAGAAGGCCCTGGCCCTGCTCAATGACGCCGAGCGTCCGCTGATCTGCGCCGGCGGCGGCATCATCAACGCCGACGCTTCCGACAAGCTGGTGGAATTCGCCGAGCTGACCGGCGTGCCGGTGGTCCCGACCCTGATGGGCTGGGGCACCATCCCCGACGATCACCCGCTGATGGCCGGCATGTGCGGCCTGCAGACCTCGCACCGCTACGGCAACGCCACCGTCCTGGAATCGGACATGGTGTTCGGCATCGGCAACCGCTGGGCCAACCGCCACACCGGTTCGGTCGACGTCTATACCGCTGGCCGCAAGTTCGTCCACGTGGACATCGAACCGACCCAGATCGGCCGCGTATTCACCCCGGACCTGGGCATCGTCTCCGACGCGGGCTCCGCCCTGGACGTGTTCCTCGAAGTGGCCCGCGAATGGAAAGCCGCCGGCAAGCTCAAGGACCGCAGCGCCTGGGTCGAATCCTGCCGCGAGCGCAAGCGCACCATGCAGCGCAAGACTCACTTCGACAACGTGCCGGTCAAGCCGCAGCGCGTCTACGAAGAGATGAACGAGTTCTTCGGCAAGGACACCTGCTACGTCAGCACCATCGGTCTGTCGCAGATCGCCGGCGCGCAGTTCCTGCACGTGTACAAGCCGCGCCACTGGATCAACTGCGGCCAGGCCGGCCCGCTGGGCTGGACCATTCCGGCAGCGCTGGGCGTGGTCAAGGCCGACCCGAGCCGTCAGGTCGTCGCACTGTCGGGCGACTATGACTTCCAGTTCATGATCGAAGAGCTGGCCGCCGGTGCGCAGTTCAACCTGCCGTACATCCACGTACTGGTGAACAACTCCTACCTGGGCCTGATCCGTCAGGCACAGCGCGGCTTCGAGATCGACTACTGCGTGCAGCTGGCGTTCGAGAACGTCAACGCGCCGGAGCTCAACGGTTATGGCGTCGACCACGTCGCCGTGGTGGAAGGTCTGGGTTGCAAGGCGATCCGCGTATCCGACCCGAACCAGATCGGCGCGGCCTTCGCCCAGGCCCGCGAGCTGATGCAGCAGCACCGTGTACCGGTGGTGGTCGAGGTCATCCTGGAGCGTGTCACCAACATTTCCATGGGCACCGAGATCAACGCGGTCAACGAGTTCGAAGAGCTGGCTCTGAAAGGCGTCGACGCGCCCACCGCCATCTCGCTGCTGGACTGATTAGCTGGACCGAACTCGGGAGCGCGCGGTGACGCCCTCTCCCCAACCCTGGCTGCGCGCCCCGCTCCGAAGGGAGAGGGGGCTGTTCGTGCGACATGCCATCAAGGAGTCAAACAATGCCCCGTTTCTGCGCCAACCTGTCCATGCTGTTCACCGAGGTGGACTTCCTCGACCGCTTCGACGCCGCCGCACGCGCCGGTTTCAGCGGTGTCGAGTACCTCTTCCCGTATGACGTCGAGGCCGAGGTGATCAAGGCCCGCCTGGACGCCAACAAGCTCGAGCAAGTGCTGTTCAACCTTCCGGCGGGCGATTGGTCGAAAGGCGAGCGCGGCATCGCCTGCCACCCGGACCGCGTCGAGGAATTCCGCACCGGTGTCGACAAGGCCATCGCCTACGCCAAGGTCCTGGGCAACACCCAGGTCAACTGCCTGGCCGGCATCCGTCCGCAGGGCTATGACTGCGCGACCATCGAGAACACCTTCCTGAACAACCTGGAGTACGCGGCCGGCAAGCTCGAAGCCGCGGGCATCAAGCTGGTCATGGAAATGATCAACACCATCGACATTCCCGGCTTCTACCTGCAGACCACCAAGCAGGCCCAGGACATCCGCGAGAAGGTCGGCAGCGCCAACCTGTTCCTGCAGTACGACATCTACCACATGCAGATCATGGAAGGTGACCTGGCGCGGACCATCGAGAAGAACCTCGCCTCGATCAACCACGTGCAGTTGGCCGACAACCCCGGCCGCCACGAGCCGGGTACCGGCGAGATCAACTACCGCTTCCTGTTCGACCACCTGGACCGCGTCGGTTACCGCGGCTGGGTCGGCTGCGAATACAAGCCCAAGACCACCACCGAAGCCGGCCTCGGCTGGCTGAAGAGCCACAACGTCATCTGATACGGATTTGTCCTCGGCCGCATGACGTCGTTGGATCGCCTCGCCGTGCAAGAGCACTGTCTTCGGCGCCCCGCCTAGCCATCCGGCTGATGCCAAACCCGTAGCAATCCACTCGCTGGCGCGGTGGGTACGCACCGCGCCAGCCAGCCTCACAAGAACAACCAGGAGAATTCCTCATGGCCAAAATCGGATTCATCGGCACCGGCATCATGGGCCTGCCCATGGCGCAGAACCTGCAGAAAGCCGGTCACCAGATCTTCGTTTCCACCCACCACGACGCAGCGCCTGCCGCTCTGGTCGAAGCCGGCGCCATCGGCCTGGCCAACCCGAAGGAAGTCGCCCAGGAAGCCGAGTTCATCATCGTGATGGTCCCGGACACCCCGCAGGTCGAAGACGTGCTGTTCCGCAAGGACGGCATCGCCGAAGGCGTGGGCCCGAACAAGGTGGTGATCGACATGAGCTCGATCTCCCCCACCGCCACCAAGACCTTCGCCGAGAAGATCAAGGCCACTGGCGCGCAGTACCTGGACGCCCCGGTGTCCGGCGGTGAAGTCGGCGCCAAGGCCGCGTCCCTGAGCATCATGGTCGGCGGCTGCCCGAACACCTTCGAACGCGCCCTGCCGCTGTTCCAGGCCATGGGCAAGAACATCACCCGCGTCGGCGGCAATGGCGATGGCCAGACCGCCAAGGTGGCCAACCAGATCATCGTCGCGCTGAACATCCAGGCCGTCGCCGAAGCCCTGCTGTTCGCCGCCAAGAATGGCGCGGACCCGGCCAAGGTGCGTGAAGCGCTGATGGGTGGCTTCGCCTCCTCGCGCATCCTCGAAGTGCACGGCGATCGCATGGTCAAGGGCACCTTCGATCCGGGCTTCCGCATCAGCCTGCACCAGAAAGACCTCAACCTGGCCCTGGCCGGCGCGCGCGAACTGGGCCTGAACCTGCCCAACACCGCCAACGCCCAGCAAGTGTTCAGCACCTGCGCGGCCATCGGCGGCAGCAACTGGGACCACTCCGGCCTGATCAAGGGCCTGGAGCACATGGCCAACTTCTCTATCCGCAAGGATTGAGAGGCGGCGGATAAAGCGTTCCGCTTTATGCGCCCTACGAAGAACTCCAACGTAGGGCGCATAACGCCAACGGCGTTATCCGCCACGGAGCAAGGTGACGGGCGAGGTTATGGGAGTGGCGTCGCCCGCCATGCTGCAAAGCGACTCGAACACCCGGCCGGTGGGAATCACGGCCTTGCCGGCCGGGGCGTTCGAATCCATCGCTGAGTCTCCTTTGCCAAGGAGATTGAGCCATGGATACACCACAACAAGAATCACGGGAGCCTGTCATGAGCCTGGACCCACGCGCCTTCCTGCGCGAGCTGTTCGACACTGCCATTGCCGCCGCGCATCCGGCCCAGGTACTGGCGCAGCACCTGCCCACCGATAGAGGTGGCCGCACCATCGTCATCGGCGCCGGCAAGGCCGCCGGGGCCATGGCCGAAGTCGCCGAGCAACACTGGAACGGCCAGGTCGAAGGCCTGGTAGTCGCGCCCTACGGCTACGGCGCGCAGTGCCGCAGCATCGAAGTGGTGGAAGCCTCGCACCCGGTACCGGACGACGCCGGCGAACGTGTTGCCCGTCGCGTGCTGGAGCTGATCAGCGGCCTGAGCGAGAGCGACCGGGTGATCTTCCTGCTCTCCGGCGGCGGTTCCGCCCTGCTCGCCCTGCCGGCCGAAGGCATCAGCCTCAACGACAAGCGCAGCGTGAACAAGGCCCTGCTGAAATCCGGCGCCGCCATCGGCGAAATGAACTGCGTGCGCAAGCACCTCTCCGCCATCAAGGGCGGCCGCCTGGCCCGCGCCTGCTGGCCGGCCAGCGTATACACCTACGCGATTTCCGACGTGCCCGGCGACGAGGCCACGGTGATCGCCTCCGGTCCCACCGTGGGCGACCCGACTACCTCCGCCGACGCCCTGGCGATCCTCAAGCGCTACGCCATCGACGTCCCGGCGAATGTGCGCGCCTGGCTGGAGGACCCGCGTTCGGAAACGGTAAAGCCCGGCGACGAATGCCTGTCGCGCAGCCACTTCAAGCTGATCGCCACGCCCCAGCATGCCCTCGACGCGGTGGCTGCCAAGGCCGAAGCCGCTGGCATCCCCACGCTGATCCTGGGCGACCTGGAAGGCGAGTCCCGCGAAGTGGCCAAGGTCCACGCCGGCATCGCCCGGCAGGTTCGCAAGTACGGCCAGCCGCTGAAGGCGCCGTGCCTGATCCTCTCCGGTGGCGAGACCACCGTGACCGTGCGCGGCAATGGCCGCGGCGGACGCAATGCCGAGTTTCTCCTCAGCCTCACCGCCGACCTGAAAGGTGAACCGAACATCTGGGCCCTGGCGGGGGACACCGACGGCATCGACGGCATGGAAAGCAACGCCGGTGCCCTGATGAGTCCGTGCAGCTATAGCCGCGCCCTCAAGGCCGGTCTGAATCCGCTGCACGAGCTCGACAACAACAACGGCTATGGCTTCTTCGCCGAACTGGGCGACCTGGTGATCACCAAGCCTACCCGTACCAACGTCAACGACTTCCGCGCCATCCTGGTCCTCGAGAATGCAGGCTCGAATCAGGTGATTTCGTCGACCGCGACGGAGGCCAGCTTGTCGCAGGGCGAGGCGCGAGGAGAGAGATTTGGTGATTCCAAATGACCGACGAGCAACGCTGCACTGCGACAAGCTGGCCCCGTCCCTTCGGGTTGCGTGTCAGCGTTCGCCATGCGTCGTTGCGGAATTTGCAAAGGGAACACCATTAGCTGCATTCCGCGTCTAGCCTGGCGAACGCTGACCCAGCAACGCGGCCACGAAATCACCTGATTCGAGCCTGATTATGACTCCGGATAAAAAAGTAAAGATTCTGGCGACCCTGGGCCCGGCGATCAAAAGCCGCGACGACATCCGCGCATTGGTGGAAGCCGGCGCCAACCTGTTCCGCCTGAACTTCAGCCACGGCGAGTACGCCGACCACGCCCAGCGTTTCGCCTGGGTACGCGAAGTGGAAACCGAGCTGAACTACCCCATCGGCATCCTCATGGACCTGCAAGGGCCGAAGCTGCGCGTGGGCCGTTTCGCTGATGGCGCCGTCCAGTTGGAGAAGGGCCAGACCTTCACCCTCGACCTCAACGACGCACCGGGCGATGCCCAGCGCGTCATGCTGCCCCATCCGGAAATCATCCAGGCGCTGGAACCGGGCATGAGCCTGCTGCTGGACGACGGCAAGATTCGTCTGCAGGTGCTCAACGCCCACAGCGATGCCATCGAGACCCGCGTGATGAACAGCGGCGAGCTGTCCGACCGCAAGGGGGTCAACGTCCCGGAAGCGGTGCTCAAGCTCAGCCCGCTGACCGCCAAGGACCGCCGAGATCTTACGTTCGGCCTGGAGCTGGGCGTGGACTGGGTGGCGCTGTCCTTCGTGCAGCGTCCCGAAGATATCGAGGAAGCCCGCGCGCTGATCGGCGACAAAGCGTTCCTCATGGCCAAGATCGAGAAGCCTTCGGCGGTGCAGTCCATCGAAGCCATCGCTCGCCTGTCCGACGCGATCATGGTCGCCCGTGGCGACCTTGGCGTGGAGATGCCGGCCGAAAGCGTGCCGGGTATCCAGAAGCGCATCATCCAGGTCTGCCGCCAGCTCGGCCGCCCGGTGGTGGTGGCGACCCAGATGCTCGAATCCATGCGCTTCTCCCCGGCGCCGACCCGCGCCGAAGTGACCGACGTCGCCAACGCCGTGAGCGAAGGCGCCGACTGCGTGATGCTCAGCGCCGAGAGCGCCTCGGGCCAGTACCCGCGTGAAGCGGTGGAGATGATGGCGAAGATCATCCGCCAGGTCGAAGCCGAACCGGATTACCAGGCGACGCTGGAGATCAACCGCCCGGAGCCGGACGCCACCGTCTCCGACGCCATCAGCTGCGCGATCCGCCGGATCAGCCGCATCCTGCCGGTGGCCGTGCTGGTGAACTACACCGAGTCCGGTGCCTCGACCCTGCGCGCCTCCCGCGAGCGGCCCAAGGCACCGATCCTCAGCCTCACGCCGCAACTGAAATCCGCCCGCCGCCTGACCGTGGCCTGGGGCGTCCATTCGGTGGTCAACGCGCAACTCGCCCACGTCGACGAGATTTGCTCTACCGCCCTGGACATCGCCCTGGCCCAGCGCATGGCGCGCCGTGGCGACACCGTGGTGATCACTGCCGGCGTGCCGTTCGGGCAGCCGGGTAGTACCAACATGCTGCGGATCGAGACGGTGGCGCCGGCGTTGCAGGCTTAACTTTTAAAACGACAAGAGCGCCCTCACCCCAGCCCTCTCCCGGAGGGAGAGGGGGCCGTCCGGAGCGACGGCAGGATAAGGCGCTCATTGAAATAACGGTGCTGCGCGGACTTACCGGACAGCACCAACCTGACAGCCACACCGATCTGCCCCCTCTCCCCCTGGGAGAGGGCTGGGGTGAGGGAAAGCAGGCTGCCAGAAGAAACACCGAGTTCAGGAGCCACGCCAACGCGCGTGCCTCCGCACCGAGTCACTCCCGGACGGACGGGGCCGGGAATACGGGGCCGCGTCCCCGTCCGTCCGGGTTTGACCTTGATATTGAATGCTTGAGCACCAAATGCTTGTCGGTCCATGGCCCCCACGCAGCAACTCCCAATGCTGGCCATGGAACTTTGAGGCTGTTGGCGGCGATCCCGCCGGCAGCCTCTTTTCTTTTTCCAACCCCGTGGCGCGGTCCCGTATGGCGGCGTCACAGAATGCTCACGCACTGCTCGTCGATGGGGCCTCGATGCCCCACACCTACCGAAGCGCTGCGGAGCCCCACTTAACCTGCCCTGTACCCACATGCACCTGAATCCCCTTTCCTGGAAACATCAGCTCCGCGCCCGGCTGATCGGCTTCGGTCAGATCTACCTGCAGGCTGACGCACGCTTCGGCCTGATCCTCCTGCTGACCATCGCCTGGTCCGCACCGCAGCTGCTGCCCGGCGCCTTGCTGGGCGCCCTGCTCGGCCCGCTCACCGCGCGCTTCGTGCGCGAGCCGCAAGCGGACATCGACGCCGGCCTGCACGACTACAGCCCGATACTCATCGGCCTGCTGCTGCCCTTCGTGTTCCAGTGGTCGCTGGGGCTGGTGATGCTGACCATCGCTGCCATCCTCACCTCGGTGGCGGTGCAGGCCGTGCTGTTGCGGCAGTCACGCCAGCGCTTCGGCCTGCCCGCCTATACCTCGGCCTTCGTGCTGCTGGGCTGGGTGTCGGTGGCGCTGGGCAAGGCCCTTGGCTTCGCGCCAGCGGCCGCGACCGCCTGCCTGTCCTGCGGCACGGTGAATCCATTGCTGGACTCGACGACCCTGGGCTTCGGCGAGGTGATCTTCCTCGGAGAACCGCTCGCCGGCCTGACCATCGCCCTCGGCCTGCTGCTGGCGGATCGTCGCGCCGCGTTCTGGGCGCTGGTCGGTGCCGCGGGCGCATTGGCCATCGCGCCGCTGTTCGACTTGCCTGCCGCCTCGGCCCAGGCCGGCCTGCTGGGCCTGAACGGTGCGCTGGCCGGTATCGCCCTGTCGCTGCGCTTCCGCAGCCCCCTGGCGCCGCTGTGCGGCATCCTCCTGGCGGTGCTCCTGCAACCGTGCTTCGCGCTGGTCGGCCTGCCCGCCTTCACCGCGCCGTTCATCCTCGCCTGCTGGCTGGTGATCCTCGGCCAGCGCGTGCTGGAGGCGCTGCTGAGCCAGGGAACGGAACGCACCGGGCCGCGTGTATAGTCAGGGCCTCTCCACTGGCGACGGACCGCGACCATGCACTTCGTGAAATACCAGGCGCTGGGCAATGACTATCTGGTGTACGCCGGCAAGGCGCCCTTTGCCCTGACGCCGGCGCAGATCGGCCGGGTCTGCGACCGCCACTTCGGCATCGGCTCCGACGGCATCCTGCTGGCGAATCACAGCGACAGCGCCTTCGGCCTGCGCATCCTCAACCCGGACGGCTCGGAAGCGGAGAAGAGCGGCAACGGCCTGCGCATCTTCTCCCGCTATCTATGGGATTGCGGATTGGTCGCAGACCAGCCGTTCGACATCGTCACCGCCGGCGGCACGGTCACCAGCCAGGTATCCGATGAAGGCCGCACCGTGGAAGTGTCCATGGGCCGCGCCGAGTTCGCCTGTGCAAGGATTCCGGTGCTGGTCGATGCCCCCGAGGCGCTGAGCTATCCGCTGGAAATCGACGGCTTCGCGCTGGAGATCAGCGCCGTTTCCATGGGCAACCCGCACTGCGTGGTTTTCGTCGAACAGACCAGCCCCGAGCTGGCCCACCGCCTCGGCCCATTGCTGGAAAACCACCCGCTGTTCCCCCGGCGCACCAACGTCCAGTTCGTCCAGTGGTTAGCCCGCGATGCGCTGCGCGTGGAAATCTGGGAGCGCGGCGCCGGCTACACGCTGTCCTCCGGCACCAGCAGTTGTGCGGCGGCTTCGGTGGCGCGCAGGCTAGACCTGTGCGACGAACAGATCGAGCTGCACCTGGCCGGTGGGCTGCTGCACATCCGCGTCGACGACGACTTCCAGGTGACCATGCGCGGCGCCGTGCAGCGCGTCGCCGGTATCGACCTGGACCCGGAATCCTTCGCCGACCTAGGCTGAAATCCAGCTTTCTCCGACGTGACCGGCATGGATCAATGCCGGCGCACGCACAGCCGTCCAGACTGCGACCTGACACCTGAAGAAGCACAACTCGACCGATCAATCGACGGGTAGCCGCGCATTTGCCGCCTCCAGACGGCATAATCCGCGCCCTTTCGCTTCCGGGCTTCCGGTGCGATCCCACTCAACGCAGCGAACGATGTCATGACGCTTCCCTCTCCCACTCTCCTGCAGCGGCTCAAGGGCACCAGCCTGGTCCTGCGGATCTTCATCGGCATGCTCTGCGGCATCGCCCTCGCCGTGCTCTGGCCGCAAGGCGCGCAGGCGGTCGGCCTGCTCGGCAAGCTGTTCATCTCCGCGCTGAAGGCCGTGGCACCCGTCCTGGTGCTGGTACTGGTGATGGCCTCCATCGCCAACCACAAGCAGGGCCAGCGCACCCACATCCGACCGATCCTGATGCTCTATCTGATCGGCACCTTCTCCGCCGCGGTAGTTGCGGTGATCGCCAGCTTCGCCTTCCCGTCGAACCTGGTGCTGCATGCGCCCAGCAGCGAACTCGCCCCGCCCGGTGGCATCGGCGAAGTGCTGCGTTCGCTGCTGTTCAGCGTCACCACCAACCCGGTGAAGGCGCTGCTGGAGGCGGACTTCATCGCCATTCTGGCCTGGGCCATCGGCCTGGGTATTGCCCTGCGCCACGCTCGCCAGACCACTCGCGACCTGCTGGATGACATGGCCAACGGCGTCACCCTGATCGTCCGCGTCGTCATCGCCTTCGCCCCGCTGGGCATCTTCGGCCTGGTGGCCGGCACCATCGCCGAATCCGGCTTCGACGCCCTGCTCGGCTACCTGCATCTGCTGGCCGTGCTGCTGGGCTGCATGCTGTTCGTGGCGCTGGTGGTCAACCCGCTGATCGTCTTCGCCAAGATCCGTCGCAACCCTTACCCGCTGGTGCTGATGTGCCTGCGCGAGAGCGGCATCACCGCCTTCTTCACCCGCAGCTCGGCGGCCAACATCCCGGTCAACCTGCAGCTGTGCGAACGCCTGGGTCTGCACGAGGACACCTACTCGGTGTCGATCCCGCTGGGCGCAACCATCAACATGGCCGGCGCCGCCATCACCATCAGCGTGCTGACCCTGGCGGCGGTACACACCTTAGGGATAGCCGTGGACCTGCCCACCGCCATCCTGCTCAGCGTGGTCGCCTCGATCTGCGCCTGCGGCGCATCCGGCGTGGCCGGCGGCTCGCTGCTGCTGATCCCGCTGGCCTGCGGCCTGTTCGGCATCTCCAGCGAAGTGGCGATGCAGGTGGTGGCGGTCGGCTTCATCATCGGTATCCTCCAGGACTCGGCCGAGACCGCGCTGAACTCCTCCACCGACGTGCTGTTCACCGCCGCGGCCTGCATGGCCGAAGGCGACGTCGACGAGCAGCAGGCGACCGAGCGCGCCTGATCCTCCCGGTGGGGCGGCACCAGCCGCCCCGCCGCATCTCGGCTAAGGTGACTGAACCCGTTTCGCGGATTCATCCATGGCCGACACCCAAAGCTGGCGCCAGCGCCTCTACGTCATCATCTTCCAGTCCGACACGGTCGCCGGCCGGCGCTTCGACAGCGCGCTGCTGATCGTCATCCTCGCCAGCCTGCTGGTGGTGATCCTCGACAGCGTGGACGAGATCAGCAACGCCTACGGCGGCCTGCTCAGCGACATCGAGTGGGTGATCAACGGCCTGTTCCTGATCGAGTACCTGCTGCGCCTGTACTGC
This sequence comes from Pseudomonas sp. PDNC002, assembly GCF_016919445.1. Taxonomy (NCBI): domain Bacteria; kingdom Pseudomonadati; phylum Pseudomonadota; class Gammaproteobacteria; order Pseudomonadales; family Pseudomonadaceae; genus Pseudomonas; species Pseudomonas sp. PDNC002. The sequence continues at coordinate 3,182,054 of NZ_CP070356.1, read as the reverse complement.
TCGCCCAAGCCGTTGCGCTACGCCCTGAGCTTCTACGGGCTGGTGGACCTGCTGGCGGTGCTGCCGGGGGTGATCGCCATCTTCTACCCCAACGCCCAGTACCTGCTGGTGATCCGCATCGTGCGGGTGCTGCGCATCTTCCGCATCCTCAAGCTGCGCCAGTACCTGCGCCAGGCCGACTTCCTGCTCACCGCGCTGCGCGGCAGCCAGCAGAAGATCACGGTGTTCTTCGTCTCGGTGATGAGCCTGGTGACGGTGTTCGGCTCGCTGATGTACGTGGTCGAAGGCCCGGAGCACGGCTTCACCAGCATCCCGCGCGGCATCTACTGGGCCATCGTCACCCTGACCACCGTGGGCTTCGGCGACATCACCCCGAAGACACCGCTGGGCCAGGCCATCGCCAGCCTGGTAATGCTCACCGGCTACTCGATCATCGCGGTACCCACCGGCATCTTCAGCGCCGAACTGCACAACGCCATGCGCCAGGAGCGCCCGCCAGGGCAACTGGACAAGCCCTGCCCGGCCTGCGCCAAGGCCAGCCACGAGGCCGAAGCGGCGTTCTGCTCGCGCTGCGGCAACGCGCTGTTCCCAAGGGCGGATGACACTGCCAGCGGCTGACCCCAGGTAACCGTTCGTCGCCCATCGCGGCATGAATTCACCCAGGCTCAACCCGTTGCCTGTGCTCTCTTCGTCACAAGCGCCATGGACGGACGCCATGGTGGCGTTCCGCAGTGCCGGTCGCCTTCCAGGCCCCGAGGTGAGCACATGCCCTTTCGACTCCACCCACTGATCCTCGCCATGGCCGGCGCGCTGGCCAGTACCCCGCTGCTGGCGGCACCGCAGGTGGCTGACAGCCGCATCAGCGCGGTCACGGTCTACACCGACCGCGCCATCGTCACCCGCACCGCTACTCTGCAGTTGCCCGCCGGCCAGCATGAGATCGCCGTGGAGCAGTTGCCCCTGCGCATCGACGACAACAGCCTGCAGGCCTCGCTCAGCGCCAGCGCCGCCGCCACCCTGCTCGACGTCAGCAGCGCGCCGCAGGTATCGCCGCCTTCGCAGGACAATCGCCTGCAACTGCTGGACGCGCAGCTGCGCGACATCGAGCGGCAGGAACGCGAGATCAGCGACCGTGGCAGCGTGCTGGAAAACCAGAAGCAGTTCCTCGCCGACATCCAGGCCAGCAGCACAAAGCCGGGCAAGAACCAGACCCTGCCGAGCATCGACGAACTGAAGAACCTGCTGCAGATGAGCGAGGGCAACCTGGGGCGCATCCTCGACGAGCAACGCAAGCTCGACCAGCAGGGCGAGGAGCTACAACAGCGCAAGCAGGAGCTGGGGAACCAGCGCAGCCACCTGGCCGGTGACGGCACCCACTACAAGCGGGCCATCCTCCGCGTGGCGCTGGAGAAGCCCGCGCAGGTCCGCCTGCAGCTGAGCTACACGCTCTACGACGCCTCCTGGCGCCCGGCCTACGACGCCCGCCTGCGCGACGGCGAGGACAAGATCGAGATGACCTACCAGGGCATCGTCCGGCAGAGCAGCGGCGAGGACTGGACCGACGTCGACCTCACCCTGTCCACCGCGCGGCCCAATCTGGGCAGCGCCGTGCCGGCCCTGTCGCCATGGATCGTGGATACCGCCATGGACCGCCGCAAGATGCTTGACTCCAGCGCCATGCCCGCGCCCGCCGCACCGATGATGGCAATGGAAGCCAAGAAGGTGCAGAACTTCGAGATGAAGGACGAAGCACTGGTCGACGCCATGACGGAAATGCCCGTTGCCGTCGCCGACGTGAGCGGCGCCATGACCAGCGCGTCCTTCCACATCCCGGCGCGCGCCACGCTCAACAGCGATGGCAGCTCGCAGAAGGTTTCCATCGCCCAGTTCAAGCTGCCGGCAACCTTCCGCTACCTGGCCACGCCATCGCTACGCGAAGCCGCCTACCTGCAGGCCGACACCCGCAACGCCAGCGACTATCCGCTGCTGCCCGGCACGCTCAACACCTACCTGGGCAACACCTTCGTCGCCAGCGGCCAGCTGCGCACGGTGATGCCGGGCGAGACCTTCGAGCTGGCGCTGGGCGGCGACGAGGCCATGTCGATCAAGCGCAAGCTGGTCAACCGTTACACCGACTACACCGGCCTCACCGGCGGCCGCAAGCGCATCACCTACGAGTTCCGCATCGACGCGCAGAACAACCACAAGACCGAGCAGCACCTGCAGTTCAAGGACCAGCTTCCGGTCTCGCGCAACGAGCAGATCAAGGTGGCCCTGCTGGAGCCCGAAGGCCAGGAGGCCAAGCGCGAAGACGACGGCAAGCTGCTGTGGGACTGGCAGCTGAAACCCGGCGAGAAGCGCAGCACGACCTTCAAGTTCAGCGTCGAGTATCCCAAGGAGCTGGACGTCAGCGGGCTGGATTGACGACTGCGGGGGCAGTCATTGCCCGACCGGCCTGCTAGGCTGCCGGGCAACCTTCCCCTTCGTGGAGCATCGATGCGCGCACTCGACCCATTGCGCTGGGAATCGCTCTGGCAACAGCTCGGCGGCGCCCCGCCGCCGGGCAGTTTCGCCGAGCTGGAGCGCCTTTACGGCGGCAGCGACCGGCACTACCACAGCACGCAGCACATCCTTGCGTGCCTGGCCCACCTGGACCGTCTGCAGCGCCTGGCCCGGCAACCGGCCCAGGTGGAACTGGCGTTGTGGCTGCACGACGTGATCTATGACACCCGACGCCAGGACAACGAGGCCGCCAGCGCGGCGCTCGCCTGCAATTGGCTCGCCGAGGCCGGTCTCGACCAGCATCGCGAAGCGCTGCGGGAGCTGATCATGGCGACCTGTCACCAGGCCGGCGGGCTTGCTGGCGATGCTGCGCTGGTGGCGGACATCGATCTCTCCATTCTCGCGAGCGCCCCGCCCGTTTACGCCGAGTACCAGGCCGCGGTGCGCCGCGAATATGCGTGGGTGCCGCAAGCGCTGTTCGATGCGGGGCGCGCCAAGGTGCTGCGCCAGTTGCTCGACCAGCCGCAGCTCTACCAGCTCCCGTCATTGCGGCAGGAGTGGGAGACCCAGGCGCGGGAGAACCTCGAAGGGGAACTGCGGCCCCTGATCCCCGCATAAGCAAATAGCCTTTAAGTATTTAAGTGCCATATAACCTGTCGGCATAATCGACACCCAACAACACTGCCAAAAGGAACTGCTCGTGAAACGTCTGTTCAGCGCCTCGCTGCTGGCCGCCGGCCTTGCCCTGGCCTCTGCCGCCCAGGCCGCCCAGCCCCTGCTCAACGTCTCCTATGACGTAATGCGTGACTTCTACAAGGACTACAACGCCGCCTTCCAGAAACACTGGCAAGCCGAGAAAGGCGAGAAGATCACCATCCAGATGTCCCACGGCGGTTCCAGCAAACAGGCCCGCGCCGTGATCGACGGCCTGCCGGCCGACGTCATCACCATGAACCAGGCCACCGACATCGACGCCCTGGCCGACAATGGCGGCCTGGTGCCGAAGGACTGGGCCAGCCGCCTGCCGAACAACAGCGCGCCGTTCACCTCTGCCACCGTGTTCATCGTGCGCAAGGGCAACCCCAAGGGCCTGAAGGACTGGAACGACCTGGTGAAGCCGGGCGTGCAGGTCGTGGTACCGAACCCCAAGACCTCCGGCAACGGCCGCTACACCTATCTCTCCGCCTGGGGCTACGCGCAGAAGCACGGCGCCGATGAAGCCAAGGCCAAGGAATTCGTCGCCCAGCTGTTCAAGAACGTCCCGGTGCTGGATACCGGCGGCCGCGCGGCGACCACCACCTTCATGCAGAACCAGATCGGCGACGTGCTGGTGACCTTCGAGAACGAAGCCGAGATGATCGCCCGCGAGTTCGGCCGTGGCGGCTTCGAAGTGGTCTACCCGAGCGTCTCCGCCGAAGCCGAGCCGCCGGTGGCCGTGGTCGACAAGGTAGTCGACAAGAAAGGTACCCGCGCCGAAGCCGAGGCCTACCTGAAGTACCTGTGGTCCGACGAAGGCCAGACCATCGCGGCGAACAACTACCTGCGCCCGCGCAACCCGGAAGTGCTGGCCAAGTTCTCCGACCGCTTCCCGAAAGTAGACTTCTTCTCCGTGGTGAAGACCTTCGGCGACTGGCGCACCGTGCAGAAGACCCACTTCGCCGACGGTGGCGTGTTCGACCAGATCTATACCCCGAACTGATTCGGGGAGCCGTGCCGCCAGAGATGGGCGCGGCGTAGGAGCGGACTGTGTCCGCGATGGCTTCCGGCGCAATGCGGACCTATCGCGGACGCAGTCCGCTCCTACACAAACGAAGAAGCCGGAGCTGCCCAGCAGCTCCGGCTTTTTTCATGGCACGGACTTCCTTTGTAGGAGCGAGCTTGCTCGCGAACCCGCCCAGCGCCAGAGCGGCCGGAAAACCCGTTCGCGCGCAAGAACCAGGCGTCCCCCACGCTCCTACAGGGGACACCCAGCCACCGACCACCGCTGGTTAGCGCTCCCCCTTCCAACCGACCTCGCGCAGCGCCGCCAGCAGGCGCTCCCCAGTCAGCGCCGGCACCAGCACGCCGTCATCGGTGCGCATGTCCTTGCCGGCCAGCAGCACATTGACGATGGCCTCTTCCACCGCCTCGACCGCAGCGGCGAAAAGCGGCGAGATGTGGTCGTTGTTGACCATCTCCAGCGCCGTGGCGAACGGCAGGTTCTTGCGCCCGTAGTCCGCCGGCGGCAGGTCGCGGTTGCCAGTGGCGAAGGCGAGGAAGATGTCGCCGCTGGAATCGTCGGTCCCGCCGCCGGTGCGGGCGATCCCCAGCGAGGCGCGTTGCGCCAGGCGCTGGCACTGGTGCGGCAGCAATGGCGCGTCGGTGGCGAGGATCACCACGATGGAGCCCATGCCCGGCGTGCCCTGTTCGGCGAAGGGCGACGGCACATCGCCCAGGTGACGCCCGACCGGATAGCCATCCACCCGCAGCTCGCGGCGCTGGCCGTGGTTGGCCTGCACCAGCGCGCCCACCGTCCAGCCGCCCTGCTCCGCCGGCAGCTTGCGCGAGGCCGTACCGATGCCGCCCTTGAACTCGTGGCAGATCATCCCCGTGCCGCCGCCCACCGGGCCTTCCCGCACCGGGCCGGATTCGGCCGCGGCCAGCGCCTCGCGCACCTGCTCGGCGCCCACATGCTGGCCCCAGATGTCGTTGAGCAGCCCGTCATAGGTTTCCATCACCACCGGCATGCACCAGTAGATGGACGGGTCGGCCAGCTCGGCATGCTCGGCGGCGATCAGCGCATCGCGCACCGCGCCCACGCTGTGGGTGTTGGTGATGGCGATGGGCGTGGTCAGCAGCCCCGCCTCGCGAATCCACTCCAGTCCCGTGGCGTCGCCATTGCCGTTGAGCACATGGCAGCCGGCAAAACAGGGTTGCTGGCGTGCCGCCCCCTCGCGCGGCTGGACCACCGTGACCCCGGTGCGTACGGCGCGACCATCGCGCTCGCCTATCAGCGTGCTGTGGCCGACGCGGATGCCGGGAACGTCGGTGATGGCGTTGAACTCGCCGGGCGTGCCCAGGCCGAGGGTGATGCCGAGTTGACGAGCGCGCATGCTGTCTCCTTGGTTGTCGAACAGGGTTTCAGAGCTTCTGGAAGGCCGGGCTGAGCTTGCCGTAGGTGCTGTAGAGAATCACCGACACAGCCAGTATCCCGACAATGATCATGATGTCCCGCGAGGAAGCGTCCATCAGCAGGTTGAGCAACAGGTAACCGGCGCCGACCACGGCCAGCATCGCCGGCAACGGCCACAGCGGCATGCGGTAAGGGTGCTCGCGGTCGCGGCGCAGCACGCGGCTGAACAGCGCGCAGAGCGCCACCACCAGGTAGACCATCACCAGCAGCAGGACCGTGAAGGAGGTCAGCTCCTCCAGGTTCGAGCTGAAGCTCAGCGCTGCCGAAGGGACGCCGAGGAACAGCGTGGCTATCCACGGCGATTCCCAGCGCGGATGGATGCGGGTGAAGGCGCGGTTCATCAGCGGCGTCCACAGCTCGTCACGGCCGCTGCTGAAGATCACCCGGCCGACCTGAATGACGATGGCGACGATGGCGTTGAACACCGAGAGGAAGATGCCGGCGCTGACCAGCCGCGACAGCGTTTCGTTGCCGTGGGCGGTGAGCAGGTAGCCAACCGGATCGGGGCTGGCGATCATGTCTTTCAGCGAAGGCGCGCCCAGCAACAGCGCGGTCAGCGGAACGATCTCGATCGCCACCACCAGTACCAGCGACCAGATCACCGCCCGGTGTACGTTGCGCCCGCCGCACTTCATGTCCTCGGCCAGCAGCACCGCGCCGCCGAAGCCGTTGTAGGAGAACAGCGCGGTACCCACGGCGCCGATCACCAGCGCCCAGGGCGCGGCGGCCAGTATCCCGCCGTCGATGTGCTGCGGCTGCATCAGTACGCTCATCGGCTGGCTGACATGGCCGAAGCCGAGCACCACGATCACCAGCAGCGCCGCCACTTCGCAGAGCAGAAACACGCCGGTGATCCAGGCATTCACGCGGATATTCAGGATGCCCAGCACGTAGCTGGCAGCGACGATTACCAGGGCGACGGTCTGGGTGTCGAAGTTCGTCCCCAGGGCGTTGTTGAGGTAGGTCGCCGCGCCGGTTGCCAGCACGGGCGGGATGAACAGCAGCGAGACCAGTACGGTGAGGAAAGTGGCGTAGCCGGCGAGCCCGCCGAATACGCGCTTGGCGTAGACGTATTCGCCACCGGCGGAGCTGTGGGCGCGCCCCAGCTCGGCGTAGCACCAGGCGAACATCAGGGCCAGGAAGCCGGCGAAGACGAACGCCAGGAAGGCGCCGCTGCCGGCCTGCTGGATGGCGAAGGGAGCGATGACGAAAACGGAGCTGGCGGGAGTGACCGCCGAGACGGTGATGGCGACTACGTCGAGCACGCCCAGGCTGGGCTTGAGCGCGCTCGCTGGCGCAGGGGAAGCGCTCATATCGTTGTTTCCTCGTGTTGTTATTGATGGCTGAGGCAGGAACGAAGACCTTGTCGCGCCCTCTGAGCGGGGCGCTGCGTAGGGTGCAGTCTGGGCATGGCCAGCGTGGCGGCCAATCACCATTTGGGGTTACGCCCCCTTGACGGCGACAGGTTAAAAGGAGGAAACCGTGGGCCCACTCCTCCCCTCTCAGAGAACGCCCCCGGATGCACACCCTGTTCCGCGAAGTCGGCATGCACGCCAACCTGGGCCGCGCCATCGAGCAGATCGGCCAGCCGCGCTTCTGGAAGCAACTGGTCCTGCTGCTGCACCAGTGGTTGCCGTTCGATAACGCCCTGGCGATGTTCTACCCGGCCAGCGGTACCCCGGTGGCGCTGGAGGAGTACGACGCCGAACCCACGGCCGGCCCGGCGGCCATGGCCATCTACCTGGACGGCCTGTACCAACTCGACCCGTTCTACCAGGCCTGCCGCGAGGGCGTGCCCAGCGGGCTGTACCGGCTGGAGGAAATCTCCCCGGACCAGTTCCGCCAGAGCGAATACTTCCTCAGCTACTTCCACGACAACGTGCTCGAAGACGAGGTGCAGTTCATCCTCCAGCTCCCCGGCCAGGGCGCGCTGTCGCTGTCACTGGGCATGCGCAGGCTGTTCGATGGCGAGCAGACCGGCCTGCTGGCAATGCTTTGCCCGTGGGTACTGGCGCTGATGGCGCAGCACTGGCAGCAACGCAGCCAGCGCCTTCTGCCAGGTGCCAGCGATGGCGTGGCGGTGCAGGTGCGCGATGCCCTGAGCCATTTCGGCGCGGGCGTGCTGTCCGAGCGCGAGTTGGAGATCGCCCGGCTGATCCTGCGGGGTTACTCCTCCAAGGCCATGGCCGAGCGCCTGGCGATCTCGCCGGAGACCATCAAGGTCCACCGCCGCCACCTGTACAACAAGCTCGACATCTCCTCGCAGCCGGAGCTGTTCTCGCTGTTCCTGCAATCGCTGGGGCACGATCCGCAGAACCCCTGAGCGCGCCTTGAACATCAGCCGCCATCCGTGCGGCTGATGCCGCGCCATTCGCGCCCAGCGGGACAGCCCGCTGGCGCCCTGCGGACACTACCGCGCGCCACTCAGGCTTCTAGACTGGACCGGTGCCACCCCAGTCGAACCCAACAACTACAAGAGCACAGCCTGATGAACGCACGCGCCAACTTCACCCACATGGAAGACGGCACCGCCGAGGACTGGGCGATCATCGCCAAGGACTTCGGCCAGTACGCCGCCCTGCTCCCTGACCGCATCATGACCCACCTGCGCCTGCTCGATGGCGACTTCGGCGGCTTCCCGGTGGACCGCCTGACCCACTCGCTACAGACCGCCACCCTGGCCCATCGCGACGGCCGCGAAGAGGAATACGTGGTCTGCGCCCTGCTCCACGACATCGGCGACACCCTCGGCTCGTTCAACCACGCCGACATCGCCGCCGCGATCCTCAAGCCGTTCGTCAGCGAAGCGAACCTGTGGATGATCGAGAAGCACGCGATCTTCCAGGGCTACTACTTCTTCCATCACCTGGGCCTGGATCGGCACCTGCGCGAGCAGTTCAAGGATCACCCGCAGTTCGAGCAGACCATCGAATTCTGCGCGCGCTACGACGCCGCCGCCTTCGATCCGGAGGGCGAAGTGCTGCCGCTGGAGTTCTTCGAGCCCATGCTGCGTCGGGTCTTCGCCCAGCCGCGCCGTTCGATCTACCAGAAGCCCGACGGCACCATGGCCTGAGGGTCCCGAAACGACCGGCGGTCCGCGACGAAGAGTGGCGAACCGCCGCTGGCCCGGGGGCTGCGCATGGAATAAGATTCCCCACAAAATCAGACGCGCAAATGGCCACGAGCCTACGCGCACCAGGGAAGTTTCTTGCGCATGAAGCCTAACGTTCTCGAGCGCCCCAGCACTCCGCTCACCCCAGTTCCTCTGCGCGAATACCATTCCCGCGTGCTGGCCTATATCGCCATCGCCGCGACCATCACTGCCGGCACCTTCGCCAAGTACTTCGGCTACGACATCCTCTGGATGATTCCGTACGCCCTGCTCTACCCGCACCTTGCCCAGCAGGTCAGCCGCCGCTTCAAGCGCGACAACCCGCAGCGCACCCGCCTGGTGCTGCTATTCATCGACGCCCTGCATGCCGGCGTCGCCACCACGCTGATGGGTTTCTCGGAGGTCCCCAGCCTGATGCTGGTGCTGATCCTCGCCTTCTCCGCGCTGATCATCGGCGGCCTGCGCTCCCTCGGCCTGGCCCTGCTGGTGGGGCTGAGCGCGTCGGTACTCTCCGCCGCGCTGATCGGCCCTGGCTACAAGGGCGCCACGCCGACCATCGTCGCGCTGGTCAGCGTGCTGTTCTCCACCCTGTACATCTGCATCACCGCCTTCTTCGTGCACCAGCAGGGGCTGCGCCTGGCCCAGGCGCGCTCGGAGATCACCCTGGAGCAGGAAAAGGCCGCGCGCCTGGCCAGCAACCTGGCCAAGTACCTGTCGCCACAAGTGTGGGAGTCGATCTTCAGCGGCAAACGCACGGTGCGCCTGGAAACCCAGCGCAAGAAGCTCACGGTGTTCTTCTCCGACATCAAGGGCTTCACCGAGCTGTCCGAGGAGCTGGAAGCCGAAGCCCTCACCGACATGCTCAACAACTACCTGAACGAAATGTCGAAGATCGCCCTCAAGTACGGCGGCACCATCGACAAGTTCGTCGGCGACTGCGTGATGGTGTTCTTCGGCGACCCGTCGACCCAGGGCGCCAAGAAGGATGCCGTGGCGGCCGTGTCGATGGCCGTGGCCATGCGCAAGCACATGAAGGTCATGCGCCAGCAGTGGCGCGCCCAGGGCATCACCAAGCCGCTGGAAATCCGCATGGGCCTGAACACCGGCTACTGCACCGTGGGCAACTTCGGCGCCGACACACGCATGGACTACACCATCATCGGCCGCGAGGTGAACCTCGCCAGCCGCCTGGAAAGCGCCGCGGAAGCCGGGGAAATCCTCATCAGCCACGAGACCTACTCGCTGGTGAAGGACGTGCTGATGTGCCGCGACAAAGGCCAGATCGCGGTGAAGGGTTTCAGCAAGCCGGTGCAGATCTACCAGGTGGTCGACTTCCGCCGCGACCTGGGCTCCAACCCCAGCTTCATCGAGCACGAGGTGCCAGGCTTCTCCATGTACCTGGACACCAACAACGTGCAGAACTACGACAAGGAACGGGTCATCCAGGCGCTGCAGCAGGCGGCGGAGAAGCTCAAGGACAAGATCATTCTCTGATCCCTGGGCGTTCTCCCCTCATCCGTTTCCCCGTTCGCCTACGCCCTCCTCCCGCTGAAGCCCACCCGATCGCGGACGGAGTCCCCCCCCCCTACGGTGTATTTCTGTGCTTGGGCCGGCCCTCACCCCAGCCCTCTCCCAGGGGGAGAGGGAGCCGTCTGCGCCGGCTGACACCAAGGCTTCATCCTGCATTGAACGGTCCCCTCTCCCTCTGGGAGAGGGTTAGGGTGAGGGAACATCGCAGGCACGGGCTAACCCCAGGAAGACAGTTACTCCTGCGCTCGCCGGGTATGGCCGATCCACCAGCCAACGTTGTAGGAGCGAGCCTGCTCGCGAACCCGCCCAGCTCCGGAGCTGCCGGGAAACCGTTCGCGAGCAAGCCCGCTCCTGCAAAAAGAGCTGCCGCGCCAACCACCCGCCCATAAAAAAGCCCGCTCATATGAGCGGGCTGGAAAGGCTCCGGTGCTTCACGTTCACCGGGCCGAATTGCTCGTTGGGAAAACCGTCAGGAAGGCTGCAGCTCCGCGGAGTTGCCCGGGCCAGCGGCCAGCTCTGCGGACAGGGTCTTCTCGTCCAGCTGCTTGCACCACTTGGCGACCACGATGGTGGCGACGCCGTTGCCGACCAGGTTGGTCAAGGCGCGCGCTTCGGACATGAAGCGGTCGATACCCAGGATCAGCGCCAGACCGGCAACCGGCAGGTGGCCGACGGCGGACAGGGTGGCGGCCAGCACGATGAAGCCCGAACCGGTAACGCCGGCAGCGCCCTTGGAGGCGATCAGCAGCACGACCAGCAGGGTCAGCTGGTGGGTGATATCCATCGGGGTGTCGGTGGCCTGGGCGATGAACACGGCGGCCATGGTCAGGTAGATCGAGGTGCCGTCCAGGTTGAACGAGTAGCCGGTCGGGATCACCAGGCCGACGACGCTCTTGTCGGCGCCCAACTTCTCCATCTTGGCGATCATGCGCGGCAGGGCCGACTCGGAGGACGAGGTGCCCAGTACGATCAGCAGTTCTTCGCGGATGTAGGCGATGAAGCGCAGGATGCTGAAGCCGTGGGCGCGGGCGATACCGCCCAGCACGATCAGCACGAACAGCAGGCAGGTGATGTAGAAGCACAGCATCAACTGGCCCAGTTGCACCAGCGAACCGAGGCCGTAGGCACCGATGGTGAACGCCATGGCGCCGAAGGCACCGATGGGCGCGACCTTCATGATCACGTTGATGATGTTGAACATCACGTGGGTGATGCGATCGATGAACTGGAACACCGGCTGGCCGTAGTCGCCCATGCGGTGCAGCGCGTAGCCGAACAGCACGGAGAAGAACAGCACCTGGAGGATGTCACCGTTGGCGAAGGCGCCGACCACGGTGCTCGGGATGACGTTCATGAAGAAGTCGATGGTGCTCTGCTTCTCGCCGGACGCGATGAACCCGGTCAGGGCCGCGTTCTTGTTCATCTCCGCGGTCAGCGTAGCGACGTCGGCATGCATGCCGGCACCCGGCTGGACGACGTTGACCACGACCAGGCCGATGATCAGCGCGACGGTGGAAACGATTTCGAAGTACAGCAGTGCCATGCCGCCCGTCTTGCCCACGGCCTTCATGCTCTGCATACCGGCGATGCCGGTTACCACGGTGCAGAAGATGATCGGCGCGATGGCCATCTTGATCAGTTTGACGAAGCCATCGCCCAGCGGCTTCATCAGTTTGGCGGTGTCGGGGTAGAAGTGGCCGAGTGCGATACCGATGGCGATGGCGATCAGTACCTGCACGTACAGGCTTTTGTAGAAGGGTTGCTTGGTCATGGCAGCTCTGTCCTCACGGGCATGCGCTCCTGATGGGGAAACGCAAGACCGAACGCGTTATCTCCCTGCAGTGGGAGAATTTGTTTTCAGGGCATGCCCGAAGGCAGGCCTTGAACGCTTATGGCAAGTGCTGTGCCAGACCTTTAAAAAATAAGTAATCCCTTTAAATTCAATAACTTCCGCAAAAAGTCACGGCACGAGAAGGCCCCAATCTGGCGGATTCCCGCCTTCACCCTGGCGGATTTCCCGCCCTCTGGCGGGTATCCGCCACGGCCTTCGTACCGTAGATTGTAGAACCCCGGTCAGGTTTGATCGGGATTGCCGCGCAGCCGTTGGATACGCGGTCAGAACAACAAGGACCGCTCATGCGTGAACGCACCATTGCCAGCCATTTCGTCCGCGCTGCCGTGCAGGGCGCTGCCCGGAAGGGCCTGAACACCCAGGCGCTGCTACGCGACGCCGGAATCGCCCCGGCCATCCTCGACGAGCCCCGCGCACGCATCGATCCATCGCAGTTCACCCACCTGATGCAGTGCCTGTGGGAGGCGCTCGACGACGAGTACATGGGCTTCGGCGCCCTGCCCAGCAAGCGCGGCACCTTCGCCATGATGTGCAACGCCATCATCCACTGCCGCACGCTGGAGAAGGCGCTGGGGCGGGGGTCGCTGTTCTACGGCCTGTTTCCCGAAGCACCGCTGATCCATCTGGAGCGCGATGGCGACCGGGCGCGGCTGACGCTGGATGAAACCCACTTGCGCGACCCGGACCACTTCCTCGCCGAAAGCCTGCTGCTGATCTGGCATCGCCTGGCCAGTTGGCTGATCGGCCAGCGCATCCGCCTGGAGGAAGCCACCTTCAGCTATCCGGCTCCCGAACACGAGGCCGAGTACGACCTGCTCTTCCCCTGCCCTCGCCGCTTCTCCGCCGGCAGCACCAGCCTGCTGCTGCAGGCGCGCTACCTGGACATGCCGCTGCTGCAGGACGAACGCACGCTCAAGCACTTCCTCAAGGATTCACCCGCCGACCTGCTGGCCCGACCCGACGGCGGCGACAGCCTCACCAGCCAGATTCGCCGCCTGCTCGGCCGCGACTGCCGCAGCTGGCCGGACCTGGAGCAGGTTGCCGCGCAACTGCACATGAGCCCACAGACCCTGCGCCGACACCTGCGCGAGGAAGGGCCGAACTTCCAGGAATTGAAAGATCAGTTGCGCCGCGACCTGGCGATCTACTACCTGGGCCGCGACGAGCACTCCATCCAGGACATCGCCGACCAGCTCGGCTTCTCCGAACCGTCGGCGTTCCACCGGGCATTCAAGAAATGGACGGGGCTGACGCCGGGGGCGTACCGGGCGCAGCAGGGGGAGTGAAAGGAAGGCAGGCATCGCCCTGCAGGAGCGCGCCCCACCCACTACACAGGAATGGCCCTTGTAGGAGCGGACCTTGTCCGCGAAGCCCCTCTGCGGGATGTCGCGGATAAGATCTGCTCCTACGGAAGCAGGCCGATCAACCCGGCAGGCGAATGCGGAAGGACGCCCCGCCCGCTACGCAGGAACAGCTCTTGTAGGAGCGGACCTTGTCCGCGAAGCGCTTCTGCAGGATTTGGCGGATAAGATCCGCTCCTACGAAGGCAGGCCGATCAACCCGGCAGGCGAATGCGGAAGCACGCCCGTCCACTACGCAGGAATGGCTCTTGTAGGAGCGGACCTTGTCCGCGAAGCGCTTCTGCGGGATTTCGCGGATAAGATCCGCTCCTACGGAAGCAGGCCGATCAACCCGGCAGGCGAATGCGGAAGCACGCTCCGCCCACTACGCAGGAACGGCTCTTGTAGGAGCGGACCTTGTCCGCGAAGCACTTCAGCGGGATTTCGCGGATAAGATCCGCTCCTACGAAAGCAGGCCGATCAACCCGGCAGGCGAATGCGGAAGCACGCCCCGCCCACTACGCAGGAACGGCTCTTGTAGGAGCGGACCTTGTCCGCGAAGCACTTCTGCGGGATTTCGCGGATAAGATCCGCTCCTACGAAAGCATACTGATCAACCCGGCAGGCGCAGCTGAAAGCACGCTCCGCCCACTACGCAGGAACGGCTCTTGTAGGAGCGAACCTGTCCGCGAAGCACTTCTGCGGGATTTCGCGGATAAGATCCGCTCCTACGAAAGCCTGCCGATCAACCCGGCAGGCGTATGCGGAAGCACGCCCCGCCCAGCGCGGAATCCTCCAGCGCCAGCTCACCGTCGTAGCTATCGATGATGTCCTTCACCACCGCCGTGCCGATGCCCTGGCCAGCGTGCTGGGTGTCCAGGCGTTCGCCGCGCTGCAGGATGCGCTCGCGCTGGCTGGCCGGCACGCCGGGGCCGTCGTCCTCGATGATGAGCTCGAACATCCGGCCATCCTTCCGCGCGCTGACCTTCACCGTCGTCAGGCACAGCCGGTAGGCGTTCTCCAGCAGGTTGCCGAGCATTTCCAGCAACGCGCCTTTTTCCAGCGGCAGGACGAAACCCGTCGGGATATCGCGGGCGAGATTCACCTGCTTGTCGCGGTAGACCTTGTCCAGCGCGCCGCCGATGGTGTCCAGCAGCGGCTCCAGCGCCGCTCGGTGGCGGACCAGGCCACTCTTGCGCATCGTCGCACGCTGCAACTGGTAGCCGATCTGCTGGCTCATGCGTTCGATCTGGGTCTGCAGCACCTGCACCTGCTCGCGGTTCTGTGGCTGGTCGGCGAGGGTTTCGCTGACGCCCTGCAGCACCGCCAGCGGCGTCTTCAGGCTGTGGGCGAGGTCGCCCAGGGAATTGCGATAGCGCTCGCGCTGGGCACGCTCGCTTTCCAGCAGGCGGTTGACCGAATCGGTCAGGCGCAGCATCTCGTCGGGATGCTCGTCGCTCAGCCGCTCGCGATCGCCGGCCTCGATCTGGTCCAGCTCGGAGCGCAGCCCGCGCATCGAACGCAGCCCCCAGCCAAGGCCGAGCCAGAGCATCGCCATCAACAGCAGCAGCGCACCGCCGAGCCAGAAGTACAGCTGCTCGCGAAAGCCGCTGACCAGTTCGCGGAACTCGCTTTCCGGTTGCATGGTGACAATGCTGTAGGCCGCCTGCTTGCCGCCGAGCAGGTCGATTTCCACGTCATAGACGAAGAACTCCTGGCCGGAGGCATCGCGGATCCGGGTGAACTCATCGATCATCCCGTCGTACTTGGGCGAATACTCGACACTCTCGTCCTGGGCCGACGTGGAGCGCCACACCAGCTTGCCGGTCCGGTCGTAGATGAAACCCAGCAGCTTGGACTCGGGAAGGTTGAAGTCTTCCACCGGCAGATGCTCGGGCATGTTCAGCACATCGCCGTCGATGCGCGCCGACGACACCAGGGTCGCCACGTCCGCCGCCAGGCGCTGCTGGATCGCGTTCTCCAGCGCGATGCTGAAGGCCCGTTGCAGGGCCGGTAGCAGGGCCGCCATGAACAGGACGGCCAGGATCGCCGCGCCGAGCATCAAGCGAAAGCGCAGCGAGCGGATCATTTGCACAGCTCGTTGAAGATGTAGCCCTGGCCACGCACGGTATCGATGGGCTTGAAGCCCGCGGCGCTCTCCAGTTTGCGGCGCAGCCGGCCGACCAGCACCTCGATGACGTTCGGGTCGCGCTCGTCGTCATCCGGGTAGAGCTGCTCGATCAGGCGCTCCTTGGCCACCACCTGCTGGTGATGGCGCATGAGGTACTCGAGGATGCGGTATTCGAAGGCGGTCAGTTGCAGCGATTCGCCGTTGACAAGCGCCTGTTTGCGGTTGGTGTCCAGCACCAGCGGGCCAGCCTCGATGCTCGATTGGGCGAAGCCGCTGGAACGGCGCAGCAGCGCGTTCAGGCGAGCCTCCAGCTCCTCGAACTGGAAGGGTTTGACCACGTAGTCGTCGGCGCCGGCGGCCAGGCCTTCGACCTTGTCCTGCCAGTTGCCGCGAGCGGTAAGGATGAGAATGGGGAAGGTCTTGCCCTGGCTGCGGAACTCGCGGATCAGGTCCAGGCCGCTCATGCCCGGTAGCCCGAGATCGATCATCGCTAGGTCGTGATGGTATTCACTGGCGCGGTACAGCGCCTCTTCCGCGTTGGCCACGGCATCGACCACATGGCCTTGCTCGCCGAGCCGGGTATACAGGTGATGGCGCAGCAGCGCCTCGTCTTCCACCACCAGCAGTTTCATGCGCGTGCTCCCTGAGTCAGGCAACCGGGCCGCGCGAGGCCCGGTTGCAGTACCGGTCAGAACTTGTAGTTGGCGCCCAGGTAGAACTGGGAGCTGCTGTGCAGGTCGAGGGACCCGACCTTGCTGCCACCGTGCGGGCTCATCTCGGTACTCGCGTTGGTACGCAGGTAACGGTAGCCGCCTTCCACGGAGGCGTTCTTGCCGATTTCCTGGAGGATACCGGCTTGCGCACCGAGGGCGTAACCCACGTCGCTGTCGCGGCTGTAGCCCTTGGAGTCCTGCTCCAGCTTGACCAGGCCGGCGGTGCCGCCGCCGAACAGCTTGGTGCCCTGGTCGCCCAGCGGCAGGAAGGCGTCGTAGCTGCCGAGCAGGTTCTGCTGGCGCAGCTTCAGGCCGTTCTCGGTGTCGGAAACGTTTTCGTAGGTCACGTAGTAGCGGCCCTGCTCCATCTGCTGGCCGGCGCGAACGCCCCAGGTCCCGCTGTTGTTGATCACGCTGTCGAACTTGGGATTGTTCAGGTTGCGGTTCAGTGCATCGGATTTCTGGATGTTGTTGCTGGTTTCGCCCCAGGTCATACCGACGAAAGTGTCGGCTGCGTTGGCCGCGGTAGCGGCGATGCTGGCACCGAGGATGGCGCTGGCGAGGGCGACTTTCTTCATGATTTTCATGGGGATTCTCCCGTCCGAGGTCTGTAGATGTGTTGACGGAGAGAAGGTTACGAGGGGGGCACTGAACCGAACCTGTCGTACCGCTGAACCAGCGCTGAACGAATGCGCTGTATGAAAAAAGAATAACGATCGTAGGATTTTGCCCACACATTGCGCAGGGTCTAGTCTGATTCCCAGTCGTTGGCGGGAGGCTGACCAAATGACTGAAGAGACCGGACCCGGCACGGAGAAAGGCAAGGAGACCCGGCTGTTCCTGTTCCTCGTGATCTGCCTGTTCCCCCTGTTGTCCGTGGCCATCGTCGGTGGCTACGGCTTTATCGTCTGGATGGTCCAGCTGGTGGCGGGGCCTCCGGGCCCGCCGTCGTAGCCGCGCCGTGATGCTCGCCCGTCGCGCCCTGCTGCGGCGCCTGGGCGGTGCGCCCGAAGTACGTCGCCCGCCATGGACCTCCAGCGATTTCCCCGAAGGCTGCACGCGCTGCAATGCCTGCGTCGACGCTTGCCCCGAGCAGGTGTTGATCATCGGCGATGGCGGCTATCCGCAGCTGGACTTCACCCATTCGGGCTGCAGCCTGTGTGGTGACTGCGCGCACGCCTGTCAGGCCCAGCTGTTCGACCTGAACCGCGAGGCATTCCCCTGGCGCGCGCAGATCGACGAACACTGCCTGGCCCACGCCGGTATCCATTGCCGCAGTTGCGACGATGCCTGCGAACCCCGGGCGATCCACTTTCGCCCGCAGTTGGGCGGCCCTTCCCTGCCCGCCCTCGATTCGACCCTGTGCACCGGTTGCGGCGCCTGCGTTGCGCCCTGCCCCGGCAACGCCATCCACCTGACCCGTGAGGCCGACCATGCCTGACCCGCAAAGCATCCAGATCGCCAGCCTGCTCGTTCACACACGTCCGGAGCTGCTGGAGGCCGTGAAGGCCAACCTGCTGCGCCTGCCCGACCTGGAAGTCCACCAGCAGAGCCCGCAAGGAAAGCTGGTGGTGGTGCTGGAAGCGACCCACGAGGCAAGCATCCTCGACAACCTCAATGCCATCCAGAACCTGCCCGGCGTTCTCAACGCGGTGCTGATCTACCACGAGGTCGTCGAGTCGCCGGAAGCCCCGCAGATCGAGCCCCAACCCGAGCTGGCCCAGGCCGGAGGTGCAAGATGAACCTGACCCGCCGCCAGTTCGCCAAGGCCAACGCCGCCGCCATCGCCGCGGCCGCCGCCGGCCTGCCGATCCTGAGCTCCGCGACCAACCTGATCACCGAGGCGGACATGACCCGCCTGGACTGGAACAAGGCGCCCTGCCGCTTCTGCGGCACCGGCTGCAGCGTGATGGTCGCCACCCGCGACAACAAGGTGGTCGCCACCCACGGCGACATCAAGGCCGAGGTCAACCGCGGGATCAACTGCGTGAAGGGCTACTTCCTGTCGAAGATCATGTACGGCAACGACCGCCTGACCCGCCCGTTGCTGCGCATGAAGGACGGCAAGTTCGACAAGCAGGGCGAGTTCCAGCCCATCAGCTGGGACGCGGCCTTCGACATCATGGCCGAGAAGTTCAAGGCGGCGCTCAAGGCCAAGGGCCCGACCTCGGTGGGCATGTTCGGCTCCGGGCAATGGACGGTCTGGGAAGGCTACGCCGCCAACAAGCTGTTCAAGGCCGGCCTGCGCAGCAACAACATCGACCCCAACGCGCGGCATTGCATGGCCTCGGCGGTGATGGGCTTCATGCGCAGCTTCGGCATGGACGAGCCGATGGGCTGCTACGACGATATCGAGGCCACCGACACCTTCGTGCTCTGGGGCTCGAACATGGCCGAGATGCACCCGGTGCTCTGGTCGCGGGTCACTGACCGGCGCCTGAGCGCAGGGCAGGTGAAGGTGGCCGTGCTGTCCACCTTCGAGCATCGCAGCTTCGACCTGGCGGACATCCCCATGGTGTTCAAGCCGCAGACCGACCTCTACATCCTCAACTACATCGCCAACCACATCATCGAAAGCGGCGCGGTGAACCGCGACTTCGTCGACAAGCACACCCGCTTCGCCCACGGCGCCGAGGACATCGGCTACGGCCTGCGTCCCGACAACCCGCTGGAGCAGAAAGCGAAGAACGCGGACAAGGCCAACACCTGGACCGACATCGGCTTCGACGAATTCGCCGCCTTCGTCAAACCCTACACGCTGGAGCGCACGGCCAAGGAAACCGGCGTTCCCGCCGAGCGCCTGAAGGCCCTGGCCGAGCTGTACGCCGATCCGAAACGCAAGGTGGTGTCGTTCTGGACCATGGGCTTCAACCAGCACACCCGCGGGGTCTGGGCGAACAACCTGATCTACAACATCCATTTGCTCACCGGGAAGATCAGCGAGCCGGGCAACAGTCCCTTCTCGCTCACCGGCCAGCCGTCCGCCTGCGGCACCGCGCGCGAGGTCGGCACCTTCGCCCACCGCCTGCCGGCGGACCTGGTGGTGACCAATCCGAAGCACCGCGAGACTGCCGAGAAAATCTGGAAACTCCCCGCCGGCACCATCCAGGAAAAAATCGGCTTCCACGCCGTGCAGCAGAGCCGGATGCTCAAGGACGGCGTGCTCAACGTGTACTGGACCCAGGTCTGCAACAACATGCACGCCGGGCCGAACATCATGCAGGAGGTCTTGCCGGGGTGGCGCAACCCGGAAAACTTCGTGATCGTCTCCGACGTGTACCCCACGGTCTCGGCCCAGGCCGCCGACCTGATCCTGCCCAGCGCCATGTGGGTGGAGAAGGAAGGCGCCTTCGGCAACGCCGAACGCCGCACGCAGTTCTGGCACCAACTGGTGAAGGCGCCGGGCGAGGCGAAGTCCGACCTCTGGCAACTGGTGGAATTCTCCAAGCGCTTCACCACCGACGAGGTCTGGCCCGCGGAGCTGCTGGCCAAGGCGCCGCAGCTCAAGGGCAAGACGCTCTACGAGGTGCTCTTCAAGAACGGCCAGGTCGACGCCTTCGGCAGCGAGGAGATCGCCAAGGGCTTCGAGAACGACGAGGCCAAGGCCTTCGGTTTCTATATCCAGAAGGGCCTGTTCGAGGAATACGCCAGTTTCGGTCGCGGCCACGGTCACGACCTCGCGCCCTTCGACGCCTACCACGAGGCGCGCGGCCTGCGCTGGCCGGTGGTGAACGGCAAGGAAACCCTCTGGCGCTACCGGGAGGGCTACGACCCCTATGTCACCGCCGGCAGCGGCGTGCAGTTCTATGGCTACCCGGACAAGAAGGCGATCATCTTCGCCCTGCCCTACGAGCCGCCGGCCGAGGCTCCGGACAAGGAATATCCCTTCTGGCTCTCCACCGGCCGCGTGCTCGAACACTGGCACACCGGCTCGATGACCCAGCGCGTGCCGGAGCTGTACAAGGCGGTGCCCGACGCAGTGGTCTACATGCACCCCGACGATGCGCGCGAGCTGAAGATGCGGCGTGGCAGCGAGGTGAAGGTGATCAGCCGGCGTGGCGAAATCCGCGCGCGCATCGAGACCCGCGGGCGCAACAAGCCGCCGCAGGGCCTGGTGTTCGTGCCTTTCTTCGATGCCAACAAGCTGATCAACAAGGTCACGCTGGACGCCACCGACCCGATCTCCAAGCAGACCGACTACAAGAAATGCGCGGTGCGCATCGAACTGGTCAGCCTGGCCTGAGGAGCGCGCGATGAACAAGACGATCCCTACCCTGCTGCTGATGCTGCTCGCCCTGCCGGCCCTGGCCGCCGAGGTGAACTATCCGCTGGACGCCCCGGCGCCGGATGGCCGCCGCCCCGGCGGCACCATCGCCGAGGACCGCCCGGCGCCGCCGCTGGCCAACGACGAGAACAAGGACATCCGCCGCGAGCGGGCCTATCCCGAGCAGCCACCGACCATCCCCCACACCATCGCCGGCTACCGTATCGACACCAACTCCAACAAGTGCCTGTCGTGCCATAGCCGCGCGAACAGCGCGCGGGTGCAGGCGCCGATGATCAGCATCACCCACTACATGGACCGCGACGGCCAGGCCCTCGCCGCCGTCGCGCCACGGCGCTACTTCTGCGTGCAATGCCATGTGCCGCAGAAGGATGTGCAACCGCTGGTGGGCAACACCTTCGAGGACATCGACAAGATCCTCCAGCGTGACGCGGCCGCCGGGAAAGCGACCGGCAAAGCCGACGGCACATCGACCGGCAATCCCTGAGGAGGCGCCATGAAATCTCTGTTCGCCTGGCTCAAGGGCTACTGGATCGTCCTGCGCCGCCCCAGCGTGCACTACAGCCTGGGCTTCCTGACGCTGGCCGGGTTCATCGCCGGGATCATCTTCTGGGGCGGTTTCAACACCGCGCTGGAAGCGACCAACAGCGAAGCCTTCTGCACCTCCTGCCACGAAATGCGCGACAACGTCTTCGCCGAACTCAAGGACACCATCCACTACACCAACCGCTCCGGTGTGCGCGCCACCTGCCCGGACTGCCACGTGCCGCACAAGTGGACCGACAAGATCGCGCGCAAGATGCAGGCCTCCAAGGAGGTCTGGGGCAAGATCTTCGGCACCATCAACACGCGGGAGAAATTCCTCGATCACCGTCGTGAACTGGCCGAGCACGAATGGGCGCGGCTGAAGGCCAACGACTCGCTGGAGTGTCGCAACTGCCATAACTTCCAGTTCATGGACTTCACCCGCCAGAGCCAGCGCGCCCGGCAGATGCACTCCACGGCCCTGGCCTCGGGCGAGGCGACGTGCATCGACTGCCACAAGGGCATCGCCCACCACCTCCCGGACATGACGGGGGTGAAGGGGTGGGAATGAGCCTTGCCTGAACCCCAACCGCGGACAGAGTTCGCTCCTACGAGATACCTCTGCGCTTGGGGCGGCCCTCACCCTAACCCTCTCCCAGGGGGAGAGGGGATCGTTCGGTGCAAGATGAAACCTTCGCGTCAGTCGACTCGGACTGCCCCCTCTCCCTGAGGGAGAGGGGATCGTTCGGTGCAAGATGAAACCTTCGCGTCAGTCGGCTCGGACTGCCCCCTCTCCCAGGGGGAGAGGGGATCGTTCGGTGCAAGATGAAACCTTCGCGTCAGTCGGCTCGGACTGCCCCCTCTCCCTGAGGGAGAGGGCTGGGGTGAGGGGGACGTAGGCGCGGACTCCCTGACAACACTCGACTCAGCGGTTCGCGGCACAAAAGAAAAGCCCCGGCCAAGGCCGGGGCTTCGTTGCTCAGCAACGCGCTGTCAGCTCCCCTTCAGCGCCTTCAAAATCTTCTGCCCCGCACGCCCATCCGCCGGCGTCAGGCCCAGCTTGTTCTGCTCCTGCTGGATCGCCTTGCGCGTCACATCGCCAATCATGCCGTCGGGCTTGCCGATATCGTAGCCGCGCTGGATCAGCAGCTCCTGCAGCTCCTTGCGCTGCGCCCGGCTCAGGCCCGGATCGTCGGTCGGCCAGGGCGTGCGCAGGCCCGGCTCGCCGCGCAGGCGGTCGGACAGCAAGGCGATGGCCAGCGCATAGCTTTCCGCCGCGTTGTAGGAATAGATCGCGTCATAGTTGCGCAGCACCAGGAAGGCCGGCCCGTTCGCCCCCGCCGGCAGCAGGATGGCGGCCTTGGAGTCGAGGCTGGGAATCGGCTTGCCGTCGATGCGCTTCACGCCACGGCTGGTCCAGTCGGACAACGCCCGGCGCTTGGTGCGCCCGGCGAGCGAGGCATCGAACCCCGCCGGCAACTTCACCTCGTAGCCCCAGGGCTGCCCTTCGCGCCAGCCGGCCTTGCGCAGGTAGTTGGCGGTGGACGCCAGCGCATCGGCGGTGCTGCCCACCAGATCACGGTGACCATCGCCGTCGAAGTCCTCGGCGATACGCGCATAGGTCGAGGGCATGAACTGCGTCTGGCCGAAGGCGCCGGCCCAGGAGCCGGTGATGCCGCTGTCGCGGATATCGCCCTGCTGCAGCAGCTTCAGGGTGGCGATGAACTCGCCCTGGAAGAACGACTGACGGCGCCCGTAGCAGGACAATGTCGACAGCGACACCAGCAACGGGCGCTTGCCGGTGATGCGGCCGTAATCGCTCTCCACGCCCCACACGGCCACCACCGTGGCGGGGTCGACCTGGTAACGCGCGGCGACCTTGCGCAGCAGATCGGCGTGTTCGGCCATGCGGGCCTTGCCGTCAGCGACGCGCTGTTCGTCCACCAGCCCGGCCAGGTAATCCCAGATCGGCGTGGTGAATTCGGGCTGGGCATCCAGCAGCGGCAGCACAGTCATGTCCGGCTGCAAGCCTTTGGTGAACTGCGCAAAGCTGGCAGCACTGACGCCCTTGGCCTGGGCGGCTCCCTGCAGGCGATTCATGCAGGCGCCGAAATCATCGCCCGGCGCGGCCTGCGCGAACGCCACCGGCAGCAGCAGGGACAGGGCGAGAGACGCGCGCGAGGCGATGGAGGAAATCTTCATTGGTGTCGAATGCTCAGATCGGTGAAGGTGGCGCGCCCGCCCTCGGTGGCCGGGCCGCGATTGTCCTGCAGGTAGAGGCCTGCCTTGAAATACAG
The DNA here is from genome assembly GCF_016919445.1 of Pseudomonas sp. PDNC002. Lineage (NCBI taxonomy): Bacteria > Pseudomonadati > Pseudomonadota > Gammaproteobacteria > Pseudomonadales > Pseudomonadaceae > Pseudomonas > Pseudomonas sp. PDNC002. Next base: position 3,158,595 of record NZ_CP070356.1, on the reverse strand, counting down.
GCCCTGATAGGCCCATTGGGTGTCCAGTTGCTGGCTGACGTGGCCCTCGTTCACCTGCACGCTCAGCACACCACTGGTGGAAACACCCAGCCGGTAGGTGAAGGACTCGCCCAGCGGAATGCCATCGTAGACGGTATAGGTCCGTGTGGTGATGTCATCGGGCCGATCGCGAACCAGCGCCTGTACCCGCGCCTTGTCCAGGCGCTGCTGATAGACCAGCTTGACCAGCGGCAACGCCTCGGCACTACCGCTGCCATTGCTGTGGATCTGTCCGATCACCATGCGCCGACTGGAAGGCACCGACTCGACCCGCAGGGTGGCGACCATCAGGTTATCCGCCAACGGATAGCGCCAGGTGTGCAACCGGCCATCGGGCTTGGTCTCGCGCAGTTCGGTGCGCGGATACTCGCTGCCCGAGGTGTGGGCGCCGTTCACCGGCACCCAGAACTCCACGCCGTTGGCGCTGCGGTGGAAATACGGGCTCTCGTAGTCACGGCCCAGTCTCGCCGTGGAGATGGTCGCGGCCGGGCCGCGCTGGGGGATGGTCAGATTCCAGGTGCTCAGGTCCAACATCGGCCTATCGCTTCGCGGGGACGGAACATGGGCGCAAGGGTAGACGAGGCTATCGCACTTTTCATCCGCCATCCGCGCGCTTGAGCGGTTGTGACGCATGCGTGCCCACCATCGGCCTGGATATGACTATTGTTTAAGGCTCCCCCCAACGACCATCGCCACGGAGATTCATCATGCGCCTGCTCACCGCTTTGTTGCTGTTCGCCTTCGCGGCCAGCGCCTCAGCCGCCATCAAGACCCAGGAGATTCCTTACGAATCCACTGACGGCACGAAAATGATCGGCTACTTCGCCTACGACGACGCCAAGTCCGGCATTCGTCCCGGCGTCATCGTCGTCCATGAATTCTGGGGGCTGAACGACTACGCCAAGCGCCGCGCCCGTGACCTCGCCGCGCTGGGCTACAGCGCACTGGCCATCGACATGTACGGCGACGGCAAGCACACCGACCATCCCAACGACGCCAAGGCTTTCATGGCCGAGGCGCTGAAGAACGCCGATGCCGCCAAGGCGCGCTTCCAGGCCGGCCTCGAACTGCTGAAGAAACAGCCACAGACCGACCCGAGCAAGATCGCCGCGATCGGCTACTGCTTCGGCGGCAAGGTGGTGCTGGACATGGCCCGCGCCGGCCTGCCGCTGGCCGGCGTGGCGAGCTTCCACGGCGTCCTGGCGACCGATACGCCGGCGCAACCGGGGGCGATCAAGGCGAAGATCCTGGTCGAGCACGGCGGCGCCGACACCCTGGTGCCCGCCGAAAGCGTGGCCGCCTTCAAGAGCGAGATGGACAACGCCAAGGCCGACTACAAGCTGGTGGTACAACCGGGCGCGAAGCACAGCTTCACCAACCCTGACGCCGACATGCACAAGGGCCATGGCCTGGACGTGGGCTACGACAAGACCGCCGACCAGAAGTCCTGGGCGGACCTGCAGGCGTTCTTCAAGGAAATCTTCGACGTGAAACCCGACGCGCAGTAAAAACGCCGCGCAATAAAAAACGGGAGCCCATTCGGGCTCCCGCACTCAATCAAGTGTAAAAGTCAGAGCCCGCCTTGGCGGCACTCCAACAACAACCTCACCTGCGTCCCTTGGGGAACGCGGCGCGCAGTGTGACAAAGCTTGTCGGACGAATCCGTACGCCTTTGGTGAAGGTTTGCAAACGAATGTAAGTGCCGCGTGACTGGTGAGCCACGTTCTGGCGCGGCAGAATGCTCCCATGACCGCCCTTCCCGAATTCTGCACCCCGCTTGACGCCGATTGGCCCCTGCCCACGCCCCTGGACGGCTGCCAGCTGCGCAGCACCCGCTTCGACCGCCAGCGCCTGCAGGCCGGGGATTTCGCCCTGAGCAAGGTCGAGGCACCGGCCAATATCCAGCGCTCCGTCGCCAAGCGTCAGGCCGAGTACCTTGCCGGGCGTCTCTGCGCCCGCGCGGCGCTGCTGGCGGCAGGCGCGGGCACCTGGGTGCCGGGGACGGACGAAGAGCGTGCACCGGTCTGGCCGGCCGGTTTCTGCGGCTCGATCACCCATGGCGACGGCTGGGCCGCGGCGATCGTCGCACGCGACAGCCAATGGCGCGGGCTCGGCCTGGACATCGAGAACCGTCTGGAAACCGCGCGTGCCGAACGCCTCGCCGGAGAAATCCTCACGCCCAATGAACTGGCACGCCTCGATCCACAGCAGGCCGCACTACAGGTCACCCTCACCTTTTCCCTCAAGGAAAGCCTGTTCAAGGCCCTGTTCCCGCTGGTGCGCAAGCGTTTCTACTTCGAGCACGCCGAGCTGGTCAGTTGGTCCGCCGGTGGCCACGCACGCCTGCGGCTGCTCACCGATCTGTCGGGGGAGTGGCATCACGGTAAGGAAATCGACGGGCAATTCAGCCTGTTCGATGACCGCTTGCTGAGCCTGGTCGCCATCCCTTCTTCTGACAGACTCAACTGAAAGTCTTGACTTAAAAGTCAGAATTTGGCGTCATGCACGCCGCCCAGACGCCCTCTACCTATTTTGATCCTCAGAGTTTGCCTTCAGAGGAATCGTCAGCAGGCCTACCGATATATAGAATCCTATACAGCCAAACGACAACGTCTGGCGCTTGGGGTCCCCACAAAAAGAAATGACCATCGGAGCAACGTAAATGACCAGAAATACCCTGGCGCTCGCCATTGCGGCCAGCTCGCTCGGCCTCATTGCGCAATCGGCCCACGCCGGCGGCTTCATCGAGGACAGCAAGGCCAGCCTGACCCTGCGCAACTTCTACATCAACACCGACAACCGCAACGGCACCGCTTCGCCCAGCAAGCAGGAAGAGTGGGGCCAGGGCTTCATGCTCAACTACTCCTCGGGCTTCACCCAGGGCACCGTGGGCTTCGGCGTCGACGCGCTGGGTCTGCTCGGCGTGCGCCTGGACGGTGGCGGCAGATCCGGCAAGGCCGGCATCGATCGCCAGCCGGGCACCATCTTCCCGCTGGAAAGCGACGGCAGCGCGGTGGATGAGTTCAGCAGCCTCGGCATGACCGCCAAGGCGAAGATCTCCAAGACCGAATTCCGCTACGGCACCCTGCAGCCCAAGCTGCCGGTGGTGGTCTACAACGATGCCCGCCTGCTGCCGATGACCTACGAAGGTGGCCAGGTCACCTCCACCGACATCGACAACCTGACCCTGACCGGCGGCCAGCTGACCCACACCAAGGGCCGCAACTCCACCGACTGGCGCAGCATGTCCATCGCTGGCGCCAACGGCAGCAGCGCCAGCTCCCGCGACAGCAACAAGTTCTACTTCGCCGGCGGCGACTACAAGGCGACCAAGAACCTGACCCTGTCGTACTACTACGGCGAGCTGGACAACTTCTACAAGCAGAACTACCTGGGCCTCGTGCACAACTGGGGTATCGGTCCGGGCACCCTGAAGTCCGATATTCGCGTCTTCATCAGCGATTCCGACGGCAAGAATGGCAGCGCCTCCGGTCGCGCCGACGGCTACGTCAGCAGCGGCTACTACGGCGGCAACAGTCTCAAGGGCGAAGTGGACAACAACGTCTACAGCGGCATGTTCACCTATGCCCTGGGCGGCCACAGCATCGGCGCCGGCTACCAGGTGCTGACCGGCGACAGCGACTTCCCCTACCTGAACCGCGGCGACGGCGAAGGCACCAGCACCTACCTGATCTCCGACGCCCAATTGCTGAAGTTCAACCGCGCTGGCGAGCGCACCTGGATCGGTCGCTATGCCTACGACTTCGCCGACCTCGGCGTGCCGGGCCTGACCTTCAGCGTGCTCTACCTGAACGCCGACAACATCGACACCAAGGCCGGCGACAAGGGCGAGTGGGAACGCGATATCGCGCTGGGCTACGTGGTCCCGGAAGGCACCTTCAGGGGCCTGGGCCTGGCCTGGAAGAACGCCGCCATGCGCAGCGGCCTGCCGGCGGCATCCACCCCGGGCGTGCCCAGCCAGCGTGACCAGGACGAGAACCGCCTGATCGTCAGCTACACCATTCCGCTGCTGTAAGGCACTGCGTGAATCGAAGAAGGGCGGCCAGTGGCCGCCCTTCTTCTTTTGTAGGAGCGGAGCTTCTCCGCGACCCGGCCGCCAGGCCGGTACCCAGGGCATTGCACCGCTATCGCGGTGATCGCGGAAAAGTTCCGCTCCTACATGGAACACCCATGTGAGCCGGGAAGGCCGGTGCGCCCCTTCCTCTTTTGTAGGAGCGGAGCTTCTCCGCGACCCGGCCGCCAGACCGGCGGCCCAAGACGTTGCACCGCTATCGCGGTGATCGCGGAAAAGTTCCGCTCCTACATGGAACACCCATGCAAGCCGGGAGGGCAGGTGCGCCCCGCCCTCTTTTGTAGGAGCGGAGCTTCTCCGCGACCCGGCCGCCAGGCCGGTACCCAAGACGTTGCACCGCTATCGCGGTGATCGCGGAAAAGTTCCGCTCCTACATAGAGCATCCATGTGAGTCGGGAGGGCCGGTGCGCCCCTTCCTCTTTTGTAGGAGCGGAGCTTCTCCGAGACCCGGCCGCCAGGCCGGTACCCAGCACGTTGCACCGCTATCGCGGTGATCGCGGAAAAGTTCCGCTCCTACATGGAACACCCATGCAAGCCGGGAGGGCCGGTGCGCCCCGTCCTCTTTTGTAGGAGCGGAGCTTCTCCGCGACCCGGCCGCCAGGCCGGCACCCAGGACCTTGCACCGCTATCGCGGTGATCGCGGAAAAGTTCCGCTCCTACATAGAGCAGATCAGGCTAGCAACGCCACCGACTTGATCTGCGCCCATACCGCCTGCCCGGCATGCAGGCCTAGCTGGTCGTGGGAATAGCGGGTGATCCTGGCCAGCACTGGCGTGCCGGCCACGTCGAGCTTCACCAGCCGATGCGCCGGATTGTCCGTCGGCACGATCTCGACCACGGTCGCCGGCAGTACGTTGAGGATGCTGCTGTGGGCCGCCGGCTCCAGGCTCAGGCTGACGTCCCGCGCCTGCACCTTGATGCGCAGCGCCCTGCCCTTTTCCATTGGCGCGTGAGCCAGGCGGATGCGCTGCTCGCAATGCGGTAGAGCCAGGGTCAGCAGGCCGTAGTCAGCATCGTGGGAAACCACGTGGCCGTCGATCACGACACCGGCATCTTCCAGGTGGGAAATCGGCAGGTCGGTGCGCGCCAGGGTTTCCATCACCGGGCCACTGGCAATCGCCTTGCCCTGGTCCAGCAGCACCAGGTGATCGGCCAGCCGCGCCACTTCATCCGGCGAGTGGCTGACGTAGAGGATCGGGATATCCAGCTCATCGTGCAGGCGCTCCAGGTACGGGAGGATTTCCGCCTTGCGCTTCAGGTCCAGTGCCGCCAGTGGCTCGTCCATCAGCAGCAGGCGCGGGCTGGTCAGCAACGCGCGCGCCATGCCGACGCGCTGGCGTTCGCCACCGGACAAGTGTCCCGGCATGCGCTCCAGCAGATGGCCAATCCCCAGCAGCTCGGTGGCCTGTTTCAGCTCGACGCGATGCTCGTCGCGCGGCACGCGCTTCATCCCGTAGGTGAGGTTGCGCTTCACCGACAGGTGCTCGAACAAGTTGGCGTCCTGGAACACATAGCCCAGCGCCCGCTTGTGCGGCGGCAGGAATACACCAGCCGCGCTGTCCTGCCAGACCTCGCCATTCACCACCAACCGACCGAGCGGGGCGCGCTCAAGGCCCGCCACGCAGCGCAGGCAGGTGGTCTTGCCAGAACCGGAATGGCCGAACAGCGCGGTCACGCCCTTGCCCGGCAACTGCAGGTCGACGTCCAGGCTGAAGCCCGAATAGGCAATCTGGAACCGGGCCTCGATGGCGCGCACGGGAGTCTCTTGCTGCATGCCCACCTCAGGCCCAGGCCGAACGGCCGCGGCGGCTCGCGTAGAGCGCCAGCAGGACGAAGAAGGAGAAAATCACCATGCCGCCGGCCAGCCAGTGCGCCTGGGCATACTCCATGGCCTCGACGTGATCGAAGATCTGCACCGACACCACGCGGGTCTTCCCCGGAATGTTGCCGCCAATCATCAGCACCACGCCGAACTCACCCACCGTGTGAGCGAAGCCGAGGATGCTGGCGGTGATGAAGCCAGGCCGCGCCAGCGGCACGACCACAGAAAAGAAGGTATCCAGCGGGCTCGCGCGCAAGGTCGCGGCGGCCTCCAGTGGTTTGTCGCCGATCGCCTCGAAGGCGTTCTGCAACGGCTGCACCACGAAGGGCAGCGAATAGAACACCGAGCCCACCACGAGCCCGGCGAAGGTGAAGGGCAAACGCCCCAGGCCCAGGCTCTCGGTGGCGTGACCGATGAAGCCATTGGGGCCCATGGTGATCAGCAGGTAGAAGCCGATCACCGTGGGCGGCAGCACCAGCGGCAGCGCCACCACCGCTCCCAGCGGACCTTTCAGCCAGGAGCGGGTGCGCGACAGCCACCAGGCGATCGGCGTGCCGATCAGCAGGAGGATCAGGGTGCTCAGGGCGGCCAGCTCGATGGTGAGCCGGATGGCCAGGAAATCCTCCTGCGTGAGGGGCATCGCGCTTCCTTACTTCTACCTAGTTGAAGAGCATCAGAGCTCGTAACCGTAGGACTTGATCACCGCAGCGGCTTTCGGGCCTTTGAGGTACTCGACCAGGGCCTTGGCGGCGGCGCTGTCCTTGCCCTTGTTGAGGATCACGGCGTCCTGGCGGATCGGGTCGTGCAGGTCGGCCGGGACGATCCAGGCGGAACCGCTGGTCACCTTGCCATCCTTGTAGATCTGCGACAACGCCACGAAGCCCAGCTCCGCGTTGCCGGTGGAAACGAACTGGAAGGCCTGGGTGATGTTCTGGCCTTCGACGATCTTGCCGGCGACCTTGTCCTTCAGGCCGAGCTTGTCGATCACCTGGGTGGCGGCCAGGCCGTAAGGCGCGGCTTTCGGGTTGGCGATGGACAGGTGCTTGTACTCGTTCTTCTTCAGCACCTCGCCCTTGGCGTCGACGTAGCCGTCTTTGGCCGACCACAGCGCCAGGGTGCCGATGGCGTAAGTGAAGCGCGAACCGGGGACGATTTCCTTCTCGGCTTCGAGTTTCTTCGGCGTGCTGTCGTCGGCGGCGAGGAAGACTTCGAACGGCGCGCCGTTCTTGATCTGGGTGTAGAACTGGCCGGTGGCGCCGTAGGCGGCGACCAGCTTGTGGCCGGTGTCCTTCTCGAAGTCCTTGGCGATCGCCTGGATCGGCGCGGTGAAGTTGGCGGCGACGGCGACCTGCACTTCATCGGCCAGCGCCGAGTGCAGGGTGAAGCAGGAAGCGACCAGCAGGGACAGGCTTGCGAAGCGGTGTTTCATCGTGAGGCTCCAGTGGGTTGTTGTTTTCAAGCATCAAATCGTCAGGACTGGTCTATAAACTCGGTTCAGCCCCGTGTTACGTCCGGCGAGAAGCCGGCCATTCAAAACGGTCCAGGAGAGTCAGTTCATGAAGGTCAGTGCACGCAACGTCTTCAAGGGCAGCGTCAAGCAACTGCGCAACGGTGCGGTCAACGCGGAAGTCGTGGTCGCCCTGCCCGGCGGCAGCGAGCTGGTGGCGATCGTCACCGAGGAAAGCGTGAAGAGCCTGGGCCTGGCCCAGGGCAAGGACGTCATTGCGCTGGTCAAGGCGCCCTGGGTGATGCTGATGACCGAGGCCGAGGACATCCGCCTGTCCGCCCGCAACTGCCTGAGCGGCACGGTGAAATCGGTCACCGACGGTGCGGTGAATGCCGAGGTGGTGCTGGGCCTGCCCGGCGGCACCGAAGTGGTTGCCGTGGTCACCCGCGATGCGGTCAGCGAGCTCGGCCTGGTGGTTGGCGTGAAGGCGACTGCAGTGATCAAAGCGTCCCATGTGATCCTCGGTGTTCCTGCCTGAAACCCTGCGCGGGCCTGTCGCTGACCGGCCCGGCCGCCCTGCCGCCAGCGCTCGTTATAGCAAAAATTACATAACGATACCGGTGACTCTGCAATACCCATTAAGAGAGCTGTTTCACTGAGGGAAGATGCAGAGCAACGCGGCGGACGCCATCAGCCTGTGATGGCACCGCAGCATTCTGCATTTTTTGACTTCAAGGTCAAATATTGTCTTCGACCGTCGGTGCCTGGCGGCGTGGCCACATCAGCGTGAAGCACGCGCCACCCAGCACTTCGCTCTTGGCGATCTGCGCGCGGCCGCCGTGCCAGTGGATGATCCGCCGCACGATGGAAAGCCCCAGCCCATGCCCACCCGTGACCCGCGCCCGGCTGTCATCGGCGCGGAAGAAGGGTTGGAACAAGCGAGGCCACTGCGCTTCCGGCACACCGGGGCCGTCGTCTTCGACGTCCACCTGGCAGCGGTCCACGCTCACCCGGTAACTCACCCGCACCCGCCCTTCGGCATAGCGCAGCGCATTGGTCATCAGGTTCTGCAAGGCGCGGTGCAGGTAGCGCGGCTCGGCCTCGATCCAACTGCCCTGGTCGAACGGCACCAGCGAACCGGGCTCGCAGGTGACGGTGATCTCCCGGCGCAGCGGAGCGATCTCCGACACCACCTGTTCCACCAGCGCGCCCAGCTCGATGCGCTGATAGGCCAGAGCCGGCGAACCCTGCTCCAGGCGCGCGTAGGTGAGCATCTCGTCCACCAGTTGGTCGAGGTCCTGGATATCGCCGTCCATGCCTTCCATGTACTTGCGCCGCGCTTTCTCCGTTTCGGCGGACTCGATCATCTCCAGCCCGAAGCGCAGCCGCGCCACCGGCGTGCGCAGCTCGTGGGACACCGCGCGCACCAGCTCGCGCTGCACCGTCAGCAACAGGTGCAACTGCTCGGCCATGTGGTTGAAAGCCCCCGCGAGGCGGCCGATGGAGTCTGCGCCGCGCACTTCCACACGGGTGTCCAGGCTGCCGCGGGCGATGCGCGTGGCGGCGGATTCAAGACTGCGCAAGCGCTGCTCCAGCCCGCTGATCAACAGGTACAGGGTCAGGCCGATGAGCGTCAGCGCGACGACCACGATGATCGTCAGCAACTGCGGCGGGTACGGGTTCATCTGGTAGATCGGCCCCAGCTCCAGCACCCAGGGCGTGTCGAGGATGCCCGAGAGCACGCGGATCGAGTCGCCGCCCTTGCCCAGCGCCATCACCGTATCGCCCTCCTCCACCCGGCGGCTCTGGTCGTCGTCGAGGTCGACCTCCTTCAGGCGCAGCAGGTGCACTTCAAAGCCGAAGCGCTTGTCACGGACGATGCGCGCCAGATGATAGGGCTGCTCGCTGGCCGGGTAGCGCTTGAGCTCATCCATCAGCAAATAGATAGTGGCGCGCGCCAGCTGTTCGCTGACCTGCTCCACCTCGCCGGTGAGGATCAGCCCTTCCGCCGCGCTCACCTGGGTCATCACCTTCACTTCATGGGGCGCGCCGGCCTGTACCAGCACCTGATCATTCATCAGCCGCGCCCGGCTGCGCCCTTCCATGCCCAGCGCGTCCAGGCTGGTGAGCTTGAGCGGAATGCCCAGCAGGCGGCTCCACTGGCTCAGTGCACGCTTGCGATCCACTTCGCTCATGGGCAGCAACTCGTCCGCCATCAGGCGGAAAGTGCCGCGGGCCAGGTCCTCGCGATAGCGTTCGCCGCGCACGTCGTTGACCAGGTGCAGCGTCAGCACGGCCAGCGCGGCGACGGCCACCAGGGTCAGCAGCATGCCGCCGTAGATGCGCAGGAAGATGGATTTCATCGGGGGGAATTCCGGGTGGGTTCGGCGCTATTGAAGAGCTCCCTCACCCTAGCCCTCTCCCAGAGGGAGAGGGGACTGTTCGGAGTGCGCAGGAAGCCCGGCGCTAAAGTGGCGCCGCCCGGTTGGCATCGAGTCGGGCAGGATGAAACCGAACCGGCAGCCGGCACGGACGACCCCCTCTCCCTTTGGGAGAGGGCTGGGGTGAGGGCCAGCCCGAGCGCGAGACTCACCCGGCCTCCCCAACATTGAGCAACCCGTAATAGTCCAGGCTGAGGAACGCACCGCCCTTCACCTCGCACTCGCGGCGTCGGCCTTCCAGCACGAATCCCTGGCGCAGCAGCAAGCGGCCACTGGCGAGGTTCTCCGGCTCCACCTCGGCCTCGATGCGATGCACGTTCATTTCTCGGAAAGCATGGCGGCAGATCACCGGTAGGCATTCGCTCATCACGCCCTGCCCCCAGTGCTCGGGCAACAGCCAGTAGCCCAACGACAGGCGTCGATGGGCTGGCAGCCATTTATTGAAGCCGCATCCGCCGATGACTTCCTCCGGCGCTTCCGGCCGGCAGATCGCCCACCAGATACCACTGCCTTCCTTATGGAGGCGTTCGAACCACTCCATCTGCTCGCGGGTGGCTTCCAGCGTCGCGTAGGAAACGCCGTAGTAGCGGATTACCTCGGGATGCGACAGCGCGCGGAACACCGTCGGCTGGTCGGCATCGGTGAAGGCGCGCAGGCGGAAGCGCTCGCCGTGCAGCTCGGGGAACGGTGGCACGGCGCTCACGGCTCAGAGCTCCCCGACGAACAGGTAGCCCTTGCTGCGCACCGTCTTGATCAGGCGCGGGTGCATCGGGTCGTCGCCGATCTTCGGGCGGATGCGCGAGATACGCACGTCGATGGAGCGGTCCTGGCCGTCGTACTCGATGCCGCGCAGGGAGTTGAAGATTTCCTCGCGGGAAAGAATGCGCCCGGCGTTGGCAGCCAGCAGCCAGAGCAAATCGAACTCGGCGCTGGTCAGCTCGATGGTCTGCTCGTCCAGCCAGGCCTCGCGCATGGCGTTGTCGATCACCAGCTTGCCAAAGGTCAGGCGCTTGCCGCCGACCGCCTGCACCGACTCGGCCGGCTCGCTGCGGCGCAGCAGGGCGCGGATGCGCGCCAGCAGCACACGCGGGCGCACCGGCTTGCACACGTAATCGTCAGCGCCCATCTCCAGGCCCTGCACCTGATCCATGTCGTCGGTGCGCGCGGTGAGCATCAGGATCGGACCGTCGTAATCCGGACGCAGGCGCTTGCAGATGGACAGCCCATCCTCCCCCGGCAGCATCAGGTCCAGCACCACCAGGTCCGGCCGCTCGGCCAGCACGCGGTCCACCGCCCTCGCGCCATGGGATTCGATGGACACCGCCAGGCCGTTGCTCTCCAGGTAATCCTGGGTCAGCTCGGCCAATCGCTGGTCGTCCTCGACGATGAGAATGCGCGCTTCTTGTTCCACCTTGCCTCCTGATGCGCCATGGGCGGGCACTGCCAATAGAAAGCCCGCGAAAGCGGCCGGCATTGTAGCCAGATTGCCGCACCCGCCGCACGCCGGTGGCGTAAGCAGGGATTGCCCGAAAAGGTCAAGAGCTGCTGCGGCAAAAACACTACATATTGTGGTAGTGTTCTTTCCCGTGCAGCACCATCCCAGCGTGTGAAAATTCTGTCGCCGACCACGACGAACGGTGAAAGGCAGACGCCATACGGGCTGGCGCGAGTTACCCCGCTTCACCCACATTCCATGCACATTTTATCCACAGCTTTTCCCCTGCCTCCCGCCTTGCAAACACCCCCATAGCGCATTATCTTGTATCCCCGTTGCGGTATACCCCTACATCTTGGGGTTGCCACAGTGAACCGGACACAAGAAGAAAGTCGAAGTCGCGAGCCTTTTCCATGGCTCCTCCGGTTCCACCACAACGTATTCCAGACGTACTGATGTGCCAGGCGGCCCTGCCCGCAAGGAGCGATTCATGTCGATGGAAATGCGGTACGGGTGTTGCAACGTAACGTTCAACACCACTAGGTATTGTGGTCCCGGCCCGTAAAGCCGGACCCGAGTTGGGCCAGGGAGGCGCTTCGGGTCAATCCCCCCTGTTCCAGAGAATTTTCAGCTTGCGGCCCTGGCCGCGGGCTTTCGCTCTTTTCGCTCTTTATTTCACTCTTTGTTTTTGAGAATGGCGCCCCTGGTGCCAGCAACAAACCCATTACGAGAACGTGGAGACAACCACCCATGCAAATCGACACCACTCGCGAGAACCCGCAGGCCGTAGCGCCCCAGGCAGCCGAATCCGCACAGGATCTGGCCGCCACCGCGCCCGGCCAGCTGCGCGTGATCAAGCGCAACGGCACCGTAGTTCCCTACACCGATGACAAGATCACCGTAGCCATCACCAAGGCGTTCCTCGCCGTGGAAGGCGGCACCGCCGCCGCCTCGTCGCGCATCCATGAGACCGTGCGCCGCCTGACCGAACAGGTCACCGCGACCTTCAAGCGCCGCATGCCCTCCGGTGGCACCATCCACATCGAAGAGATCCAGGACCAGGTCGAACTGTCCCTGATGCGCGCCGGCGAGCAGAAAGTCGCCCGCGACTACGTGATCTACCGCGAAGCCCGTGCCAACGAGCGCAAGAACGCCGGCACCGCCAGCGACATCGCCCAGCCGCACCCGAGCATCCGCATCACCAAGGCCGACGGCAGCACCCAGCCGCTGGACATGGGCCGCCTGCAGACCATCATCCGCGAAGCTTGCGAAGGCCTGGCCGAAGTCGATGGCAGCCTGATCGAACGCGAAACCCTGAAGAACCTGTACGACGGCGTCGCCGAGAAAGACGTCAACACCGCCCTGGTGATGACCGCCCGTACCCTGGTCGAGCGCGAGCCGAACTACTCCTACGTCACCGCCCGCCTGCTGATGGACACCCTGCGCGCCGAAGCGCTGGGCTTCCTGGGCGTGGCCGAGAGCGCCACTCACCACGAGATGGCCGACCTCTACGCCAAGGCCCTGGCCGCCTACGTCGAGAAAGGCTCCGAGTTCGAGCTGATCGACAGCAAGCTGAAAGAGTTCGACCTGGCCAAACTGGGCGCCGCGATCAACCACGAGCGCGACCAGCAGTTCACCTACCTCGGCCTGCAGACCCTGTACGACCGCTACTTCATCCACAAGGACGGCATCCGTTTCGAACTGCCGCAGGTCTTCTTCATGCGCGTGGCCATGGGCCTGGCCATCGAAGAGAAGGACCGTGAAGCTCGCGCCATCGAGTTCTACAACCTGCTCTCCTCGTTCGACTACATGTCGTCGACCCCGACCCTGTTCAACGCCGGCACCCTGCGTCCGCAGCTGTCCTCCTGCTACCTGACCACCGTGCCGGACGACCTGTCGGGCATCTACAACGCGATCCACGACAACGCCATGCTGTCGAAATTCGCCGGTGGCCTGGGCAACGACTGGACCCCGGTGCGCGCGCTGGGCTCCTACATCAAGGGCACCAACGGCAAATCCCAGGGCGTCGTCCCGTTCCTGAAAGTGGTGAACGACACCGCCGTCGCCGTGAACCAGGGTGGCAAGCGCAAGGGCGCCGTCTGCGCGTACCTCGAAACCTGGCACATGGACATCGAAGAGTTCATCGAGCTGCGCAAGAACACCGGTGACGACCGCCGCCGTACCCACGACATGAACACCGCGAACTGGATTCCCGACCTGTTCATGAAGCGCGTGTTCGACGACGGCCAGTGGACCCTGTTCTCGCCTTCCGAAGTACCGGACCTGCACGACCTCACCGGCAAGGCCTTCGAAGAGCGCTACGAGTACTACGAAGCCCTGACCCAGTACGGCAAGATCAAGCTGTTCAAGACCATCCAGGCCAAAGACCTGTGGCGCAAGATGCTCTCCATGCTCTTCGAGACCGGCCACCCGTGGCTGACCTTCAAGGATCCGTGCAACCTGCGCAGCCCGCAGCAGCACGTGGGCGTGGTCCATAGCTCGAACCTGTGCACCGAGATCACCCTGAACACCAACAAGGACGAGATCGCGGTCTGCAACCTGGGCTCGATCAACCTGGTCAACCACATCGTCGACGGCAAGCTGGACACCGCCAAGCTCGAGAAGACCGTGAAGACCGCCGTGCGCATGCTCGATAACGTTATCGACATCAACTACTACTCGGTCCCGCAGGCTCGCAACTCGAACCTCAAGCACCGTCCGGTTGGCCTGGGCATCATGGGCTTCCAGGACGCGCTGTACCTGCAACACATCGCCTACGGCTCCGACGCGGCCATCGAGTTCGCCGACAAGTCCATGGAGGCGGTGAGCTACTTCGCCATCCAGGCTTCCTGTGACCTGGCCGACGAGCGTGGCGCCTACGAGACCTTCGACGGCTCCCTGTGGTCCAAGGGCATCCTGCCGCTGGACTCCCAGCAGATCCTCATCGAAGCCCGTGGCCAGAAGTACATCGACGTCGACCTGACCGAATCCCTCGACTGGGCTCCGGTACGTGCTCGCGTACAGAAAGGCATCCGTAACTCGAACATCATGGCCATCGCGCCGACCGCGACCATCGCCAACATCACCGGCGTATCGCAGTCCATCGAGCCGACCTACCAGAACCTGTACGTGAAATCGAACCTCTCCGGCGAGTTCACCGTGATCAACCCCTACCTGGTTCGCGACCTCAAGGCGCGCGGCCTGTGGGACCCGGTCATGGTCAACGACCTGAAGTACTACGACGGCTCCGTGCAGCAGATCGAGCGCATCCCGCAAGACCTGAAAGACCTGTACGCCACCGCCTTCGAAGTCGAGACCAAGTGGATCGTCGACGCCGCCAGCCGCCGCCAGAAGTGGATCGATCAGGCCCAGTCCCTGAACCTCTACATCGCCGGCGCCTCGGGCAAGAAGCTGGACGTGACCTACCGCATGGCGTGGTTCCGTGGCCTGAAAACCACCTACTACCTCCGCGCCCTGGCCGCCACCAGCACCGAGAAGTCCACCATCAACACCGGCAAGCTGAACGCCGTGTCGGCAGGTGGCAACGAAGGCCTGCAAGCCGCACCGGCTGCAGAGCCGAAGCCGGCGCCGGTACCGCAGGCTTGCAGCATCGACAACCCGGACTGCGAAGCCTGCCAGTAATGGAGTAAGCGGCCCTCGGAACGGTCCGCGCGTCGTTGCCCGGCAGGTCGGCCCCCATCACGTACAGTCGTACGCTCAGGGGCTCCGACCTACCAGGCGCCTAGCGCGGCCTCGCTCCGAGGCACCGCCAGAACTCTGCAGCTTCAAAGTCCCCTCTCCCTTCGGAGCGGGGCGCGCAGTCAGGGTTAGGGAGAGGGGCTCTTGACCCCTCCCCGCAAATTCAAGCTTTAGCGTGCACCCATCACGCAACCAGACACCAGGCCGCCACAGAGCGGCCCACCAGGAGAGGACCCCCATGCTGAGCTGGGACGAATTCGACAAAGAAGACGCCACCGAAGCCAAGGCCGCCCCGGCAGTCGCCCAGGCCGCCGCGCAGAACGCTGACAAACTCGACGCCGACGCCGCTGGCTCCGTCGAAGAGGCGCGCGCCGTATCCGCCAACGACTCCGACGCCGTCGCCCGCGCCAAGCAGGCCCTCGACGCCCTGGACATCCAGGAAGGCCTGGACGATCTCGAAGGCTCCGCCGCCCGCGTACAAGTCGGCGACAAGCAGATGATCAACGCCCGCGCCGACCTCAACCAGCTCGTACCCTTCAAGTACGACTGGGCCTGGCAGAAGTATCTGGATGGTTGTGCCAACCACTGGATGCCCCAGGAAGTGAACATGAACGCCGACATTGCCCTGTGGAAGAGCAAGGACGGCCTCAGCGAAGACGAACGCCGCATCGTCATGCGCAACCTAGGCTTCTTCTCCACTGCCGACTCCCTGGTTGCCAACAACCTGGTGCTGGCCGTGTACCGCCTGATCACCAACCCCGAGTGCCGCCAGTACATCCTGCGCCAGGCCTTCGAGGAAGCGATCCACACCCACGCCTACCAGTACTGCATCGAATCCCTCGGCATGGATGAAGGCGAAATCTTCAACATGTACCACGAGATTCCTTCGGTCGCGAAGAAAGCCTCCTGGGGCCTGAAGTACACCCGCTCGATCTCCGATCCGAAGTTCGAAACCGGCACCCCGGAGACCGACCGCCAGTTCCTGCGCAACCTGATCGCCTACTACTGCGTCCTGGAAGGCATCTTCTTCTACTGCGGCTTCACCCAGATCCTCTCCATGGGCCGCCGCAACAAGATGACCGGCACCGCCGAGCAGTTCCAGTACATCCTGCGCGACGAATCCATGCACCTGAACTTCGGCATCGACGTGATCAACCAGATCAAGATCGAAAACCCGCACCTGTGGGATGCCCAGATGAAGGACGAGGCCACCCAGATGATCCTCCAGGGCACCCAGCTGGAGATCGAATACGCTCGCGACACCATGCCGCGCGGCGTACTGGGCATGAACGCGGCGATGATGGAGGACTACCTCAAGTTCATCGCCAACCGCCGCCTGACCCAGATCGGCCTCAAAGAGGAATACCCGGGCACCAGCAACCCGTTCCCGTGGATGAGCGAAATCATGGACCTGAAGAAGGAAAAGAACTTCTTCGAGACCCGCGTGATCGAGTACCAGACCGGCGGCGCGCTGAGCTGGGACTGACGGAAGTAGTAGCACCACCGCAAGTCAAGACCATTAGAAACGCTGTAGACCGAAATGGATTTTTGGGGCAGTGATGAGAAAGACGAAAAGCCCCGCCTAGTGCGGGGCTTTTTATTTTCAACCAAAAAGGAAAACAAGTTGGATAGAATCCTCGAAGAATTTATAAAAACCTTAAACGCCGGAAACATATGGGCAGCCTTCATTTTTTTGGCCATTGTTTACCTCCTAAAAAAAGAGCCATTCAAAATATACACCCATATTTCCGAAAAAAAAGATAAAGACATCAGCCTAACAAAGGACCTACTAGCAAGCCCAGAAATCAGCAAGGAAACTAAAGAAGCATTGCGGGAGCTCATAGCCGAATATGCTTTCAAAAAAATTTATGGCATTACTGCAAACAAGGAAAGAAGAGAAAAACTACTATCCTTCTACAACAAACATCAAGAAAATATAGGCTGGCACGATCTGAGACGTGCAGCGCCGTACACAAAAATAGAAAATGGCGGATTAAAATTTAAGATATCCGCATGGGACATCATCGGCAGAATTATAATATCAACAATAAGCTTATTAATCGGAAGCTACGCTGCCATAGTCGCCGCAATAGCGTTCTACGCCTTTGCCTCTAAAGAGATGAACCCATTAACTTTTTTCGCCCTATCCACTCTTTCCGTTGTACTTCTCTTTGGTGCCTTAGCATTTTCTTCGATCAACTGGCCGTACCATAGTGCAAAAAAGCTAAAACATCTTTCCGAAGGAAAATCAGCCGTGAACTGCCGCTCGCGATGATCTTGAACACTAAGTAACGGCTGAAATTTCTGTAGGGCGAATAACGCCCCGCGTTATCCGCCGATTCCCCAAGCTACCCTCCAAACTCCAACCGAGCCCGGAGGTGCCAATGCCGAACTATCGACGCGCCTGGGTACGGGGCGGCACCTACTTCTTCACGGTCACGTTACGTGACCGGCGCTCCAGCCTCCTCACCCATGAAATCAATCTGCTGCGCCGCGTCATCGCCCAGACCAAACGCAACCACCCTTTCCAGATTGATGCCTGGGTCGTGCTCCCCGAGCACATGCATTGCCTGTGGACGCTGCCACCGGGTGACGCGGATTTCGCCACACGCTGGAAGGTCATCAAATCCGGTTTCGCTCGGCGCATTCCTCATGGCGAACCACGGAGCATTGAGCAACAAACGCGCGGCGAGCGCGGCATTTGGCAGCCACGCTACTGGGAACATCTGATCCGTGATGAAACGGACTACCAGCGGCACTTCGATTACATCCACATCAACCCGGTTAAACACGGTTGGGTGACGGCGGTGAAGGATTGGCCGTACTCCACATTCCACCGTGCGGTGGCCGAAGGCATTTACACCGACGACTGGGCGGGCGACTTGTCGTTGGATGTGCGGGCGGCAGAGCGGAGGTAAATCCGCCGAAACCAACGCACTTGTAGGGCGAATAACGCGAAGCGTTATCCGCCGGATGCGGGCTCATAACTCGTCACATATCTCATGCTTCGGCACGGCAGTGAGAAAATCGGCGGATAACTGCTTCGCAGTTATGCGCCCTACGATTGGCCGCGCGCCATGCCATCAATAGCGTTGCGGCAAGCGCCTAGGAAACGCTTCACGTAGCGGCAATACTGCTCCCGAAAGCACCGGTGTACCCATTGAGGTAATGGATATGCCTTTCTCCCCCAGTCTTCGCCCCGAAGGCGCTTCGCTGTACCCGCCCTCTTCCTCCTCCATCCCGGAGGTGCGCCATGTCTGAAGAGGTCCTGATCCCCACCGAATTCATCCGCCACAAGCGCCTGCTACGCGCCGCGCTGCTGGAAGACCAGTGCTGGTTCTGCGGCCACGACCTGGGCTGGCTGATCGGCTCGCCCCATCTGGCCGAGCGCGTGGAGCGCAATCTGGACGACGACCAGTTCCGCCGCGCCTGGCTGCGCGACGGCAGCGGCGATTACGTCGATGAGCTGCTGATCAGCGAGTCGGCGGTGTATGCGGCGTTGATTCACTTCTTTCATCCGGAGAATCGCAGCGTGCGGCAGTGGTTGTCGCAGCAGGTGATTCCGACGTTGCGCGACCTGCATCGCAGCGATCTTGGCGACCCCCGCCGGCGAATCCTACGCGGCCCGACGTAATCGCTGTCCGTGCTGCAGTGGCAGGGCGTGACCTGGGTGCCTTACCAGCACTGAGTGTCGAGGCGACGGACCGACTGGTAGGAGCGAGCTTGCTCGCGAACAGGACTTTCCAGCAGCGCCCCTACTGGACAGTTCGCGTGCAAGCCCGCACCGGTTGTAGCCATCCCGCGCAATGGAGGCCAGGAGCCGCCGTCCGAACGCCATCGATTGCGGACACCAGATGCAGGATTCCACGGCACGCGATTCATCCTGTCCACGCCGTACCCTATCGAGCGCGGCATGTTGGTGGCGCACGTTTGCTGCAGATGGATTCCGAGAAGCTGATTCAGATAGAAAAACGTCTAGCCGAAGTACGGCAAGAATGGCGTAGGACGAGCAAAGCGCGACATCGCGCACAACGCCGCCGATCGATGGATTCTTATTGTTAAATCAGAAAGATCCGCCATGATTATAAGAACTAAAGTGAACCCGCAGCGGCAATGGATGGTCAATCCTCCAGGCGCCGAGCTCCAGCTTGCCCCCTCCCACCGCCCCCATGTTTAACCGAGGGCATAGCCCCACAGGCAGGACACGATGAATCTGCGAAAAGAAATCGACAGAACTATCCGCGAAGCCAATGAAGATGGCGTCAATGCAGCACTGGCCGTGTGCGTGCTGCTCGAGTCCACACTGGGCCTTTCCGTGGAAGGCTGGTTCGCCAATGACCCAGTGATGCAGGAGGCGCTCAAGACGATGGACGCGCCTGAGCCCATCAAGGCCGCAAGCTGATCCCGGCGGGCCGACCCGCTCCCGGGAACCGACCCGCTCAAGCAAAAAACCGGAGCCTCTCACGAGGCTCCGGTTTTTTTATGTCCGGGGGACGCTTATTTCCCCGCGGTCAGCGCGCTGTAGCTGGTCATCAGGTTGCGGTAGTCCGGGATATGGTTCGACAACAGCGCCGCCAGCCCTTCGATATCGTTGCGCCAGTCGCGATGCAGCTCACAGGCCACACCGAACCAGGTCATCAGTTGCGCACCGGCGGCTTCCATCCGGCGCCAGGCAGCGTCGCGGGTCATCTCGTTGAAGGTGCCGGACGCATCCGCCACTACGAACACGTCGAAACCTTCGGCCAGGGCCGACAGCGCCGGGAACGCCACGCAGACTTCGGTCACCACGCCGGCAATGATCAGTTGTTTCTTGCCGGTGGCCTTCACCGCCTTGACGAAGTCCTCGTTGTCCCAGGCGTTGATCTGGCCGGGACGGGCAATGTACGGCGCGTCCGGGAACTGCGCTTTCAGCTCGGGCACCAGCGGGCCGTTGGGGCCGGTTTCAAAGCTGGTGGTGAGGATGGTCGGCAGGTTGAAGAACTTCGCCAGGTCGCCCAGGGCGAGCACGTTGTTCTTGAACTTGTCCGGATCGATATCGCGGACCAGGGAAAGCAGGCCGGCCTGGTGGTCGACCAGCAGTACGGCTGCGTTGTCTTTGTCCAGGCGGTTGTAGGTGAAGTTGGTCATGGTGAAATCCTCGATTTGCTTTCAGTGGGACCGGCGTTGCCGGGAGGTTTTGGACTCGTTCTGCAGTGCGTCACTGCATGGAGCAAAGATTAATTTCGACACCCTTGATCCACCAGACGGCAAAAATTACTTCTAGCGTTCCATTTTCAGAACGATAGAGACGCACAAAACCTAAATCCCACGGCTCCCAAGGGCTGCGCCTCCACAGCGAGCCCCACCAATTCCCGAAGCACCGCGCCAGAGCCTCCCCCTTTCACAACTGCCAGAGAGCCAACTACCGATGGTCACGCAGGCCTTTACAAGAAATACTGTATTTACATACAGTACTTTTCATCCACCCCGACCTGGAGGCCTCCCATGCACGCCGCAACCTACAATCAGCTGTCCGCCCGCGTGAACGCCCTGCTGGCAGACCCAACCACCCTGAAGAACCTCGGCATCACCCTACGCCGCGAACCCAGCGACGACTCCGCCGCCTGGAGCCAACTGGTCACCGACCTGCGCCAGGCACCGAACCTCACTCTGCTGCCCCTGCAGGACGGTGCGATTCGCCTGGCATGGCATAGCTGGCTGGATTGAGGCGAGAGCTGGCAAGCTAGCGCCGGAAAACTCCGCCCATGACAAGGACAGCATGCGTACCCTTAACGTCTCTTCTTTCATCTTCGGCTTGGCAATCCACTGTGCTCCGGTGTTCGCCAGTACTCTTTCTCCTGCTGCAGAGCAGCACTATGAACAGGCTCGTTCAAACCTGGAGCAAGCCCAGCAGATACTCTCCGATAGCAAAGGCTTCTCTGCGGGAAAGCTGGAGGTGGTGATAGACAGCGCCAATGCCGAACTGCAGAAAGCTACCGAACTCGGGCACCCGGCCGCCGCGTTCTACCAGGCGCAGCTCATACTGAATGTGCCAGGCAGTGACACCGGGAAACGAAGCCAGGCGTGCACGCTGCTGGAGTCCTGGGCAGAGAAAGGTTTTGTGGCTGCCGCGGTCATGAACTTCAGAAAATGCGACCGCTCCTATCTTCGGTTTGACGATGCCAGTCCCG
Source organism: Pseudomonas sp. PDNC002 (assembly GCF_016919445.1). Classification (NCBI taxonomy): domain Bacteria; kingdom Pseudomonadati; phylum Pseudomonadota; class Gammaproteobacteria; order Pseudomonadales; family Pseudomonadaceae; genus Pseudomonas; species Pseudomonas sp. PDNC002. Next base: position 3,137,449 of record NZ_CP070356.1, on the reverse strand, counting down.
AACATCAGGCGGCATTGAGGGCGCTGTCATCATCCCTCGCCGGAAGCGATCCTGCGCAGGCTTACTACCCCTTTCCGCAAGACGCCAGCCAGTGCTTCGGGGCAGGCTCTACCGAGATCGTTGCGCTATCTCAGGCGCAATTCAGAGCCGAGGCCGAATACATCCTCGGTAGCACCCAGCAACCCGAAGACGCCGAAACAGCAAAGCGGCTGGTGGCCTGGCTGGACGCCTCGGCAGACCATGGTTGCCAAATGGCCATGGACCCTCGCCCCTTCCTGCGGAAATTGTCGGGAAATCAATAAGGCTGCCGTACGCAGATCCGCAAGCGCCTAAGTCGCGCAAGGAAGAACTCCAGGATGGACCACGAACTCCCCACCCCGGCGAACCTTACGGCGCCCCCATCCGCGCCGTATCGGCGATGGCGTTGCAGGTTTCCGGATTCAGGCAGTAGGTGATGTAGGTCACCTGCTTGTTACAGCCACGCACGCCGATGGTGTACTCGGTACGCTCCATGGCGCGGCGCACGCTGGTGACCTTGCTCGACAGCACGCTGCTGGTCACCGCCTCGCAGTTCATTTCGAACTTCGCCCGCGACTCGGTGGCCTTGATCGCGGCCTGCTGGTTGGAGGCGAGGAACTCTTCATTGCTCATGCAACCGGATAACGCGGCGACTGCGGCCAGCACCGGCAGGGATATCGGTAGACGGTTCATGGTGACGCTCTCCGTGTGGATCCCCCGGATATGGTCAGCCTCTGGAGTCTAGATCGCGGTAGGAAAATTGGCGGTGTGTCGGAATGAACCCGCGCCAGGTTTCGGCCGTATGTGTAGGAGCGAGCTTGCTCGCGAGTCGCCGAACGCCGGCACCGCCGGAAACCTCGTTCGCGAGCAAGCTCGCTGCTACGAGATGCCACTGCGCTTGGGTCGGCCCTCACCCTAACCCTCTCCCAGGGGGAGAGGGGACCGTTCGGTGCAGGATGAAACTTCGGCGCCAGCGGGCACGGACGGCTCCCTCTCCCTCAGGAGCGGGGCGCGTAGCCAGGGCTGGGGTGAGGGAAAAGCATCGGCACGGGCTTCCCCGAGAAAGACAATTGCTCCTTCAGGTGATGGATACATTGCCCGTCCGGCGCCCGGACGGTTAAATGCACCATCAGCATTCAAAAAACCAATACCGCCATGAGCGACAGTGACAAACCCAATACCCGCCTCTTCGACCTCGACCTGCTCCGTGCCATCGTCACGGTGGCCGATTGCGGCAGCTTCACCACGGCGGCGACGCGGTTGCACTCCACCCAATCCACCGTCAGCCAGAAGATCCGCCGACTGGAGGAAATGGCTGGGCACCGGCTGCTGGAGCGCGGCAATCGCGATGTGCTGCCCACCGATGCCGGGGGCACGCTGCTGGGCTATGCGCGGCGGCTGCTGGCCTTGAATGATGAAATGGTCGAGGCGCTGTCCGGCGCCACCGTGGCGCTGACAGTGCGCATCGGCGTGCCGGACGACTTCGCCACCGGGCGTACCACCGAGCAGTTGGCGGCGTTCAACCGGGCGTATCCGCAGGTGAAGCTGGAGGTCACCAGCGGGCTGAGCCGCGACCTTTCCGCCAGCTACGACCGCGGCGAGCTGGACCTGGTGCTGCTCAAGCAGCGGCAGAACGCCCGCGAGGCGGTGGCCTGCTGGCCGGAGAAAACGCGCTGGGTGGACAGCGCGAAGAACGCCTGCATCGAACTGGACCCGCTGCCCATCGTCACCTTCCCGCCGCGCGGGGTGTACCGCGACGAGATGATCGCCGCGCTGGAATCCATCGGCCGGCGCTGGCACATCAGCTTCACCAGCTCCAGTCTCTCCGGCATCCAGTCGGCCATCGCCGACGGCATGGGCATCGGCCTGCTGCCGCAGCGCGCGGTGACGGCGGGGCACGCCGTGCTGCCGAAGAATATCGGGCTACCCTCGGTGGACGTGTTCGAAGTGGCGATGCTGCACCGGCCGGCGGTCGATCCCATGGTGAAGGAGCTGGCGCGGGTACTGTCGCGGGTTCTGGCGCAGGATACGAAAGGCTGACAAGCATTTGAAAATCGAATACAGCGGATTCCAACATTTAATTTGTGCATGAACACTCCGCTGGATATCGTGGCTTCCAGCGACGGCCAGCGCACCGACAAGCGCGCCGCTCTGCACCAATTGCTCACCACGGCGCCAGACGCGCCGGGCAGCAAGACAACAATGAGGAACTACCCCATGGCCAAATCCACCTATTACGCGCCGCACGGCGGGCACCCGGCACAGACCGAGCTGCTCACCGACCGCGCCATGTTCACCGAAGCCTATGCCGTGATCCCCAAGGGCGTGATGCGTGACATCGTCACCAGCCACCTGCCCTTCTGGGACAACATGCGCATGTGGGTCATCGCCCGCCCGCTGTCGGGCTTCGCCGAGACCTTCTCGCAGTACATCGTCGAGCTGGCGCCCCAGGGCGGCAGCGACAAGCCCGAGCAGGACGTCAACGCCGAGGCGGTGCTGTTCATCGTCGAAGGCGAGCTGAGCCTGACCCTGCAGGGCGAAGTGCACACCATGAAGCCGGGCGGCTACGCGTTCATTCCGCCGGGCGCCGACTACAAGGTGCGCAACACCAGCAGCCAGCACACCCGCTTCCACTGGATCCGCAAGCACTACCAGAAAGTCGACGGCGTTCCGCTGCCCGAAGCCTTCGTCACCAACGAGCAGGACATCGAGCCGAAGGTGATGCCGGATACCGAAGGCCGCTGGAGCACCACCCGCTTCGTCGACATGGCCGACATGCGCCATGACATGCACGTGAACATCGTGAACTTCGAGCCGGGCGGCGTGATTCCGTTCGCCGAGACCCACGTGATGGAGCACGGCCTGTACGTGCTGGAAGGCAAGGCGGTCTACCGCCTGAACCAGGACTGGGTCGAGGTGGAAGCCGGCGACTTCATGTGGCTGCGCGCCTTCTGCCCGCAGGCCTGCTACTCCGGTGGCCCCGGCCGCTTCCGCTACCTGCTGTACAAGGATGTGAACCGCCAGATGCGCCTGACCCTGAACCAGGCCCACTGAGTGGCAGGTTCGGGCGGGAAGTCTTTGCGACTCCCGCGCGGCACATGAGAAACCGGCGCCCAGGCGCCGGTTTTTCTTTTTCCGGCTGGTACGGCCCTGTGACCTGCCTCGCACAGCATCCGGCTCGTACTCTGCTAAAAGCTCTGCCTGATGAAACGTCGCCGCAGTAGCCGCAGGAGAATGCAGCATGGATGTCCGTTTATTGCCCCAGACAGAGTTCGACAACGTTCACTTCTACCGGGCCATGACCCTGCTGATTCTCCTCGCACTCGGCGTCTTCTGCGTGATCAAGCTGGCCAGCGGTGCGATTACGCTGTTCTCGGCGGTCCCCGTCGTCCTGCTTCTGCTGGGCTGCCGCTTCGCCGTGGAGTGGGGCCGGATCGCGCGGAGCCAGCCGGCGTTCATCCACGACGATGAACTGGTGCTGTGCGGCAGCGACAGCCATCGTCGGATCGCGCTGGCGAATATCCAGTCGGTCCGCTCCCGCCACAGCCTGTTCATGGTGCGGCGCTACCGTTCCTGGTCGGAGCACCTGGCCTTCGTCGAATTCACCCTGAACGATGGCGAGCGCGTCGGCACCCTCGCCGAGAGCGGCGTGTTCGAGTTTCCCGCCGGTGGCGCCACACTCAAGGCCATCGAGGCGCAGGTGCTGGCGGCCAAGGTGAAACGCGGCGCCAGCGGCCTCGCTGCCGGCAGCCGCTGATGGCTCAGGGCGAGCCGAACATGGCCGTCCAGTAGATGCCCGCGTCGCTCTTCGGGTCCGCCGCGTAGGCCGCGCCCAGTTCGCTGTACTGCGGGTTCATCAGGTTGGCGCAATGGCCGGGGCTGGCCAGCCAACTGTCCACCACCTTCTGTGCGTTGCCTTGCCCCGCAGCGATGTTCTCGCCGATGCGCTGGCCGGCGTAGCCGTCCAGTTCCGCGCGATCCCCCGGCGTGCTGCCGTCGCGCCCCTTGTGGTCGAAGTAGTTGTTGTTGGCCATGTCACGGCTGTGGGTTTCGGCGGTACCGCCCAGGGTGGCGTTCCAGCTCAGCGCCGGAGCCGGGCCGAAGGCCTGCCCGCCACACTGGTGGCCCTTGCCGCGCGCGGCGTTGATCGCCTGCAACAACTGCTGCCCCTCGGCCTGCCAGGTGCCCAGCTTGCTTTGCAGCAATGGGCGGCCGAGCAGTACGCGCCAGTCATCGCCTTCGCGGACGATCCCCACATCGACGAACTGCGGATCGAGCAGGACCTGGCAGAAGCTTTCCTGCAGGGCCTTCATGGCCGCGGTCACATCGCGCGGGCCGGTCAGGCTGAGCATGCGCACGCTGCTCATGGGGTAGCTGGCCTGGTTCAGCGCGGCCTTCCATTCCCCCGCCGAGACCGGCAGCGCCAGGCGCGCATCCGGCGACAGCGGCGGCAGTACCTGGGACGCCTCTCCGCCGCAGGACTGCACATCGCCACGGTAGGCGTTGATGGCTTCGAGCAGTTGATCCTGATCGCTCGCACTGGCGGAAGCGGCGGCACACAGGCCGAGCGACAACAGCAGGCTGCGCAGGAGGAACGACTGGCTGGGCATGGACGGCTCCGGAGGTGGAAAGGGCTCAATGATGCGTGATTTCTCGGCATTTGGCTGCGGGCAGCGCGCACAGGTTCCGTTGACGCATGCCGGCGGAAATCTCCGGAAAAAGTTGCCCGCTGCCGGGCCGGAAAATTTCCCCGGAGCCTGGCGCAAGGCAAGGGCGCTCCCGACTGCAATTGTATGCCGCCCGACCTATCGGACACCTCAGGCACCTGAACAATGTCCGAGCCACGGCGGGAGGTCGCAGTGCTCAAACCCATTCCCGCGTTCTGCTTTACCTTCCTGCTGGCGGTACGCGCCTCGCTGCTCGCCGGCTGGCATCTGCTGCCGATGAAGCAACAAGGCGGTGGCCTGGGCCCCGGTCAGCGCGGGTCCATCACCTCGACTTCCTGGATGGCGAAATCGCGGCGCAGGTATTCCATGCGTCGCTCGTGGAACTCACGCATGTGCGGCAGCGCGCTGTGCACGGCCAGGTGCTCACGGCTCTGCCAGACCTCGAAGAAGGTGAACAGGGTCGGATCATTCACGTCGCGCAGCATGTGGTACTGGATGCAACCGTCTTCGGCGCGGCTGGGGGTCAGGTAGGTGCGGAACAGGTCTTCGAAGGCCTGGGATTTTTCCGGAAGGGTGTGGGCCTGGAGGATGAAGGCGTGCATCGGATGGCGTCCTTGTGGGTGGAAAGATTGCGTCATCCTGACGCAAATCAAACCTTTACATTCTTGATTCTCACGCACGGATCAATTGTCCGGGAGCGGGTTTTTCCGCCGTGCCGCGCTCGATATTCTGCCGTCATCGAATTTCTCATCCTTCACAGATTCCCACTCTTTTGCGGAGCCCTCTCATGAAAAAGATTCTGCTGATCAATGGCGGCAAACAATTCGCCCACTCCGACGGCCGCTACAACGCCACCCTGCATGAGGCGGCCATCGCCCACCTCGACCGTGCCGGTTTCGACGTGAAGGAAACCTTCATCGACGGCGGCTACGACATCCAGGAAGAAGTGCAGAAAATGCTCTGGGCCGACATCATCGTCTACCAGATGCCCGGCTGGTGGATGGGCGCGCCCTGGACCGTCAAGCAGTACATCGACGAAGTGTTCACCGCCGGCCACGGCAGCCTCTACGCCAACGACGGCCGTACCCGTTCCGACGCCTCGCAGAAGTACGGCAGCGGCGGCCTGCTGCAGGGCAAGCAGTACATGATCTCGGCCACCTGGAACGCGCCGCAGCAGGCGTTCGACGACCCGACCGATTTCTTCGAGGGCAAGGGTGTGGACGCGGTGTACTTCCCCTTCCACAAGGCCAACCAGTTCCTGGGCATGAGCCCGCTGCCGACCTTCCTCAGCGTGGACGTGATGAAGCGCCCGAACATCGAGGGCGACGTGCAGCGCTACCAGCAGCATCTGAGCGACGTGTTCGGCGTCTGAGGGCGGGGTTTGCGTGGGAGCGGACTCTGTCCGCGATGTGCCGCCAGCCAGCTCGGAGCGGCCGGGAAGACAATCGCGGACAGAGTCCGCTCCTACAAAGGTCGGAGAACCGCCGGGCAACCGGCATTGGGTTCGCGCCCGGAATCGGCTAGGCTTCGCCCTTTCCTACTGCCTGTTCAGGAGTTATCCCATGGCCCGTGCATCCGCCCGTCACATCCTGGTTTCCAGCGAAGCCAAGTGCAATGAACTCAAATCTGCCATCGAAGGCGGCGCTGATTTCGCCCAGGTGGCTCGCGACAACTCCACCTGCCCGTCCGGCCGCAGCGGCGGCGACCTGGGTACTTTCCGTCCGGGCCAGATGGTCCGTGAGTTCGACCAGGTCGTGTTCAGCGCGCCGCTGAACGTCGTCCAGGGTCCGGTTAAGACCCAGTTCGGCTACCACCTGGTGGAAGTGACCAGCCGCGAAGACTGATCCGCTTCGCCCGCGCCGCGCCCTGCTCCGGGTGCGGCGCCCCGTTCCCCCTCCCGCGTCACACCGGCCCGCCCCGCGCCACCAGCATCACGCCCAGCCCCACCAGAATCGAACCGCACACTCGCGGCATCACCCGCTGCCCACGGCCTTGTCCCAGCGCGCCCAGCAACAGCGAGGCGAACAGCACGGCGAGCACGTCCGCCGTGGAAAACACCAGGTTGACGATCATCCCGAGGATGAAGAACTGCAGCCCTATCGGCAGGCTGGCGGCCGGGTCGACGAACTGCGGCAAGAAGGTGAGGAAGAACAGCGCGGTCTTGGGATTGAGTATCTCCACCACCATGCTGTCGCGCAGCACCTTCGGGCGGGTTTCCACGCCCTCGCCGTGGTCGGACCGGCGGCCGCCGAAAATCATCGAGCCGCCGAGCCAGATCAGATACGCAGCACCCGCCAACTTCAGCGCGAGATAGAGATTCGGTGCATGGTGCAGCAGCGCGGCGAGCCCGGCGCTGGCGGCAAAGATGTGTACGTAGCAACCCAGGTGGATGCCCAGGGCGGCGTGCAGGCCGGCGCGGCGACCATGGGCCAGGGTCTGCGAGGTCATGTAGAGGATGGCCGGGCCGGGCATGCAGGCGAAGGCCAGCGTCGCCACGGCGAACGAGGCCCAGTAGGCAGGCAGTGTCATGGTGTGATCCTTCCCTTGATCGGGTATCGGCCGGCGCGCATCGAGGCGGCGCCTGGTCCATGTCGGGAAGGTTAGGGAGCGCGGCAGGTCAGGCACATACGGCAGTTGCCGTATTTTTTCCCTGCGTGCGGGACGCTAGTCTCTGTCGAACGGCTCACCTACAGGACGCGCAGCATGCGCACGCAGGCAAGGCACAGGCTCGATTCAGGCGCTGGGGACGCCCAGGCGCACGGCGTAGGCCGCCAGCTCGGCGGTACTGTGCAGGTCGAGTTTGCGCATCAGGTTCTCGCGGTGCTTGCGCACGGTCAGCGGGCTGATGCTGAAGTGTTCGGCGATTTCCCGTGCGCTGCGGCCCTGGGCGGCCAGGGTGAGGATCTGCCGCTCGCGCCGGGTCAGTTCCACGGCGCAGAGCAGGTCGGCATCGCCCTGCGGACGTGCGGTCGGGGTTTCCAGCAGGAAGCGCAGGCTGCGCGCCAGGTAATGCTGGCCGCTGCGCAGGGCCTGGATGGCCTCGAGCAGCTCCGCCGTGTCCTCCCCCTTGCTCAGGTAACCGTGCACCCCGGCGTCGAGTACCGAGCGTACGGTGGCCAGTTCAGTGTTGGCCGTGAGCACCAGGATCTTCAGGCGCGGGTGGCGCAAGCGCAATCCGTGGATGAACTGCAGGCGATTGAGGCCAGGCATGTTCAGGTCGAGCAGGAGCAGGTCCGCGCGCTGCTCCTCCAACACAGCCTGCAGGCGCCGGCCATCCGCCGCCTCACCGATCACCTCGACGCCTTCCAGGGTCGACAGCAGCAGGCGCAGGCCATCGCGTACGATGCCGTGGTCATCGGCGATGAACACCCTCAGTTCGCGCATCCCTTCCATCACTCGTCTCCCTGAGGCATTTCGACCATGCACAACAGCCTGCAGCAGCGCGACCTGGTCGATCTCTTGTTCCGCCAGTCGTACGCCGTGCTCTTCGCCAACCTGGTGATTCCCCTGCCGGTGCTGTTCATCTTCCGCAACGCCCTGTCGCCGACAGCGATGATCTACTGGCTGGCCGCGCTCTACGCGCTCACGCTGGGGCGGATTGTCCTGGCACGCGCGTACTTCCGGCAAGCCCCGGCGCGCACGCGGGAAAAAAACTGGTTGTGGACCAACACACTGTTGTCCTGGGCCAGCAGCCTGCTGTGGGGCTGGCTGGGCTGGGCCGGCTTCGTCCACGGCGACCCGCAGCTGTTCGCCTTCACCTGCATCGTGCTCACCGGCCTGGTGTGCGGTGCGGTGCCCTCGCTATCGGCTTATCCGCCGGCCTACATCGGCTCGCTGATGGCGATGCTGCTGCCCGTGCTGGTTCTGTGCCTGAGCGTCGCCGACGAGCAGCACGCCACCTACAGCTTCTTCATCGCCTGCCTGGCCGGGGTCAACCTGTACTACAGCCGGGTGACCTACCGCAGCCTGTGCGAGACCATCCGCCTGCGCCAGGAGAACTCCGAGCTGGTCCAGGACCTGCGTGCGCAGCGCGATCGCGCCCGCGCCGCCGACCAGGCGAAGTCGCGCTTCCTCGCCGCCGCCAGCCACGACCTGCGCCAGCCGATCCACGCCCTCGGGCTGTTCGTCGGCGCCCTCTCCGCCCTCGCCGAACGCGGGCCGGTGGACGCCCGCCAGGCACGGGACATCGCCACGCGCCTGCGCGCCATGCTCGGCAACCTGGGCGACCTGCTCAACGGCCTGCTGGATATCTCGCGCCTGGACGCCGGCGTGGTACCGGTCGCGCGCGAGCCGATTCCGCTGCAAACGCTGTTCGCCGACCTGCAGGATGAGTTCGCCGGCACCGCCAGCGAACGCAACCTGGGTTGGCGCGTGCGCGGCAGCCGACTGTGGGTGGACAGCGATCCACTGCTGCTCAGGCGCGTGCTCGAAAACCTGCTGAGCAACGCCTTCCGCTACACCCGCGACGGCGGCGTGCTGCTGGGCTGCCGGCGGCGCGGCCGCGAGCTGGAGATACAGGTGATCGATAGCGGTATGGGCATCCACCCGAGCCAGCGGGAGGTGATCTTCGACGAATTCGTCCAGCTGCATAACGCCGAGCGCGACCGCAAGCAGGGGCTCGGCCTGGGCCTGGCCATCGTGCGCCACACCGCGCGCCTGCTCGGCCATCGCCTGGCGCTGGATTCGTTGCCCGGCCGTGGCAGCTGCTTCAGCCTGCGTGTACCGCTGGCCCAGCAGCCGCTGCCGAGCGCACCGGTCCCGGTTCCGGCAAGCGAGCGCGGGCCAGGCCTGGGCATCGTGGTGGTGGAAGACGAACTCGATGTACTGCACGCACTGTGCAGCCTGTTGGAGATCTGGGGCCATCGGGTCTACCCCGGTACCAGCGCGCTGCTCGCCTGCCAACGCCACATCGAAGCCAGCCATGGCGGCCGCGCGCCGGTGGACCTGATCCTCACCGACTATCGCTTGGGTGAAGGCCAGAACGGTGTCGATGCCATCCGCCGCATCCGCAACTACCTGTCGCGCAAGGTGCCGGCGCTGATCATCACCGGCGACACCTCCCCCGAGCACCTGCGCGAAGCCGCCGCCAGCGGTAGCCAACTGCTGCACAAGCCGTTGGACACCGAACAGTTGCGCGCCGCCATCGCCATCAGCCAGGAGTTCTCGACGACTGCCTGAAAACTGGCGTCAGGCCTTGCGGCACGCGGCCTGCGCCAACTCATCCGGGGCTAAAGTCATGGCCGTGTCGGCCGATGCAATGGTGAAACGAATCGGCAGCAGCCTTCGTGCCTCACCATTAGAGAATGCCCCCGAATGTTCAACTCGCGTTTGAAGCAGGAACTGGCCGCCCTGCGTGAAGAGCTCGCCTCCGTCGAGGAGATCCGCGCCAGCCTCGATGAGGAAATGCTCGTGCTGTTCCTCGATCCCCGAGGACGCATCGAATCCGTGAATGCCAACTTCGAGAAGGAAATGCTCCACCGCGCCGATCAGTTGAAGGGCCGTCCGCTGCTGGACCTGATTCCCGACCACGTGCGCGGCCTCGACTTCCACCTGCGGGTGAAGCACGCCATCGAACGCGGCGAGCACCTGGCCGGGGTGATTCGGCTGCTGCGTGGCGATGGCGAAGAGGCCTGGTTGCGCTCGATCCTGCAGCCGGTGCACGACAGCGCCGGAGTGGTCCAGCGCTTCTCCATCCATGCCAGCGACCTGACCCGCACCATCGAGAATTCCCGCGAGCACGAGAACCTGATCGAGGCGCTGCAGCGCTCCACCGCGGTGATCGAATTCAATCTGCAGGGCGAAGTGCTCACCGCCAACGAGCGATTCCTCAATGCCATGGGCTACAGCCTCGCGCAGATCCAGGGCAAGCATCACCGCATGTTCTGCGAGCCGGCGGAATACAACTCGGCGCAATACCAGGCGTTCTGGGAAAAGCTGCGGCGCGGAGAGTTCGTCGCCGACCGCTTCAAGCGCGTCGACAGCCGTGGCCACGAGGTATGGCTGGAGGCGTCGTACAACCCGATCATCGATGCCCACGACCGGCTCTACAAAGTGGTCAAGTTCGCCACCGTCATCACCGAGCAGGTGCACCGCGAGAACGCCGTCGCCCAGGCCGCGACCATCGCCTTCGATACCTCGCGCAGCACCGATGACAGCGCACAGAAAGGCGCCGCCGTGGTGCAGCAGACGGTCAACGTGATGAACGAACTGGCCGCACGCATGCAGGAGGCCGCCCAGGGCATCGAGGCGCTGGACCGCCAGTCCCAGGCCATTGGCGCCTTGGTGCAGAGCATCCGCAGCATCGCCGACCAGACCAACCTGCTGGCCCTCAATGCGGCCATCGAAGCGGCGCGCGCGGGCGACCAGGGACGCGGCTTCGCCGTGGTCGCCGACGAGGTGCGCCAGCTCGCCTCGCGCACCAGCGCGGCGACCGAGGAAATCACCAGGGTCGTGGAACAGAACCAGCACCTCGCCGGCGAGGCCGTGGCGATGATCGACCGCGGCAAGCAGCAGGCCGAACTGGGCCTCGAACTGTCCGGCCAGGCCGGCACGGTGATCATCGAGATCCAGGACAGCGCCCAGCGCGTGGTCGATGCGGTCGGCCAGTTCGCCAACCAGCTGTCGACCTGAAAACTGGCTGCGCGTGGGCTTCCACGCGCAGCGGCTCACACGCTCAGGCGCTGCAAGGCGTGGCGCTCGATCTCCGGCCAATCGATTTCGAGCCCCAATCCAGGCCGCTGTGGTGCCTGCACATGCCCCGTCGCGTCGGCACGCAGGGGATTCAAGGTGGCAAACTCGAAGGCTTCGTACTCGCAGGCCTGCTCGAAGTAGGTGCAGTTCGCCTGCCCCAGCATCAGGTGCAGGTTGGCCGCCTGCGCCAGGGAATGCCCCCAGCTCTGCAGTTCCGCCAACACACCGTGGGCGGCGGCATTGCGCATGATCGCCAGGGCGGGAGTGATCCCGCCGCAAGTCATGGCATCGACCCGGACGCGGCTCCAGCATTGGCGCTGTAGCGCGTAGTCCACCAACAGCGGATCGGTGATCGCATTGCCAGCAGCCAGCACCGGCACCTGGAGGCGATGGCTCAGCTCGCGGTAGCCAGCCAGGTCATAGTCATCCAGCGGCGCCTCGAACCAGGCATAGCCGAACGTTTCGAGCACCTGCCCGATCTCCAGGGCCTGCTCCAGGTCGTAGCGCTGCTCGACATCCAGCATCAAAGCCAAGCCCTTGTCACCGTGGGCGCGCTGCACCTGTTCAAGCAGCAGGCGGTCACGGCGCGGGTCGCACCAGCAATGGAACTTGAGCGCGCGAAACCCCTGTTCCATCCACTGTTCGACGTAATCGACGTAGGCCTCCGGACTGGCCAGCACCGGCGTGCTGGCGTAGGCCTGGATGCTCGATCGATGCGCGCCGAGCAACTGGTAGAGCGGCTTGCCGGCCGCCTGCGCGGCGATGTCCCACAGTGCCACGTCGATCAGTGCCTGCGCCTGGGCCGAGCGGGCATAGGCTTTGGGCCGCAGCAGTTGCCACAGCGCCTGGCGCTGGTGGGCGGAGCGCCCCGGCAGTTCGGGCAACAGATCGCGCAGGGTTTCCGCCAGCACGGCGTCGGGGTAATGGCTGGTGTAGGAGTCGGTGGCCGCGCAGCCGACAAGGCCCTCCTGCGTCGTCAGACGCAGGAAGGTATGGGTGGTGCAGGGCTCGGGCTGCTCCGGCGTCCAGGTGGAGCCGGGGCGTTCAGGAGCGCAGACGAAGACTTCGGCGCGCTCGATCATCAGTTCACTCATGGCGACTCCCCTCACCGGACCCGATAGCGTTCAAGCATCGCTTCGTCGAGCACGATGCCCAGGCCCGGCTCGTCAGGCACAGGCACCTGCCCGTCCACCAACGGCAGCAGGTTCTTCACCAGGCCACGGAACAACGGACTGTCGCTCTGCGAGTACTCGATCAGGTCACCGAACTCGCAGACCGCGAGGAAATGCGTGGTCGCCGCCAGCAGGATGCCGGTACTGAAACCATGCGGCACCAGGCGCGCACCGTGCTGGCGGGCAAGTTCATGGATGTGGCGCATCTCACTGATGCCACCACAACGGGTGATGTCCGGCTGCACGATGGCGGGCCGCGTGCGTTCGAGAAAATCTCTGAACTCGTGACGGGTGGCCAGGCCCTCCCCGCCGGACACCGGTATCCCGGCATGCTCGGCGAGATAGGCCAGCCCCCGCGCATCGTCCGCGGGCAAGGGCTCCTCGATCCAGCCCAGGTTGAACTCGCGCAGTGCATCGCACTGCGCCAGGGCGTGGGCGGCATTGCCCCAGCGACCGACCAGATCGATCTGCAACTGCACCTCGGCGCCGATCGCCTCGCGCACCAGTCGGAGCAGGCGCTTGTCCCGCTCCGGGTTCTCGCCAAAGCCGCCACCGCCCAGCTTGATACTGCGCAGCCCCTGCGCCAGCAGGCTGCCCACGAGGTCTCGGTTGGCGGCGTCGGTGGCACGCGGAATGAACGTGCCATAGGCCGGAATGCGCTCGCGGTACTTGCCACCGAGCAGGGTGTGGACCGGCACGCCGTAGTGCTGCCCGGCGATGTCCCACAGTGCGATGTCCAGCGCACTGATGGCGTGGATACCGGCTCCGCGCCGGCCGACGTACTCCGTCTGCCGGTACATCTTCTTCCACAGACGGTCGATCTCCAGCGGGTTCTCGCCCAGCAGGACCTGGCGCAGGCCCTGGCAGGTTTCATGGGACGCCGGGGTTTCGATCAGCGCCTTGACCACCGCGGGTGAGCTGTCCGTTTCACCGATACCGACCAGGCCGGTATCGGTGTGGATGCGCACGATCAGCGCATCCTCTCCCCACTCGCACGGCTGGTCGAGGGCCGGCACGCGCAGCCAGATGGCTTCTACTTCGACGATCTTCATGCAGTGACTTCCACGGCAGCGGGCACGCCCGGCGCACTGGCCAGCGGCACCGGTTCGGCGGCGGCCAGGCGACGCGACTGCTCACTGATGGCCTGCGCGGACAGGCCGCTGTAATCCTCGCGCAGCCAACGCAGCAGGCCCCATATCTTCACCATGAGGATGAAGATGAACGGGATCGCAGTGAGGATCACGGCGGTCTTCAGGGTGTTCAGCGAGGCGTTGATGTAGAGCATCGCCAGCGGCAGAGCGGCGAGCATGAGGCACCAGAACAGGCGCAGGCTCGGTGAAGGATCTTCGCCTTCGCGCAGGTTGCGGGTGCTGGTGGCCGCCACGGTGTAGGCCACGGCGTCGAGGTGCGACGCCAGGAAAACCAGCATCAGCAGGAAGTACACCACCGAGAACAGTTTGCCCAGCGGCAGGCTGCTCAACAGCAACGAGACCGCCGCCTCACCGCCTGCGCCACTGAGCATCGCCGGCGCGTCGACGACTCCGGCGATGAACTGGTGGATGGCGAAGCTCTGCAGGCTGCCGAAGAAGAACCAGCAGCCGCCGCAACCGCCGAGGATCATCGCCAGCACCACTTCGCGGATGGTCCGGCCGCGGGAGACGCGGGTAACGAAAATGGCGACGCCGGGGGTGTAGGTGATCCAGTACAGCCAGTAGAACACCGTCCAGCCACGGGAGAATTCACCGCTGCCGGTGGGGTCGGTGGACAGGCTCATGTGGATGAAATTCTGCAGCGTCAGGCCGATGGCATTGGTGATGTTGCCGATGCTGAACAGCGTCGGCCCCACCAGCAGGACCACCAGCGCGAACGCCAGCGTCAGGCCGCAGGCGAGCTTGGCGAGGCGCTGCATGCCGGAGGCGATGCCGATGTAGGAGCTGAGCGAGAACACCACCGTCACCAGCAGTACCAGCAGGGCCTTGAGGGCAAATCCGTCGGCGATGCCGGTGAGGTCGGAGAGGCCCTTGGCTACCGTGGAGGTGGTCAGGGTGGTGGTCAGCACCAGTCCACCGAAGGTGGCGAACAGGAAGATCAGATCGATGACGCGACCAACCGGACCCTGGGCCTTGAAGCCGGTGATCGCCTCGATCACCGCCGCCAGGCTGAGACCTTTGTTGCGCCGTACATGGAAGTGATAGGCCATGGCCAGCGACGCGATGCCATAGATCGCCCAGGGCGTCACGCCCCAGTGGAAGAAGGAGTAGGCAATGCTGAATTCCAGCGCCTGCTTGCTGGACGCGGCGATGTCCAGGCCCGGCGTCAGGTAGTAGTAAGCCCACTCCATGAACGCCCAGTACATGGTGGCCGAGCCGAGGCCGGCGCAGATGAACATGAACACCCAACTGGTGTTGCTGTATTCCGGGCGGCCCTCGCCCAGGCGGATGTTGCCGTACTTGCTCAGGCCGAGCCAGACGATCAGCAGCACGCAGGCGAAGCCGAGCAGTTGTACCAGCGAGCCGAAGGTCTTGGTCGCGCCGTTGAACAGTTGATCCGCCAACACCTTCGCCTGGTCGGGGAAGGTCATCAAGCCGACCACCGTCAAGGCGATCACCAGGATGCTGGTGAAGATCAGGGTCAGGTCCTTGGTGGGCCTGGCAGTGACGAGCCTATCAGTCGACATGGCGATCTCCCGTTGGCGTGGCAGTGAATGGTGCGGTGAAGCAGGTTCGTTGCATGATGGGTCCCTTGTTATCGTTGTTGGGATGGCCCTGGCGCTGAGGCGGGCGGCACGGCAATCTATGCCGCGCTCCAGGGCGCAGTGAAACGCGATTTCCTAATGGATTGATCACGGTTGCTTATGAATGACGCCAGCGACTCGCTTGCCCTCACCCGCCTGCCGCACCTGAGCCTGCTGCTGGCATTCAGGACCGTGGCCGACCAGGGCAATTTCACCCGCGCGGCCGAGCTGCTGCATCTGTCGCAATCGGCGGTGAGCCAACAGGTGGTCAAGCTGGAAGAATCACTGGGCGTGCAGTTGTTCGCCCGTTCCACTCGCGCCGTCGAACTCACCCAGGCCGGCATCGAACTGCTCGCCGGTATCGACGCGCCCTTGTCGCAGTTGATGGCAGCACTCGACCGCAGCGCCCGGCGCGGCGAGCCCGCGGTCCTGCATATCGAAGCAGAGCCGGTGATGAGCGCCTTCTGGTTGACGCCGCGGCTGAAGCTGTTCACCCGTCACTTTCCGGAGCTGCGCATCCAGCAGCTCCTGACCACCCAGCGCGTGGAATTCCCCGAGCAGGTGGAACTGGCGATCAAGTGGGGCGGCCCCGATTGGCCGGGCTTCGACGCCGAATTTCTGATGGGGCTGAACTACGTGCCGGTCTGCGCCCCTGCCCTGCTCACAGCCCTGCCGCCGCTGCGCGAACCGGCGGACCTGGCCCGCCAGCCGCTGCTGCACGACCGCAACCAGGACGACTGGAAGAGCTGGCAGGCGCTGCACCCGGAAATCCCCTTGCGCCTGGACCGCGGCCATGTGGTCACCGACTCCAACGTGCTCGCGCAGATGGCCATCGAAGGCTACGGCATCGCCCTCTGCGCCGTGGAGCTGATCGAGCGGCCGTTGCGCAGCGGCGAACTGGTGATGCCCTTCCCCGACATGGTCATGCGCCATCCGCTTGCCTACTACCTGCTGACACGCCGGCAGAAGCCGCTGAGCGATACCGCTCGGCGCTTCAGCGACTGGCTCAAGGGCGAAGCCGCCAGCGCCTGAGCGAAGACGGACGACGCATCGAGACGCCCATGCGCTGCGTCAACGCGTAGGCCCTGCAATCTTCCTACGCTTCCGTCCTACATCTGACACTGCGACTAGGCTGATCACAGCCTCCCTTCGCCCACGGCCAGGGGCCCACACCGCCACCGAGACAGACCCATGACCGATTCCCCCTTGCCGGACGTTTTCACCTACCTGCGCCTGCTGCCGGAGCAGAACGGCTCGGACATGTTCTTCAGCGTCGGCGCGCCGCCGCACCTGAAGGTCGAGGGCCACAGCCAGCCGGTGGGCGAGCGCCCGCTGGGGCCGGGCGAGGTGAAGACGCTGGCCGGGCAGCTGATGTCGGCGGCGCAGGCGGAAGAGTTCGAGCGCGAGCTGGAGATGAACCTGGCGCTGAGCGTGCCGGACGTCGGCCGCTTCCGCGCCAACATCTACCTCCAGCGCGGCGAAGTGGCGATGGTGGTGCGGCTGATCAAACAGGTGATCCCGGACGTGGCGAGCCTGGGGCTGCCGCCGATCCTCGACAAGCTGGCCATGCAGGACCGCGGGCTGATCCTGGTGATCGGCGCCGCCGGCTCGGGCAAGTCAACCACGCTGGCGAGCATGCTGGATTTCCGCAACCGCCACCGTTCGGGACATATCGTCTGCATCGAGGACCCCATCGAATTCCTCCACACGCACCAGAAGTCGATCATCGACCAGCGCGAGGTCGGCCTGGACACCCATAGCTACGAAGCCGCCCTGCGCAATGTGCTGCGCGAGGCGCCGGACGTGATCATGCTCGGCGAGATTCGCGATGCGGCGACCATGCAACATGCGCTGCACTATGCCGAGACCGGTCACTTGTGCGTTGCCACGTTGCACGGCACCAGTTGCCGCCACGCTATCGAGCGCATCGCGCGGTTCTTCCCCGACGAGGCCCGGTTGCAGGTGCTCGCCGACCTGTCGCAGAACCTGCTGGCGCTGATCGGCCAGCGCCTGGTGCCCGGCGCCCGCCAACGCCGCGCGGTGGCGGTGGAGCTGGTCCTGGGGACGCCGCACATTCGCGGGATCATCCAGCGCGACGAGCTGCCCGAGCTCAAGGGCGCGGTGGAACGTGCGCTGGAAAGCGGCATGCAGAGTTTCGACCAGAGCCTCTACAGGCTGCTGGAGGAAAGCCGGATCAGCGTGGCCGACGCGCTGAAGTTCGCCGATTCGCGCACCGACCTGGCGTTGAAGATCAAGCTGGAGCGCGGGATGGACGATGACAGCACGGGGCCGGTGTTTGGTGGCTGAGGGCGCCTGATCCCGCCGTGCCAGTGTCGAGCCAATCGCGGACGAAGTCCGCTCCTGCCTGATCGGTCCGTGCTCCGGTCAGCCCTCACCCTAACCCTCTCCCAGGGGGAGAGGGGACCGTTCGGTGCAGGATGACACTCCAGTGTCAACCGTCACGATCAGCTCCCTCTCCCTAGGGAGAGGGCTGGGGTGAGGGGAAAGCATCGGCACGGGCTTCCCGAGAAAGACAGTTGCTCCTACGCCTTCGGCCGCGTCGGAACGCTGGTTTAACTCCGGCGGCATCCGACCTCGCCGGGGTGCCGGTCTCGTAGGAGCGGACTCCGTCCGCGATCGACCTCACCGCCTACTCCCAGGCTGTGCGGTTCGCGAGCAAGCTCGCTCCTACAACAGCCCCTGCAGCAGCGCCTCGATATCCACGCTGTCCGCCATCGCCCGGTTCCCCGCATCCCCCGGATGCAGGTGATCGCCACTGTCGTAGGCCGGCAGCAGGCGCAAAGGGTGCGCCGGATCGCGCAGCCGCGCATCCAGGTCCACCACCGCATCGAACTCTCCGCTCTCGCGAATCCACTGGTTCACCCGCTGGCGCAGCGCTTCCTTGTTCGCCGCATGGTAGTGCTGCACTGGCGAGCCGTTGAGCGCACGCTCGAACGGCAGGATGGTCGCGCCGACGATTCGCACGCCATGTACGTGCGCCTGGGCGATCAGCTGTCGGTAGCCCGCCACCAGATCCTCGAACTGCACCAGCGGGTTGTTCGGCGCGAAGGTGCTACCCGGCCAGGAAATGTCGTTGATGCCCAGCAACACGATGGCCGCCTTCACGCCCGGCTTGCCTACCACGTCGCGCTGGAAGCGCGCCAGGCCACTCTGGCCCATGCCGTCGGAGAGCAGGCGCGCGCCGGAAATACCGGCGTTGATCACCCCGACCTCGCGCGCGGCCAGCCGCTGCGCCAACAGGTCCGGCCAACGCTGGTTGCCGTCGAGGCTGGCGCCACGGCCATCGGTGATGGAGTCGCCAAAGACCGCCACCACCGGTCGCGGCTGCGGGCTGTCCACCAGCACATCGGTGAGGAACAGTCGCGCCTCCATCGTGCCGTCCGGCGGCAACTGCGTGACGTCGCGCTGGTCACCCGCCGCCCCATAGACGCGCTGCTTGCCGTCCCAGTGGAAGCTCTGGATGGCGGTGGGCTGCGGCAGGTAGAGCGACACGGCCAGTTCGCCCAACGCCGGCACCGCGAGGTCCAGCGGGTCGCTGAACAGCTCGGCGCCCGGTGCGATGTACGCGGTGGCCCGCCCGGCGAACGTCAGCGGCCGGCTCGGGCCGCCCAGGCGTCCGTCCGGCGCCGCCAGGGCCACCGCGGCGCCGCCGATGGCCACCGGCTGGCTGCCATAGGCGTTGGACAGCGCGATGCGCACGCGCTGCCCGCCCAGGCTGACCTTCACGATCTGCCGCAGCGTGTGGTCGGTGATCTGCGTCGGCACGCCCACGGGCAACGGCAACTCCTTGCCCCAGGTACGTTGCGGGCTGGCGCTCCAGGTCGCTTGCCAGTGCCCGGTGTCGGCGAGCGCCAGCGGCGCATTCACTGCGATAAGGGCGGCGAGTATCAGTGGTTTCATGGCAGACCTCGAAGTCGGTGATGGGTTGCCGCAAGACTCGGCCATTCCCATTCACAGCGGTAGCCGGCATATTTGCAGACCCGCCATTCGATAAACGAATAAGACATGGATACCCTCAAGGCGTTGCATTGCTTTGTCCGCGCCGTGGAACTGGGCAGCCTCTCCGCCGTGGCGCGGGAGTCCGGCAGCAGCCAGCCGACCGTGAGCAAGACCATGGCGGCGCTGGAGCGCCAAATCGGCGCGCAATTGCTGATCCGCAGCACCACCCGCGTACATCCCACGGAACAGGGCCGGCGCTTCTACGAACACGCCCGGCAGACGCTGGAAAGCTTCGCCGACGGCGTCAGCGAAGCCCGAGGGGAGACCGAGCAGGTTCGCGGGCGCCTGCGCGTCAGTGCGCCGGTAAGCCTGGGCGTGCTGCGACTCAACGCGCTGCTGCTGGAGTTCATGGCGCTGCACCCGGAGGTCGAACTGGAGCTGCTGCTCAACGACCGCTTCGTCGACCTCGCCGAGGAAGGTATCGACCTCGCCCTGCGCCTGGGTGGAGAACTGCCGGACCAGTTGGTTGCCCGCCCGCTGGCGCGCTCGCCGCGCTACCTAGTGGCGGCGCCGTCGTATCTCGCGCGCCTGCCGACACTGGAGCGGCCAGAAGACCTGCCGCTGGCGGACTACCTGCGCTTCACCTGGCTGGATGCCGGACAGAACCTGCTGCTGCGCCACGCCGACGGCCGCGAACTGAATCTCGCCACGCGCAGTCGCTACACGGTGAACAGCTCCCTGGCGATCCGCGAGAGCTATTGCCTGGCCGCGGGCTTCGGCCTGACGCCGGCCTGGCTGGTGGCCGACCTGCTCGCCGACGGCACGCTGCAACGCCTGCTGGTGGACTGGCACGGCCCGACCCAGGAGGCCAACCTGCTCTACCCCTCGCGGCGCCACCTGCCGGCGCGCACGCGCACGCTGATCGACTTCCTCCTCGCCCGCGTGCCGTGCCTGCCCGGTTTCGAAGCCCTGTGACAGCGCAGCGGCTATGCTTTTCGCCAACACAGAGAACCGGCAGGCACACAGGCCGGTCGAACCCTGACATTCGCCCCCGAGGGACTTGCATGGGCAAGCATCGCACGCCTTACCTGCTGGCCGCCGTAGCCCTGCCGCTGCTGCTGGCAGGCTGCTCCACGTCCGCCACCAAGCCCTGCGACGAGCCGCTCAGCGGCGACGCCTGCCGTCAGGAACGCCTGCTGTACCAGAACGACATGCTGCAGGCGAAGCTGCTGATCGCCACGGGTGACCTGGCGAACTACGAGCTGGCCGGAGCGCTGCTCGAACGCGCCATGGTCAAGGACGAACGCGGCGAAGCGAGCTTCTACATGGCGTTGCTGAAGATCAAGGAAGGGCCGCAGGTGGACGAGGTGCTAGCGCTGCTGGAAAAGGCCGCCGACGCTGGCCAGCCCTACGCCGTCGCCCTGCTCTACAAGATCTGGTCCGAGCCCTACCTGGTGGACAGGGTCGATCCGGAAAAGGCCCTGCGCTATCGGGAGTCCTACGCCAACCTGGATGTCGCCAAGAGCGGCTATCCGTCCTTCGAAAAGGCCACGGCACTGGTCAACGGCCTGCTCGCCGAACCACCCGCCGTTGCCGGCCAGGCTCCGCGGCCCTAGGCCTCTTCCGGCGGCGGCTCGGCTTCCTTGAAGGTCCTCTCGCCGGCATCCTTGCCGTGGGGCAGATGGGTCTCGATCACCGCATTGAGCTCCGCCCCCAGCAACAGCACCGCCGACGAGATGTAGAAGTACAGCAGCAGCACGATAATCGCCCCGACGCTGCCATACATGGCGTTGTAGTCGGCGAAGTTCTTCACGTAGTAGCCAAAGCCCAGCGACGCGGAAATCCACAGCACCACGGCGAGCACCGAGCCCGGCGTGATGAAGCGGAATTTCTGCTCCACGTTGGGGGTGACGTAGTAGATGATCGCCACCGCCATCATCATCAGCAGGACGATCACCGGCCAGCGCAGGATGCTCCAGATGATCACCACGAAGTCTTCCAGGCCGACCTTGCCGGCGATCCAGCTCATGACCTGCGGCCCGAGGATCATCAGCGCGGCGATCAGCATCAGCATGGCGACGATGCCGAAGGTGTAGAGCAGCGACAGCGGGATGCGCTTCCACGCCGGACGCCCCTCACGCACGTCATAGGCGGCGTTGAGGGCGATCATCAGCGAGCGCACCGCCGCCGAGGATGACCACAGCGCCACCACGATACCGAGGGACAGCAGCCCGCCCTGGCGCTGCTGCAACTGATCGATCACAGGATTGACCTGCTCCAGCGCCTGTGCCGGCAGCACGTAGTCGGCCTGCTGGCGAAGGAAGTCGAAGAACTCCGGCAGGTGCAGGAAGCCCAGCAGCGCGATCAGGAACAGCAGGAAAGGGAACAGCGAAAACAACCCTTGGTACGCCAGCGCGGCGGCGTAGGTGGGCATCTCGTCGTCGACGAATTCCTTCACTGTCAGGCTGATCAGCTTCCAGGGCCCCAGGCTGAGCCCTCGCATGTCCATGAATCGCATTCCGCGCCGTCCTCCCGATGAGCGTTTCGCTGGCCAGTGGCTGCAGGGTGGACCCGCGCAACGCCGGCAAAGTTGCAAGAAATACGCGACGCAGAGCGCCCGCCAGGACAGACCATAGCCGCTGGCGGCGGTTGGTTTCCAGCCGGGGGTGGATTCAATCGGCCAGTCGATAGACCTTGGCGAAGCGCTCGGCCTTCACGACACCGTAATCGCCGGGGGCGTACTGCATGACCCAGTCGCCGGCGGCGCCCGTCAGCCGATCGCCGCCGGAGGAGCGCAGGAGGGTGAAGGGTTCGTCCATGCGCCGGGCAAGCACCACGCTGGGACGATTGCGATAGGTGCCCGGCTCGCCATGCGCGAGGGCCGCGTCGGCGGGAAGGTACTTGGGGTCGAAACGCTCACGGGAAACGACCCAGCGCTCCCCCGTCGCACTGCTGATGATCGCGTCTCCGACGGCATAGCGATTCGGGCCTTCGAGGCTCATCAGCTCGCCCGGCGCGAGGGCGAATTCCACGGCGACCGTTTCGTCCTTGATCACGCGCTGCGCGGTAGTATCGGTGGAGAGGTCGAGTTGGTTCAGTTCGATCATGGCGGCGGCGGTCCGGTGGGCGAAAGCGGGAAGGTGAGAAGCGGTTGGGTACCCGCTTCCGGTGGGGCGCAAGCCTACTCCGAAAAGAATGCCCTCACGAGCAGTCGCCCGCCGTGGGTGCTCTACACTCACGCGTCGAGTGCGCCATCACTGCACAACCGGTAGAACTCGGCCATGCTCTGACGGTCGCTACACCTGAACGCCCGGTTTTTGAAGACGCAGCATCGAAGCTCCACACTCCCATCAGCCGTACAGGACAATCCCATGCCGTTTGCTCGCCTCGCCCTGCCCTTCCTGCTGCTCACCAGTCTTGCCGTGCACGCCGACGACTCTCCCGAAGAAGCGAAATTCCTCAAGGACTCGGCGGACTATTTCGACCAGGTGAGCAAGGCCAACCTGCCGCGTCAGGTGGACAAGGTGACCACCCTCAACAGTGTGCAGCTCGACCCGGCGAAGAAGATGCTGTATTACCGCTACGCGATCTCCAACCTGCGCATGGACGCCATGGATCTGGGCGCCCGAGCCAAGTTCGAGAACGGCCTGAAGACTCAGCTGGAAAGCACCACCTGCCAGCAGACCGAGTTGCTGCAGCGCTTCCGCGAGCATCACCTGGGCGTCACCCACGAGTACGTGGGCAGCGACGGAAAGCCCCTGGCGAGCGTCGCCATCGACCCGCAGACCCTGAATTGCGCCAAGACTTGATGCGCCCAGAGTTGAGTCATTCATTCCTGTCATGAGCCGCGCCGAATACCACGAAGAACACGCCCTGCGCGCCGAGGCCGACGCCCGGCGCCTGCTGGCCGAGCGCGAAGCGCTGGGCGCGCGCTGGCTGCCCTGGGTCGCCACCGAACTGTATCGGCTGAGCCCGCCGCACTACGCCAACATGGTGCGCCGCGAACTGGAACGCCTGGCCGCCGGCTGAACGGCCGCGCGGCGTCACGCAACGCGACTATGCTCAATCTGTCCGCCCTCGTCCCGAGGGCTTCCGCGGAGGCAGACTCATGAAAGGTCTCGACGCGAAGAAGCAAGCGAAGAAGAAGCCACTGAAAACCGCGCACGAAAAGCGCATGGCCAAGCGGCAGAAGAAAACCGGCAAGACGCTGCTGGGCTCTGCGCAGCAATCTCCATCCTGAGGGCTCGCCCCTCCCCTTGCGGATGGCCTCGGTCAGGGGCTGTCCGCGCATCTCAGCGCCTATCGCCCGGCTCATCCCACGCGGATCACTGGCACGAACCCCATTTGTAGGAGCGGAGCTTCTCCGCGATGCTCTTGCGCGCGGCTCACCCTTCGCGGACAAGGTCCGCTCCTACGGGATAGCTCTGTGCCTGGGGCAGCCCTCACCCTAACCCTCTCCCAGGGGGAGAGGGGATCGTTCGGTGCAGGATGAAACCATCG
Source organism: Pseudomonas sp. PDNC002 (assembly GCF_016919445.1). Lineage (NCBI taxonomy): Bacteria > Pseudomonadati > Pseudomonadota > Gammaproteobacteria > Pseudomonadales > Pseudomonadaceae > Pseudomonas > Pseudomonas sp. PDNC002. The sequence goes on along the minus strand of NZ_CP070356.1, from coordinate 3,113,708 downwards.
TGTCAGTCGGCTCGGGCTGCGCCCTCTCCTTGAAGGTGAGGGAATGCATCGGTACGGACTTCCCTGCAGAAGACAGTTGCTCCTGCGACAAGCCAACCTCGGATGCTCGCCCCTTGCCCCAGGAGACACAGGCTCGGCCGGCGTCAGTCGTCCGCGCTGGGGTCCAGGCCGGGGAATAGCACTTCGGTGAAGCCGAACTTGCTGAAGTCGGTGATGCGCGAGGGATACAGGCGGCCGATCAGGTGATCGCACTCATGCTGTACCACACGGGCATGAAAGCCCTCGACGGTGCGGTCGATGGGTTGCCCCTGCGGATCGACGCCCTTGTAGCGGATACTCCGGTAGCGGTTCACCACGCCGCGCAGGCCGGGCACCGACAGGCAACCTTCCCAACCCTCCTCCAGCTCGTCGCCAATCGGCGTGATCACCGGGTTGAGCAGGATCGTCGGCGGCACCGCCGGCGCGTCCGGGTAGCGTTCGCTGCGCTCGAAACCGAAGATCACCAATTGCAGGTCCACGCCGATCTGCGGCGCGGCCAGGCCGACGCCGCCGACGTGGTGCATGGTCTCGAACATGTCGTCGATCAGTTGCTGCAGCTCGGCGCTGCCGATCATCGAGTCAGGTACCGGCGGAGCAATGCGCAGCAGGCGCTCGTCGCCCATCTTGAGAATCTCGCGGATCATCTCGGCCTCGTTCGCCATTGAGTGAAAGCGGCATGCTTCCAATGAGAGCTGCATCCTCTGCCCCCACGACCGGCCTGGCAAGCCCGCGACCGCCGGGCAGCGCTGCGAAGCCCGCAGCGCCGCGGTGTTAGACTGATCTGCGACGACAACCATCGAACGACGGATATTTGCCGAATTTCACGGCAGATGGCGGTCGAACCCTGGGGGGACCTTTCATTCCGGGGGCGGGAGGTTCGTCATGAACCGGCATTACTACATCAGCGACAACCTGGACGACCTGGAACAGGTCGAGCAGGAGCTCAGCGACAGCGGAATCGGCATCGAGCAGATGCATGTGCTCAGCGACAGCGATGCGGAACTGGAAGAACACCGCCTGCACGAAGTGCCTTCGATGCTGAAGAAGGACGTGGTGCACTGGGGCAAGATCGGCGCGCTGATCGGCGTCTCCCTGGCAGTGCTGGTACTGGTCGCCGGCTACCTGAGCGGCTGGACGCAGACGGCCGCGGGCTGGGTGCCCATTGTCTTCCTCGCCCTGGTCCTGGGCGGCTTCAGCCTGTGGGAAAGCAGCTTCTTCGGCCTGCAGCGTCCCAGCGCCGATGTGCGCCGCTTCGAATCCAACCTGAATGCCGGCCGGCATGTCTTCTTCGTCGACGTGAAGCCTGACCAGGAACCGGTGCTGGACATGGTGGTGCGCCATCACCCGCGCCTGGAGATCGCCGGCTTCGGCAACGCCACGCCGGCCTGGTGGCTTTCGATGGAACAGGCCTGGAATCGCTTCCGCCACATGATGTAGCGGCGATACGGCCCGCTCTTGCCCATGGCTCGAACGACCCGTGGCATGCGAGTTGCGGCCCGCAGCACACTGCACGGGCACGGTTCAGGCCAGGTTCAGAAACCATTAGCTTGCTATTGATATAAGTCAGCCGAGCGCCTCCGGGCGGATTCGAAAATATCCGAGTCCACTCACTTTCAGGAGGCTGGGAAATGCCCACATCGCCCAACCAGAAACTCGGCTTGGCCGCGCTCACCGCCCTGGTGGTCGGCTCCATGATCGGCGGCGGTATCTTCTCGCTGCCGCAGAACGTTGCGAAAAGCGCCAGCCCCGGCGCCGTCCTCATCGGCTGGGCGATCAGTGGCATCGGCATGCTGATGCTCGCCTTCGTCTTCCAGAGCCTGTCCAACCGCAAACCGGAACTCGATGCCGGCGTCTACGCCTACGCCAAGGCCGGATTTGGCGACTACATCGGCTTCAACTCGGCCTGGGGCTACTGGCTCAGCTCGATGCTCGGCAACGTCAGCTACTTCGTGCTGATCTTCAGTGCGCTGGGCTACTTCTTCCCGGTGTTCGGCGAAGGCAACACGGTGATCGCCGTGGTCTGCGCGTCGCTGCTGCTGTGGGGCCTGCACTTCCTGATCCTGCGCGGCATCAAGCAGGCTGCGTTCATCAACCAGATCACCACGGTGGCCAAGGTCGTGCCCATCGTGCTGTTCATCCTGATCGGCCTGGTGGCGTTCGACATGGACCTGTTCACCGCCGACTTCTGGGGCCACGGCCACGTCGACTTCGACAGCGTCATGAGCCAGGTGCGCAACATGATGCTGATCACCGTCTGGGTGTTCATCGGCATCGAGGGTGCCAACCTGTACTCCGGGCACGCGAAGAAGCGCTCCGACGTCGGCACCGCCACGGTGATCGGCTTCGTCTCGGTGATGGCCCTGCTGGTGCTGGTGAACGTGCTGTCCATGGGCATGATGAACCAGGCGCAACTGGCCGGCCTGCCCAACCCGTCCATGGCCTATGTGCTGGAGCACGTGGTCGGCCACTGGGGCGCCGTGCTGATCATCGCCGGGCTGGTCGTCTCGCTGTTCGGCGCGCTGCTGGCGTGGGTGCTGCTGAGCGCGGAGATCATGTTCGCCGCCGCCCAGGACCACACGATGCCGAAGTTCCTGGCCCGCGCGACCGCCAATGACGTGCCGGTCAACGCGCTGTGGATGAGCAACGCCACGGTACAGGTATTCCTGATCGTCACCCTGTTCGCCGCCAGCACTTACACCAGCCTGGTGTACCTGGCCGCCTCCATGGCCCTGCTGCCCTACCTGTTCTCCGCTGGCTACGCGGTGCTGCTGAGCCTGCGCGGCGAAGGCTACGAAGGCCTGTTGCGGGCCCGGCGCAAGGACCTGGTGATCGGCGCCATCGCCCTGCTCTACAGCGTGTGGCTGGTGTACGCCGGCGGCATGGATCACCTGCTGCTCTCCGCACTGCTCTACACGCCGGGCGTGGTGCTGTTCGTGATGGCCAAGCGCGAGCGCGGCGAGCCGGTATTCAGCAAGGTCGAATGGGTGATCTTCGCCGTCCTGCTGGCCGCGACGCTCGGCGCCGGCTACGGTCTCTACTCCGGCCAACTGAGCCTCTGAGTCCGCTATCCACTGCCCGCGGCCCCGGTCGCGGGCTTCTACCTTGAGGAGGAAAAATGGCCGCCCCCGCTCAGGTCACCATCCACTCCACCGCCGGCCTCGATCGCCAGCAGTACCGGATTCGCATGCGCTATGCCGTGGAAAATGCCGCCAGTCGCGATGCGACGGTGACGTTCGAACTGGACGGCGAGATCGATGGCCAGCCGTTCAGCGATGGTTTCGAGCTGCCCGGCGACATCGCCTTCAATTTCGCCGGCAGCGCCACGCGCATCCTGCGCCGCCACGGCCTGCGGGTTTGCCGCGGGCCGGTGCTGCGCTTTCGCAAGGAACATGACCGGATATTCGACGATCTGCGCCGTCAGCTGCGCGCCGAGCCGGGAACCCCGGTGGACCTGCAGCGCATGGCCTCGCTGGCGCCGGCCGAACCGCGTTGCGCGGTGGCCGAATCCATCGTGCGCGGGCGCGGGTAGGCTCAGGCGAGTTCGATACGGTCGTCGTGGATGACGATCAGACCCTGCTTGAACAGGCCGCCGATAGCCTTCTTGAAGTTGCCCTTGCTGACGCCGAACTGCTGGGCGATGACTTCCGGCGGGCTCTTGTCGCTGATCGCCAGCGTGCCGCCGGCATCGCGTAGAGCCTGGAGGACCTTCTCGCTCAGGGCGTCCGACAGACCGGCGCCGGCCGGCTGCAGGCTCAGGCTGATCTTGCCGTCGGCGCGCATTTCCTTGATGTAGCCCTTCTCGCGCAGGCCGCCGCGCAGGAACTTGAACGCTTCGTTCTTGTGGATCAGGCCCCAGTGCTTGCCTTCGATGATCGCCTTGTAGCCCAGGTCGGTGCGCTCGACGACCAGCAGGTCGACTTCCTGGCCGGCCTTGTAGTTGGCCGGGGTGTTGTCCAGGTAGCGGTCCAGGCGCGCGGTGGCGGTGATGCGGCGGCTGCGTTCGTCGAGGTAGACGTAGACCACGCAGTAGTCGCCGACCTGCAGCGGGCGCTTCTCTTCGGAGTGCGGCAGCAGCAGGTCCTTGGGCAGGCCCCAGTCGAGGAACAGGCCGATACGGTTGACCTCCACCACCTTCAGGCTGGCGAAGCCGCCGACCTGCACCTTGGGCTTCTGGGTGGTGGCGATCAGGCGGTCTTCACTGTCGAGGTAGATGAAGACGTTCAGCCAGTCGCCCACTTCGGTGGGTTCGTTCTTCGGCACGTAGCGCTTGGGCAGCAGGATTTCGCCGTGGCTTTCGCCATCCAGGTAGAGACCGAAATCGGTGTGCTTGGCCACCTGCAACGAATTGAACCGACCTATGACTGCCATGACGCTTACCTCGTGAACGGGGCGGGCATTCTACGCGCATTGGCGCCCGATGGCTGCCGCCGGTTGCCGGATGTACCCGTAGGAGCGGATCTTATCCGCGATCCGGCCGCCAGGCCGGCTGGTGATCCGTCCCGGCTGCGCCGGGATTTCGCGGAGAAGCTCCGCTCCTACAGGTTGTGTTCTGCCTGGCCGAACTGGAGCTCGGCCAGCCGCGCGTACAGCGGGTTGCTGACCACCAGTTCGGCGTGCCGCCCCAGTGCCACCAGACGACCGTGCTCGATGACCGCGATGCGGTCGGCGTTGAGCACGGTGGCCAGGCGGTGGGCGATCACCAGCGTGGTGCGGCCGCTCATCAGTCCCGGCAGCGCCTGCTGGATAAGGTGTTCACTCTCGGCATCCAGCGCGCTGGTGGCTTCGTCGAGCAACAGGATAGGCGCATCCACCAGCAGCGCACGGGCAATCGCCAGGCGCTGGCGCTGGCCGCCGGACAAGCCCATGCCGCTCTCGCCCAGGTGCGTCTGGTAACCCTGGGGCAGGCGCAGGATGAATTCGTGAGCGTGGGCCGCCCGGGCAGCGGCCTCTACCTCGGCGTCACTGGCGCCGGGGCGTCCGTAGCGGATGTTTTCCTCCACGGTGCCGAAGAACAGCGCCGGGTTCTGCGAGACCAGTGCAAAGCTGCGGCGCAGGTCAGCGGGGTCGAGCCGGGAGATCGGCTGACCGTCGATGAGGATGCTGCCCTCCTGCGGGTCGTAAAAGCGCAGCAGCAGGTCGAACAGCGTGGATTTGCCGGCGCCGGAGGGGCCGACCAGCGCGAGGGTCTCGCCCGGCGCCACGCGCAGATCGATGCCGTCGATGGCCCACTGGTCCGGGCGCGACGGATAGGCGAAGCGCACGCCCTGCAACGCAATACTGCCGGCGATACGCTCGGGCAACTGCAGCAGGTCGCTGGCCGGGGCGTGGATCTCACTGCGCGCCCTGAGCAGTTCGGCGATACGCTCGGCGGCGCCCGCCGCCCGCTGCAACTCGCCAATCACCTCGCTCAGGGTGCCGAAGGCCATGCCGACGATCAGGCTGTAGAACACGAAGGCGGCCAGGTCGCCGGGGCTGATGCGGCCGGCGATCACATCCATGCCGCCGACCCAGAGCATCACGCCGACGGCGCCGAGCACCAGCAGGATCACCACGCTGACCAGCCAGGAGCGCTGCATGATGCGCTTGCGCGCGGTGTCGAAGGCGTCTTCCACCGTGCGGCCGAAACGCGCGCGGTCCTGCGCCTGGTGGTTGTAGGCCTGTACCGTCTTGATCTGGCCGAGGGACTCGCCGACATAACTGCCGACATCGGCGACACGATCCTGGCTGAGCCGCGACAGGCTGCGCACGCGGCGACCGAACAGCAGGATCGGCGCGATCACCAGCGGCAGCGAGGCGACCACGATGCTGGTCAGCTTGGCGTTGGTGAAGAACATCAGGATCACCCCGCCCAGCAGCATCAGCACGTTGCGCAGCGCCATGGACAGCGAGGAGCCGATCACAGACTGCAGCAGCGTGGTGTCGGCGGTCAGGCGCGACTGGATTTCCGAGGCACGGTTGTTCTCGTAGAAACCCGGATGCAGCTCGATCAGGTGGTCGAACACGCGCTGGCGGATGTCGGCGACGAAGCGCTCGCCGATCCAGGACACGAGGTAGAAGCGCACGAACGTGCCCACCGCGAGGCACAGTACGAGCAGGAAAAAGATACCGATGGCGCGCCCCAGCAACTGCTCGGACTGGGTGATGAAACCCTGGTCCACCAGCAGGCGGATGCCCTGCCCCAGCGACAGGGTGATGGCGGCGGTGAACAACAGCGCCAGCAGCGCGCCGACGGCACGCCAGCGGTACGGCGCCAGGAACGAACGGGCAAGGCGCAGGGCATTGCGCTGGCGGGACGACAACAGGGACATGGTGGGCTCGAAACGGCCGGGACAGGCGGCAGAGGGTAGCATCGCGGATGAACGTCGAGCGATGGAAAGGAACCGCTCGTACCATTGTCACCCCGAAAGCTGCTCGTTTGATGTACAATGGGCGGCCAATTTGCGCAGACAGGTATGGCAGATATGACCACGAAGCCCTCCACCCGCCAGAAAGCCGCCCCCAAAGCCCCCGCCGCTACCGCCACCAGCGAAGCGCTGGCTGACCAGGTAGCCGCCTTCCTGAAGTCCGGCGGTGAGATCCAGCAGATCGCCAAGGGCGTCACCGGTCAGAACTACGGCGCTCCGAGCCGCCACATCACGCTCGGCAAGAAGTAATTCCTTCGGGCAAGCCTGCCGCTCACGGCAGGCTGCCTGCTCTTCGCTCCCCCCGCTTCACGCAACGCCCTCCGCAATTCCGAACATCCTTTATTGCCTGATCACCTTGCACTCGGGCAGAGTCCGCCGATAGTTAGGACTGGACCGAACCGCGGTCCCTTGCAAGGAGCACCCCCATGATGCCCTCTCCGGAAAAGCTGCTATCGCGCAATCTGCTCGACGTGCTGATCCGCGCCGGCCTGATTCTCTTACTGGCGCTCTTCTGCTTCCGCATCTTCCATCCCTTCCTCGACCTGATGCTCTGGTCGGTGATTCTCGCCATCACCCTCTACCCGCTGCACCAGTTGCTCAGCGGCTGGCTGGGCGAGCGGCCGAACAGCGCGGCGACCCTGATCGTGGTGCTGGGCCTGGTGATCCTGCTGGTGCCGGTGGTGGTGATCGGGCTGTCCATGGCCGATTCGGTGCGTGACCTGGTGCACGCCATCCAGAACCGCACCCTGCAGATTCCGCTGCCGCCGGATTCGGTGCAGCACTGGCCGGTGATCGGCCAGTACGTCTATCCCTTCTGGCAGCGCGTGGCCACCGACTTCATGGGCGTGGCGCACCAACTGGCGCCGCACCTGCAAGGCGTGGCGAAGAAAGTCGCCGGCCAGGCCGCCGGCGTCGGCATGGGCCTGATGCAGTTCCTCGCCGCCTTCATCATCGCCGGAATCATCATGGCCTACGGCAAGCTGGGCAGTCGCACCGCCTGCGACATCGCCATCCGCATCTCCGGCCCGGACCGCGGCCCCAGCCTGGCGGAGCTGTGCACCGGCACCATCCGCGCGGTGGCTCAGGGCGTGGTGGGCGTGGCCTTCATCCAGACCCTGATCCTGGGCCTGGGCTTCATCGTCATGGGGATTCCCGGCGCCGGCCTGCTGGCCCTGGGCGTACTGCTGCTGGGCATCACCCAGTTGCCGGTGGTGCTGATCACCCTGCCGGCGATCGCCTATGTGTTCATGACCAACGACTCACTGCTGGTGGCCATCCTGTTCACCGTCTGGACGGTGGCCGGCGGCCTCTCCGATAACGTGCTCAAGCCGCTGATGTTCGGCCGTGGCAGCAAGGTGCCGATGGCGGTGATCCTGATCGGCGCCCTGGGCGGCATGCTCAGCAACGGCATCATCGGCCTGTTCGTCGGCCCGGTGGTGCTGGCCCTGGGCTACGAGCTGTTCATGTCCTGGGTACACGAGCGTGAGGCGCCCACCGCGGCGCCCGTGGAACCGCCCGAGCAACCCATTTCCTGACCCCGCGCCCGCGCCCGCGGCACGGGCCGCGGGCAATCATCCTGCATGGAATGCTTCCGATGTCGAAACGCTGCTCCCTCTCCGCCGCCCTGCTGGCTGCCGGCCTGCTGCTCTCCCCGCTGGCTTTCGCCGAAGAAACCGCCCCGACCTGGCCCGCCGTGATCAACGCCGCCGACCAGCAGCGCCTGACCAGCCTGGACACCCAGGTCAAGCAACTGCTCGACCAGCTCCAGCAGAGCGAAGACGAAACCACCCGCAACGAGGCGCTGAACCTTTACCGCATCGTGCTGGAAGACCCGGAGCCGCTGACCGACGCCGCCCTCGCCGGCAACTGGAAGTGCCGCTCGGTGCAGATCGAATCGAAAGCGTTGTACGGCTACCCGAACTTCAAATGTTCGCTGCGGCAGACGCCCAAGGGCCTGTTCCTGGAGAAGACCAGCAGCTCGCAGCGCATCAGCGGCTACCTGCAACGCCTGGACGACAAGCAGCTGGTGTTCATCGGCGGCGCCTCGGTCAACGATGATCCGCAAGTCGGCTACAGCGGCCTGGAAAAGGCGGCGGCGCGCGAGAGCGACGTGGTCGGCGTGGTGCGCAATTCCTACGACGGCTTCGTGCTGCTGGTCCCGGAGCCATTCGGCGGATTCAACCTGTTCCGCTTCAGCCGCTGAGCGCCCTTCGACAGGAACGACTCAGAGCAGCGCCACCATCTCCTTGAGCGTCACCGCCCAGGTGCCCTTGGCGTTGAGGTAGCGATAACCGAAGCGCGAGCCGTGGGCCTGGGTGGTGAGCACCGCATTCCAGGCCAGGCCGCGCTGCAGATCATGGGCCGGGTCGAGAAGGAAGAAGGCGTCGTCGCTCATCCCCACCGCCAGGCACCAGTGGCGGATGTCGCTGTCCTTGCGGCCGTGGAAACCGAGCACCACCGGGATGTTTTCCTCCAGGTGGCGGCGCGTCAGTTCGACCATCCGCACGCCATTGCCGCGCTCGACGCGGTATTCCTTGTCGCTGATGACCTTGAGCAGTTCCAGCAGGTCCGCGCCGGTGGTGCCGACCCGCACCAGCGTCTCGTGCTCGTTCAGCGCTTCCATCAGCCGCCCGTAGCGCGTCCGCGAATCCACCGGCACCAATCCCTTGGCCTGGCGACGAGCGAGCTGGTTGCGGGCGAGCATCGCCATCACCAGGCAGTAGGGCCCGCATGCCCCGTCCATGTCGCCCTGGCGCAGGTGCACCTTGTCGCCGCGTTTGTTGGTCAGGCCGCCGCTGCCGTGTTCGTCCAGGTCCCAGCCCAGCCCGTCGATCAGGGTGATCCGCATCGTGCTTCCTCGCCGCTTCGTCAGAAGCTGTGACCGGCGATGGCGCGGATCATTCCGCCGGCTTGCGGTTACAATGGCCGCTTTCCATTCTCTGGTTACCCGTCATGTCCGAAGCCATCCGCCTCTCCAAGCGCCTCGCCGAGCTGCTGCCCTGTTCGCGCCGCGAAGCCGAGCTGTACATCGAGGGCGGCTGGGTCACCGTGGACGGCCAGCGCGTGGAGGAGCCGCAATTCAAGGTCGATACCCAGCGCATCGAACTGCTGCCCGGCGCCTCGCCCGAGCCGATTCCCCCGGTGACCATCCTGGTGCACAAGCCGGTCGGCTTCGGCAGCGGCAACGGCGCCAACTCCGCGCAGCAACTGCTGACGCCGGACAAGCGCTGGGGCGAGGACAACCTGCAGCAACGCCTGCTGCGCAAGCACTTCGGCCACCAACTCAACACCACGCCGCTGGAAACCGATGCCAGCGGCCTGCTGGTGTATACCCAGAGCCGTGGCGTGCAGCGCCGCCTGGTGGACGAGGCGGACAAACTCGAACACGAGTACGTGGTCGAGGTGACCGGCCAGATCGCCGACAACGGTCTCAAGCGCCTCTGTCGCGGCCTGGTCATCGATGGCCGCGAGCTGCCACCGCTGAAGGTCAGCTGGCAGAGCGAGACCCGCCTGCGCTTCGCCGGCAAGCAGTTCCGTCCCGGGCAGATCGCCGCCATGTGCCGCGCGGTCGGCCTGCATGCCGTCTCGATCCGCCGACTGCGCCTGGGCGGCGTAGCCATGGGCAAGCTGCCCGCCGGCCAATGGCGCTTCCTGCAGCCGGGCGAGAAGTTCTGATCCGGTATTTCTGACAGCGAGGCTGTCTTCGTCGGCGGAATCGGTGCCAATTCCGTGCCCTCACCCCAACCCTGGCTGCGCGCCCCGCTCCAGGAGGAGAGGGCGCAGACCGCGCCGGCTGACGCTGTGATCTCATCCTGCACCGAACGGTCCCCTCTCCCGCTTGAGGAGCGGGGGCGCGCAGCCAGGGTTAGGGTGAGGGGCTGTTGACGTTGCAGGAGCGCGGTGTCTTCCCACGAGCCAGAACCTCTCTACCACGCGACTTCCAGCCGCTATCGATAACGTCGATAGTCACCAGTCGACACATTCAGTTCTCTTGATAGTCCGTGCGCGGCATCTTTGCCCCATCAACTCGCTGGCAGGAGATTCGCCGGCCCCGCAGTCGGGCCGCAGGGGCGAACGAGCTACTCGCGAGACGCCCCCAACGGATCGTCAAGAGGACACCACCATGCAAGTCATTCTCGATTTCCTGTTGCTCGTCGGCTCCCTGGTTGAGCTGCTGCTGTACGTCGCCCTGGCCAGCGTGGTGCTCGCCACCGTGCTGCTGATCAGCGTCATCACCCTCCTGACCCTGCGCTCGCCGAAAGCCGCCATCCGCATCCCGGACCGTCGCCCCGCGGCAAGCCGCCAGCCGCTGCCCGCCGTGAAGCGCCAATTGGCCGAGCCGCTGCAGGGTGTGCCGGTGCTGGGGAAGGTAGCCGCCTGACTCAATCGACGGCCTGCGGATACCGCCCGAGCGCGGCCCCCAGGTCGCGTTCGAGCTCCCCGTCCCGCTGGCCACCGTTGTCCATCATCCAGCGCACCCGCTCCACCGTTCCGGGTGCGGACATGTCACCGACGAAGCGCTGCGATTCCTCCACCAGTGCCGTCTGATCCGCCGCCACCACCTGCTCCACCACCGCCTTCACATGGGCGACACCCGCCGCCGGGAAAGTGGCGATGCGTCGCGCCAGCCGATCACAGAAGTCCCCCAGCTCGGCATCCGCCACGGCGCGGTTGATCCAGCCGTAGCGTTCGGCCGTGTCCGCGTCGAAATCCTCGCCGCCCAGGCAGACCTCCAGCGCCCTGCCCCGCCCCAGCAGTTGCGCCAATCGCACCGTACCGCCCGCGCCCGGCAACAGGCCGACGGCCACTTCAGGCTGACCGAGCAGCGCACGCTCACGGGAGGCGAAGCGCATGTCCAGCGCCAGCAGGAATTCGCTGCCGGCGCCGCGGGCGCGGCCGCTCAGCTCACCGATGGTCACCTGCGGCAGCCGGCTGAAACGGCTGAACAGCGCGCTGAGCGGGCTGACCATGCCGGCCGGCAGCTTCATCGGCGGCGCGTCGAGCTGGCTGCCTAGATCGTAGTGGGCGAGGAAGAAGTCCGGGTTGGCACTGCGGAACAGCACGACGCGGGTATCGCCATCGCGCTCCAGTTCATCGGCCAGGTGCAGCAGGTCGATGACCATCGCGCGGTCGATCAGGTTGATCGGCGGGTGCTGGAAGCTCACCACGGCTACGCCGTCGCGGTCTTCACGGGTGAAAGTGCGGTAGTCGCTCATCGAAGGGCCTCCGTTGCAAAGGCCCGAGGATGCGCCGGGGCGGACGGTCCGCCCCAGCACTATCGATGCGCGGAATGGCCGGTCAGTGGTGGCCGATGCCCTGGTCTTCCAGGTGATCCGCCTCGAACAAGGTTTCCAGCTCCTTGCGCGCTTCGCGGGCGGTCTGGATCACCGCCTTCTCGTCGTCGTAGACGCGATACTGGGCCATCAGCACCGCTTCGTCGTGGCGCTTGAAGCGGCGGATGCGCGCGCCCACCTGTTCTTCGTTCAAGCCAAGGCCGGTGAGCAACAGGCGACTCATCTCCAGGCTGGAGTGGAAGGTCTCGCGCACCGGCGTCGCGTCGACGTCCAGCAGGTGATAGACGTGCTGGCGGTTGCGTGCCCGGCCGATGACCTTGATGTGCGGGTAGAGCTTGCGCACCAGCCGCGCGGTCTCGATGTTGGTCTGCGGATCGTCGGTGGCGACGACGAAGAATTCGGCCTTCTCCACCTGGGCGGCGCGGAGAATCTCCGGGCGCAGCGGATCACCGTAGAAGATCGGGATGTTGCCGTAACTGCGGGTCAATTCGATGGTGTCCACCGACGTGTCCAGCGCCACGAAGGGCACGCCCTGGGCACGCATGATACGAGCGACCACCTGGCCCATCCGGCCCATACCGGCGATCACCACGCGCGGCGCATCGTCGGGCAACTGGCGGTATTCCGGCGGAGGCTCGCGCAGCACGGCCGGCTTGGGCTTGATGCCACGCGCCAGGGCCAGCACCATCAGCGGAGTCATCGCCATCGACAGGGTGATGCCCAGCACCAGCAGCGCATGCAGGTCGGCATCCAGCAGGCCCTGGGCCAGCGCCAGCTTGAACACCACGAAGGCGAACTCGCCGCCAGCCCCCAGCAGCACGCCGAGACGGATCGCGGATACCTTGTCCAGCCCGCCAGCCAGCCGTCCGATGAGGAACAGCAGCGGCAGCTTGATCGCCACCAGCAACAGGGTCAGGCCGATCACCCGTATCGGTTCGCTTTTCAGCAGGCTCAGGTCGGCGCTCATGCCCACGCTGATGAAGAACAGCCCCAGCAGCAGGCCCTTGAACGGCTCGATCTGCGCTTCCAGCTCATGGCGGTATTCGGAATCGGCCAGCAGCAGGCCGGCGAGGAAGGCGCCCAGGCCCATGGAGACGCCGGCCTCTTCCATCAGCCACGCGGTCCCGACCACCACCAGCAATGCGGTGGCGGTGGACAGGTCGGCCTGGCCGGTACGCGCCACCGAGCGGAACACCGGACGCAGCAGGAAGCGGCCACCAATCACCACCACGGCGATGCTGCCGACCACTTCCATGACGTGGGCCAGGTCCCCCCCAGGCGCACCTGAATCGGCGCGCGCGCCCAGCAGCGGGATCATGGCGATCAGCGGGATCGCGGCGATGTCCTGGAACAGCAGGATGGCGAATGCCAGACGTCCGTAGGGGCTGTTGAGTTCCTTGCGCTCGGCGAGGATCTGCAGGCCGAAGGCAGTGGACGACAGCGCCAGGCCGCCACCAATCACCACGGCGGTATTGAGCGGCAGCTCGAATACCAGCACCGCCAGGCTCGCCAGGGCCAGCGCGGTGAGCAGCACCTGCGCGAGTCCCACGCCGAACACCTGCTTGCGCATCACCCACAGGCGCTTGGGCGACAGCTCCAGGCCGATGATGAAGAGCAGCAATACCACGCCCAGCTCGGACAGGCTGGCGACGCTGTCCGGGTTGTCGATCAGGCCCAGCAGGTACGGCCCGATGATCACCCCGGCGAGCAGGTAGCCCAGCACAGCACCCAGTTGCAGGCGCTTGGCCAACGGCACCATGAACACTGCGGCGATCAGGAAGACCACCGTGGACTGCAGGTAATTCGTCCCATGTTCCATGTATCAAGACTCCTTGGAAGGGTTGGGGCGAAGCGAAGATCCACCCATGTCGTACAGATTCCGGTCACACATCCAGCGCTATGCCTTCAGCCAGCAGATGGCGCTGGAACTGCCCGGCCAGTGCATCCACCTGATCCCAGGGTTGCTCGTAGCGTTCGCCCAGCGCCACATGGCTGGTGGCGCGCACGCGAACCTCGAGTCCGCAGTTCTCGTAGAAGGCGTTGACCGCGGCGACCATCGGCTCGCGCTGGTTCTCCATCAGGATGGCACCGTGGGCCAGTACCACGTAGCGGCCATCGCTCGGCCGGCGGCGCCAGCGCTGGGCGGTGCCGACCAGCTTGCGCCCCGCCAGGTTGACGTTATAGCGACCATCGCAGAAAGCGCCCTCCACTTCCCCCAGACCCGGATCGAGGCCGAGCGCGGCCAGCCAGTCGCAGAGCGGTTGGCAGAGGCGCAGGTAGGCGGTCTCGATGCGCGTCTGCTCGTTGTCGCTGGGCGGGATCGCATAGACCAGCGCCACGTTGAGCACCGCGGCGGATTGCGGCACCGGCTCGCCGCCAGTATCGCGCAGGGCAATCGGCCAACCCAGTTCCGCACAGGCGTTCTCGGCACTGGCAAAGCCTTCCAGGCGACTCAGGCGGCGGGGCATCACCAGGGATTGCTCCCGCGGGCGCCAGAACAGCAGGCCGCTGTCGCGCTGGCCGGCGAAGGTAGAGTCCAGCAGCGCGCGCTCCGCATCCAGACCTTGTTCCGCCGACAGGCGTTGCACTCTATTCATGGCGTGATCCTTGGGGCCCCTTGAACGAATTGGGTTGCGGACTATGCCCGCGGAGGGATTATCCGACAATGTTCCAGGCCAATTTGTTGCTCAACCCAGATGTTTCTTTATGGCGGGCTCTGACTATCCCACGTGACTCATCAGTCACCACGTCACTCGATCCCCACGACAGCATCGCGCAGCCTGTCTATCCTGCAACTGCCCGGCACCCGCGCAGGAGGACCCGAGCCCGTGTCCAGGACGTTGCAGCAGCGTCTGCACCACGCCATCGCGATCAACGATACGCTGGCGCAGCCCATCGCCCGGGAAAACCTCCGGCGCCTGACCTTTTCAGCCGCGCTGGCCGTGCCGTTCGACCTGATCCATATCGTCGTGTTCTGGCTCAACCTGCAGGGTTCGAGCCCCGAACATGACGGCTGGCGGATGGACATCATCCGCGTGCACGCCACGATGGCGCTGCTGTTCAGCCTGCTGGGCATCCTCGCCTGGCTCGCCTCCCCGTCCCGCCGCGACGCGCCGCTGTGGTACATGCAACTGCTCACCGTGCTGGGAGCTTCCCTGGTACTGGGCTTCGGCGTCGCCATCACCGGCGCGGACCAGCAGGTCACCAGCAGCATCACGCCCTTCCTCATGGCCTCGGTGGCCACCGCGCTGATCATCCTGTTGCGTCCGCGTCTGGCGGTGATCCTCTACATCCTCGCGCTGGCCGCATTCGAGCTGGTGATGACCTTCACCCAGGCCAACCCGCAGCTGCGGCTTTCCAACCAGATGGGCGGCCTGACCATCTGCGGTATCGGCGTGATCCTCTCGCTGATCCTCTGGCATGGCCATGTGCGCAACCTGCGCCAGCGTAAGTTCCTCCGCCAGCAGCGGCTGGAGCTGGAGGAAAAGAACCGGCAACTTGAATACCTGGCCGGCCATGATCCGCTGACCGGGCTGTTCAACCGCCGCCAGTTTGACCAGTTGGTGGACATGGAGCTGTCCCGCGCGGCCCGGCAGCCGGCCCCCATCAGCCTGCTCATGGTGGACCTGGATCATTTCAAGTTCATCAACGACCGCTACGGCCACCCGCTGGGCGACGAAGTGATCCGCCATACCGCCAGCCTGTTGCGCAACCACACGCGCAATGGCGACAGCGTGGCGCGCCTGGGCGGCGAAGAGTTCCTGCTGTTGCTGCCGGATACTTCACAGCCCCAGGCACGGTTGATCGCCGAGAAGGTCCGCCGGCTACTGGAGGAAACCCCGCTGCCAATGAAGGACGGCCTGCTCTACCTGACCGCCAGTTTCGGCATCGCCTGCCTGGACAGCGGCGTGCCGGGCACCTATGCGTGTCTCTACGCGGCTGCGGACAAGGCGCTGTACCGGGCCAAGGCCAGTGGCCGCAACCGGGTGGAAGTGATCGAGGTGGGAACGGAGATGGGCACGTTCGATTGACGATGCCGCTACGCGTTCAGGGTGCGTAGGAGCGCGCTACTGGGAGTATTTGCGCGTCAGCCCCGGCGGCACGCCGCCGGCCAAGGCGGTGGCCACGACCGGGTGGAGGTGATCGAGGCGGGAACGGAGATGGGCACGTTTGATTGACGATGCCGGTAGATGTTCAGGGTGCGTAGGAGCGGACCTTGTCCGCGATTGGCGAGCCGCGATCCCTGGTTGGCCGGAGCGGCGGGGAAACGATCGCGGACAAGGTCCGCTCCTACGAGAAGCACGCATTACTGGGCGTATTTGCGCGTCAGCCCCCGGTGGCGCGCTGCCGGCCAAGGCAGTGGCCGCAACCGGGTAGAGGTGATCGAGATGGGAACGGAGATGGCCACGTTCGATTGACGATGCCGCTACGCGTTCAGGGTGCGTAGGAGCGGACCTTGTCCGCGATTGGCGAGCCGCGATTCCTGGTTGGCCGGAGCGGCGGGGAAATGATCGCGGACAAGGTCCGCTCCTACGAGAAGCGCGCTACTGGGCGTATTTGCGCGTCAGCCCCGGCGCCCAAGGCAGTGGCCGCAACCGGGTGGAGGTGATCGAGATGGGAACGGAGATGGGCACGTTCGATTGACGATGCCGCTACGCGTTCAGGGTGCGTAGTAGCGGACTATTGGGCGTATTTGCGCGTCAGCCCCGGCGGCCAAGGCAATGCGCAGCTGGGTGGAGGTGATTGAGGTGGGAACGGAGATGGGCACGTTTGATTGACGATGCCGGTAGATGTTCAGGGTGCGTAGGAGCGGACCTTCTCCACGATTGGCGAGCCGCGATCCCTGGTTGGCCGGAGCGGCGGGGAAATCATCGCGGACAAGGTCCGCTCCTACGAGAAGCGCGTTACTGGGCGTACTTGCGCGTCAGCCCCGGCGGCACGCCGCTGCTGTCGGTTTCAGTCCAGGGGCCTTGCGGGCCGACGCCCCAGTACCAGCCGTTGTCCCAGTGGTAGTAGGTGCGCTGGCGGTAATAGAGGTCTTTCTGGCCCTGGATCACATAGACCCCCAGGCTCGCATCCCAGCGGCCCTTGCCGCCCGGCGGCGGAGCGAATTGCGTGGGACGCTTGGCCGCCGGCGCCTGGGATGGCTGCGGGGTGATCGGCGAACTCGAGGTCTTGGGCGGCGGCGTCGGGGTGGTCGGATGGGTCGATGCCGGAGGCTGCGTGGGCGGCTGCTCCGGCTGCTGCGGATGCACCACGCAGCCACCCAGTACCAGCATCGCGCTCAACGCCAACAGTCTGCCTTTCATCACGCCCCTCCCCTGTTCGATCACTTCTGGTCCGGGCTGTCGATGGTCACGCTCTGCTCGCCCGCGTTGGCAGTAGACAACGCTTCGCTGCGTCCGATCCATTCGCCGGTGATGGCATTGCCGGCACGGGAGATCCGCGCGACGAGCTGCACCTGCGGGTGCTGCGAGAGCTTGAGCTGCGGCATCATCGCGTCGGCATCGCTGAGGGAAACCTCGCTGGGCAGGTCGGACACCTTCAGGCGCTTCACCGCCAGCGGCATCGGCGGGCCGCTCACCGCGCGGGCGAAGACGAACACGCTGTCGTCCGGCTTGACCTGGCCCTTCACGGCGGCGGTGAGGTCGACCTTCACCTTCAGGGTCACGCCCTCGGTAGCGGCAGCGACCGGCGCTTGCGGCGGCGTCTGGCCCATCTCGACCATGCGCTGGCGGGCGCGTTCGATACCACCGGCGATGGCGCTGCGGGACGGATCGTCCTGCGGCAGCACGGCGACCAGGCGGCCCCAGTAGTCGATGGCGTCGGCGTACTTCTCGTCCTCGAAGGCGGCGATGCCGAGCAGGCCGAGGGTGGTGACCTCCTGCGGGTCCTTCTTCAGGGCTTCGTCGGCCAGGTCGCGGACCTGCCGGGTCAGCGCCTTGTCGCCGGCGAAGTACAGCGCCTGGGCCCACTGGCCGAGCACTTCCGGCTGGCGGCCAGAAAGGCGTGCGGCCTGCTCGAAGGCCTTGGCGGCATCGGCGGCGCGGTTCTGGGTCATGTAGGTGCGGCCGAGGAAGTACCAGCCCTCGGCGGAGTCCGGCTGGGCCTGGACCGCGCGCTCAAGGCGAGTGGTCATTTCTTCCATGGAATGCGGCGCGGTGGCGAATTCGCGGGCCAGGGCGACCTTGTCGCTGGCGCCCCAGTGCAGGTACAGACCGAGCCCGAGGAACGGCAGGACCAGCGCCACCAGCAGCGGCGCAGCGCGCCCCAGGCGGGAGCGGCGGTCATCGGCGGCACCTTCGGTATCAGCCAGCAGCTCACGGGCAGCTTCGGCGCGCCCGGCTTCGAGCTGGGCGTCGTCGAGGGTACCGTTGTCACGCTGGGTGGTGAGTTCGGCCAGGCGCTCCTGGTACAGGGCGACGTTGAGGGCGGTGCGGTCTTCCTCGGCCTGGGCGCGACGGCCACGCAGCAGCGGAATGAGCAGGAATGCCAGGGCCACCAGCAACAGCAGGCCGGCGGCGAGCCAGAAATCGATCATTTGTCTTGGTTATCCAGCAAGTGGTCGAGACGCGCCTGCTCCTCGGCGGACAGCGTGGTGGAGGTGTCGGCGGCGGGGCGGCGACGGCGCACGACGATGGCGCCGATCACGATCACGCCCAGGCCCAACAGTGCGGCGGGGCCGAACCAGAGCAGCCAGGTGCGCTCGCTGACCTCGGGCTTGTAGCGGACGAATTCGCCGTAGCGGTCGACCATGTAGTCGACGATCTGCTGGTTGCTCTTGCCGGCCGCCATCTGGGTGTAGATCTGCTTGCGCAGGTCGGCGGCGATCGGCGCGTTGGAGTCGGCGATGTCCTGGTTCTGGCACTTGGGGCAGCGCAGCTCGGTGGTCAGGTCGCGGAAGCGCGCGCGCTCGGCGTCATTGGCGAACTCGTAAGTGTCGATGGCAGCTTGGGCAATACCGGTGAGGCACAGCCCGAGCGCAGCGGCAGTAAGCAGACGCTTCATTTGCCCTCCGCCTCGTCGACCAGACCCTGGTAGATCGGCGCCAGTTGTTCACGCCAGACCTTCTCGTCGACGGCGCCGACCAGCTTGTGGCGGATGATGCCGTCCTTGTCGATGATGTAGGTCTCCGGCGCGCCGTAGACACCCAGGTCCAGGCCCAGGGTGCCTTGCGCATCGGCAATGTTCAGCAGGTAGGGATTGTGCAGCTCCTTGAGCCACTTCTGTGCGGCGACTCCGTCATCCTTGTAGTTGATGCCGTAGATCACCACGCCCTTGGCGGCGAGATCGGTGAGCACCGGGTGCTCGAAGCGGCAGGTCGGGCACCAGGTGCCCCAGACGTTGACCAGCGCCGGCTTGCCCTTGATATCGGCCTCGGTATAGGTCTTGCCCGGCTCGGTAACGCTGGGCAGGGAGAACGCTGGGAACGGCTTGCCGATCAGCGCCGAGGGCAGCTCGCTGGGGTCCAGCCACAGACCGCGGAAGAGGAATACCGCGACGACCAGGAAGATCGCCAGGGGCAACAGCAGGATCGCACGCTTCACACTCAGGCTCCCTGTCCGGCGAAGCCCAGGGCTTCGCGTACACGCGTTTTCACTTTCAGGCGGTAGCGGCGGTCGAGCGCCGCCAGCACGCCACCCAGGGCCATCATCAGGCCGCCAAGCCAGATGAAGCGCACGAACGGCTTGATGTGCACGCGCACGGCCCAGGCGCCGTTGTCCAGCGGCTCGCCCAGGGCGACGTAGAGATCGCGGGTCAGGCTGCCGTGGATGCCGGCCTCGGTCATCATCGAGTTCTGCACGCTGTACAGGCGCTTCTCTGGGTGCAGGGTCGCGACTTCAGAACCGTTGCGGGTCACACGGACGGTGCCCTTGTCGGAAGTGAAGTTCGGGCCTTCGAAGTGATGGGTGCCCTCGAAGCGGAACTGGTAGCCGGCCAGCTCGACCGATTCACCCGGCGCCATGCGCAGGTCGCGCTGGGCGCTGAACTGGCTGGTCAGCACCACGCCGATGGCGCAGATGGCGATACCGAAGTGCGCCAGCTGCATGCCCCAGTAGCTGCGGTTCAGGCCGGCGGCGCCGGCGATCACGCCCTTGTGGCGGACCTTGTCGAAGAAGTCACGCACGCCGGCCAGCACCACCCAGGCGGCCAGCATGAACACGCTGAGCACTTCCCAGTGCAACTCGCCATACAGGAAGCTGCCCAGGCCGCCCAGCACCACGGTGCCGATCAGCACGGGGGTGAGCATGTTGCGCAGCCAGCGGGTCGGGGTGTCCTTCCAGCGCACCAGCACGCCGACCGCCAGGGCCAGCATGAGGATGGCCATGAGCGGCACGAACAGCGCGTTGAAGTACGGCGGGCCGACCGACAGCTTGGCGCCGCTGATGGCGTCGAGCACCAGCGGATAGAGGGTGCCCAGCAGGATCATCGAGGCGGTCACCACCAGCACCAGGTTATTGCCCAGCAGCAGGGTCTCGCGGGACCACAGGGCGAAGCCGACCTGGCTCTTGACCACCGGCGCGCGCAGGGCGAACAGCGTCAGCGAGCCTCCGACCACCAGCAGCAGGAAGGCCAGGATGAACACGCCGCGCTCGGGGTCCGAGGCGAAGGCGTGCACCGAGGTCAGTACGCCGGAGCGCACCAGGAAGGTGCCCAGCAGGCTCAGCGAGAAGGCCGCGATGGCCAGCAGCACGGTCCAGCTCTTGAACACCCCGCGCTTCTCGGTCACCGCCAGCGAGTGGATCAGCGCGGTGCCCACCAGCCAGGGCATGAAGGAGGCGTTTTCCACCGGGTCCCAGAACCACCAGCCGCCCCAGCCCAACTCGTAGTAGGCCCACCAGGAGCCGAGCACGATGCCGATGCCGAGGAAGGTCCAGGCCACCAGGGTCCACGGACGCGACCAGCGCGCCCAGGCGGCGTCGAGGCGACCGCCGAGCAGCGCGGCGATAGCGAAGGCGAACGCCACCGAGAAGCCCACGTAGCCCATGTAGAGCATCGGCGGGTGGAAGATCAGGCCCGGGTCCTGCAGCAGCGGGTTGAGGTCGTTGCCGTCGGCCGGCACCTGCGGCAGCAGGCGGCTGAAGGGGTTGGAGGTGATGATCAGGAACAGCAGGAAACCGGTGCTGATCATGCCCATCACGGCCAGCACGCGGGCCAGCATCACTTCGGGCAACTGACGGGAGAAAACCGACACGGCAAAGGTCCAGCCGCCCAGGATCAGCGCCCAGAGCAGCAGCGAGCCTTCGTGCGCGCCCCACACGGCGCTGAACTTGTAGAACCACGGCAGCGCGCTGTTGGAGTTGCTGGCGACGTAGGCCACCGAGAAATCATCGTGGAGGAAGGCCCAGGTCAGGCAGCCGAAAGAGAACAGCAGAAAGGCGAACTGCCCCCAGGCTGCCGGGCGCGCCAGGCTCATCCACTGGCGATCGCCGCGCCAGGCGCCGATCAGCGGGAAGAACGACATCACCAGCGCCATGCACAGCGCGAGGATCAGCGAGAGATGACCGAGTTCGGGAACCATGTCAGTTGCTCCCCTGCTGGGCTGCGGCGCCGCCGTTCTGGCTGGCCTCGTAGTGTTCCAGCTTGCCGCTGTCCTTGAGCGCCTTGGTGACTTCCGGCGGCATGTACTTCTCGTCGTGCTTGGCCAGGACTTCGTCGGCGGTCAGTACGCCGGCCTCGTTGATCTTGCCGAGGGCAACGATGCCCTGCCCTTCGCGGAACAGGTCCGGGAGGATGCCGCGGTATTTCACCGTGACTTCCTTGGCGAAGTCGGTGACCACGAACTCCACGTCCAGCGAATCCGCCGAACGCTTGAGCGAGCCTTTCTCCACCATGCCACCGGCGCGGATGCGCGTGTCATGCGGGGCTTCGCCGTTGGCGATCTGGGTCGGGGTATAGAACAGGTTGATGTTTTCCTGCAGGGCCGACAGCGCCAGGCTGACGGCGACGCCAACGCCAGCGACGATGGCGAGGACGATGTACAGACGCTTCTTGCGGACCGGATTCACTTGCTGGCCTCCCGGCGCAGACGACGCGCCTCTTCTTGCAGGTAACGCCGGCGCGCCACGATCGGCGAGACGACGTTGATCGCCAGGACCACCAGGCAGATGGCGTAGGCGGACCACACGTAGGGACCATGGTGACCCATGGCGAGGAAATCGGAGAAAGACTGGAAACTCATAGCGCGCGCTCCACCTCGGCCTTGACCCAGCTCGTGCGGGCTTCGCGCTTGAGCACTTCCAGGCGCATGCGCATCAGCAGCACCACGGTGAAGAAGCAGTAGAAGCCGGCGACCATCATCAGCAGCGGAATCCACATCTCCGGCGGCATTGGCGGCTTTTCGGTCAGGGTGAAGGTGGCCGGCTGGTGCAGGGTGTTCCACCAGTCCACCGAGTACTTGATGATCGGGATGTTCACCACGCCGACGATGGCCAGCACCGCGCAGGCCTTGGCGGCGCTGTCCCGATTAGTGATGGCCTGGCCCAGGGCAATGATGCCGAAATAGAGGAACAGCAGGATCAGCATCGAGGTCAGGCGCGCGTCCCAGACCCACCAGGCGCCCCAGGTCGGCTTGCCCCAGATGGCGCCGGTGACCAGCGCGACGAAGGTCATCCAGGCGCCGATGGGCGCGGCGCACTGCACGGCGACGTCGGCGATCTTCATCTTCCAGATCAGCCCGATGGCGCCCGCCACGGCGAGCATGACGTAGCAGGACTGGGCGAGGAACGCCGCGGGCACGTGGATATAGATGATCCGGAAGCTGTTGCCCTGCTGGTAGTCCGGCGGCGCGAAGGCCAGGCCCCAGACGGTGCCGGCGACCATCAGCACGATCGCGGCGACGGCGAACCATGGCAGCCAGCGTCCGCTGATCTCGTAGAACCACTTGGGCGAGCCAAGCTTGTGAAACCAAGTCCAGTTCATCATCAGGCTCTGTAATTCAAAGCTCTAGTCTGCCGCCGGTGCCGCTTCCCAGCCCGGCGATCGTTCGTTCACTCGCCGACGCTGATCTTCAGCCCGGCGGCGATGGCAAAGGGCGTCAGCGTCAATGCTAACGCCGTCAGGCTGGCCAGCCACAGCAGGTGCCCGGCGGTGGGCAGCCCTTGCAGCGACGCCTGCAGCGCTCCGCTGCCCAGGATCAGCACCGGAATGTAGAGCGGCAGGATCAGCAAGGCCAGCAGCAGGCCGCCTCGCTTGAGACCGACGGTGAGTGCGGCACCCACGGCGCCCAGCAGGCTCAGGATCGGCGTGCCCAGCAGCAGCGACAGCAGCAGGTCCGGCAGGCAGCGCGCCGGCAGGCCCAGCATCAGGGCGAACAACGGCGAGAGCAGCACCAGGGCGAGCCCTGAAACCAGCCAGTGTGCCAGCACTTTGGCCAGGACCAGTAGTGGCAGGGGGTGCGGCGAAAGGACCCACTGTTCCAGGGAGCCATCCTCGAAATCGCTGCGGAACAGGCCGTCCAGCGACAGCAGCACCGCCAGCAATGCCGCGACCCAGACCAGCCCCGGCGAGAGGTTCTTGAGCATTTCCGATTCGGGGCCGACCGCAAGCGGAAACAGCGCGATGACGATGGCGAAGAACACCAGCGGATTGGCCAGCTCCGCCGGACGGCGGAACAGCAGGCGCGCTTCGCGGGCGAGCAGCAGGGTGAAGACGTTGCTCATCGCGCCGCCTCCCGTGCGTGCTGGCCCAGGTCCAGGGCGCGGTAGCCAGCGGGCATGCGTTCCAGCGTGTGGTGGGTGGTCAGCACGACCAGACCGCCACGCTCGCAATGGCCAGCGAGATGTTCTTCGAGCTGCGCCACGCCCTGCTTGTCCAGGGCGGTGAAGGGTTCGTCAAGGATCCACAGCGGCGGCGCATCCAGGTACAGGCGCGCCAGGGCTACGCGACGCTGCTGGCCGGCGGACAGGGTGTGACAGGGAACGTCCTCGAAACCGCGCAGGCCGACGGCTTCCAGCGCTTGCCAGATGGCATCGCGGTTGGCCGGCTGGTGCAGGGCGCAGAGCCAGGCGAGGTTCTCCTCGGCGGTCAGCAGGCCCTTGATGCCGGCGGCGTGGCCGATCCACAGCAGCAGCCGCGCCAATTCGTGGCGCTGCTCGGTCAGCGGCTTGCCGTTGAGCAGCACTTCACCGGCGGTGGGCTGCATCAGCCCGCTGAGCAGACGCAACAGGCTGGTCTTGCCGCTGCCATTGGGACCGACGATCTGTAGCATCTCGCCAGCGCCCAGTCGCAAATCGAGACGCTCGAACAGCATGCGCCAATCCCGCTCGCAGGCGAGCGCCACGGATTCGAGGAGTGGATGGGTCAAGGGCATCGGCAACCGTCGGGCAGAAAACAGTCAGTGGTGCAAAAAAGCGGCCATACCGCCCGCACCGCCAAGGACGGCCACGGGCGGCGCATTATACACAGCCGTTCCTACGCTCGACGTCAGGTTTTTCGACAGGGTGTAACGCCCTCAGGCGCTGCAACGAGCTTCCACGGCGCTGCCGTCCTGCGGCTGCGCCTCTTCGTCGCGGGTATTGCGGGTGTGCATGGTGCTGATGGGCGATTGCCCGTGCCGCTGCTCGATCAGGCTATGGGTATGCCGCGAGATATAGGCGTGGTTGGCCGGGATGTCGCGATTGACGAACGCCGAGGCGCCGATCGTGACGTTGTCGCCGATCCGCAGGCCGTCGCCGATGATGCAGACATTGGCGCCGATGCTGACGTTATCGCCGATCACGATGGTGCGGCTGCGATCGGACTTCTGGCCGATGGTGGTGTTCTGGAAGATGCTGAAGTTCTTGCCGATCACCGCCTTGCGGGTGATCACGATGCCGACCAGGTGGGGAATATAGAGGCCCTCGCCGACCGGAATGGTCACCGGGATCTCGATGCCGAAGCGCTCGGCGAGGCGATCGCCCATGCGCTCGGCGCGCTTCTGCCAGAAGCGTCGCGGGCTCGAATGGAGGAACTGGGCAAGACGGAACCAGAACATGTAGCGGTAGCGAGCGCGCTGGCGATAGCGTCGGAACAGGCGTGTCCAGCTGAAATGGCGTTGCTCGCCCCCCAGCATCTCGATTCGCCACAAGCGCTTCAATTCCGAAAAGGTCATTACTGCATTCCACCTGGGTCGGCCAGCGCTCCATGCGGCAACGAAAACGCAATATTACTCTGCTAGGCAGGCACGGTTCAAAGCAAAGCAGCCTTCCCCAGCGGGTAACAATCCTTGAAAGCCCTGTCGCAGGGCCTTCCAGCCCTATCGACATCTTTCGAAAGAGTCTGCTCGGCCATGATTAAGCCAGCCTTAATGGTTTTGACGATCCGGGCACCACGCCTGTCCACTTATCCATGGCTGGGTATCGGCGCGACAGGCAAACAACGGACCGCCGGCCTAAAGTGCCGGTGTCCCCCGCCGATACACTGGGCGTAACCCCGTCCCTTCGCCTACAGGTACCCGATGCCGAGCGAAATTGGCGCCTCGCGCCCGCTACCGCCCACGCCGTCGCTGCGCAGCCCGCAGAACACGGCCGAGCTGACGCTCAAGCTTGCGCAGAGTCTGGGCGATCTGCTGCCGCCCGGCGAAAAGGCCAACGCCGAAGTGCTGGCGGTACGTGAAGGGCAAGTGAATTTCCAGCTGCTGCTACGCCTGACCATGGCCAGCGGACAGCAAGCGCTGGTCGTGGCGGAAAGCCCGCAGGCGCTGCCCAAGGGCAGCACCCTGCAACTCGCGACACTGACCCAGACCAACCTCGCCGCCACTCTGCTCAACCAGACGACGCCCAGCGCAGGCGGGATCAGCCAGGCGCCGCTGAGCAGCCTCGACCTCGACCTGCTGCCGGTCGGCACGCTGATCCAGGGCAAGGTGGACGCCAGCCAGCTGATTGCCCAGGGCAAGGCGGAACAGGCGGTCTATAAAGTGCTGGTGACCCTGTTCAACACACCCCTGGCTGGCCGCCAGCTGAGTATCGAATCGCCGAATCCGCTGCCCCTCAACAGCCTGCTCAGCGCCCGGGTGCAGGACCAGCAGGCGCTGCAGTTCCTGCCGCTGAACAGCCGCCTCGACCAGCTCGACCTCAGCCTGCAACTCAACGCCCAGCAGAGCCGCCAGGGTTCGCTGGACGGCCTGTTCAAGGCGCTGCGGGGCGTCGGCGACAGCCAGGACCTCTCGCCGGAGCTGCGCCAGACGGTGGACAAGCTGCTCGGCGCCCTCCCCGACGTGCGCCAGCTCAGCGATGCCAAAGGCGTGGCCCAGGCCATCCAGCACAGCGGCGCCTTCCTCGAAGCCCAGCTGCTGCGCGGCGCGGACAACCTGCCCCAGGACCTCAAGGCCAACCTGCTGCGCTTGATCGCCCAACTGATGCCAGCCGTGCAGGGAGGCACAGCCGCCGCGGTGCTGAGCAATCTGCCGGGCAACGCCCTGGCCGGAGCCAACAATCTGGCGCAGGCGCTGCCGGCCTTCGTGCGCAACGCCCTCGGCGTGATCGGCCAGGCCGGCGGACGCACGCCGCCCCCGGCCAGCTTCCCGCTGCCCACCCGGTTGAGCCAGGAACTGGAAGAGGAAGGCGACCTGGAAGCCCTGCTGAAACTGGCCGCCGCCGCGGTATCGCGGTTGCAGACTCACCAGCTCGGCAGCCTGGCGCAGAGCGACGTACTGCCCGACGGCACGGTGATCAATACCTGGCAGCTGGAAATCCCGATGCGCCAGCAGCACCAGATGGTGCCGATCCAGATACGCATTCAACAGGAAGAAAAGGACAGCCAGGGCAGCGACCGCGAGCAGCCGCCGAGGGACACGCTCTGGCGCGTCGACCTGGCCTTCGATCTCGAGCGCCTGGGCCCGCTGCAGGTACAGGCCACCCTCGCCCACGGCAGTATCGGCAGCCAGCTCTGGGCGGAACGCGCCGCCACCGCGAGCCTCATCGACCGCGAACTGAACACCCTGCGCCAGCGCCTGAACGACGCCGGCCTCACCGTCGGCGAGCTGAGCTGCCGCCAGGGCAAGCCGCCGCAGGGCGCACGCACGGCCGTGGAACAACGCTGGGTGGACGAGAAGGCATGAAGAAAGTCAGGAAACCGCCACGCCAGGTCATCGCGCTCAACTACGACGGTCAGAGTGCGCCGACCCTCACCGCCAAGGGCGACGACGAACTGGCGGAAACCATTCTCGCCATCGCCCGGCACCACGAAGTACCGATCTACGAGAATGGCGAGCTGGTGCGCCTGCTGGCACGACTGGAACTGGGCGACGCGATACCCGAGGCGCTCTACCGCACCATCGCCGAGATCATCGCCTTCGCCTGGTACCTCAAGGGCAAGAGCCCCCTGAACGAAGCGCCGGGAGCTGCGCCGGATGCGATGCCCCTGTTGCTGGAAGGACCGGGCTCGCGGCGCGACTGAGGCGTCTCAGCGGCGGCACTCGCCTCCCGCCTGGAGCGGCGGATGGTCTGTACCCGGGGCGTAATCGCGGATCTCGCGCACCGCCGAACGGATCGGGCGCTCGTCCTCGCTGTGGTAAAGCACCATGCTGCTGGTCACTTCGCGCAGCTGCGCCAGCGAGATCGGCTTGTCCAGCACATCCAGCAGCGGCACGCGATTGGCCCATGCCCACTGGAACAGGCCGCGTTTCTCCTCGGCACTGTAGTTCCCCACCAGCAGGAACTGGCGGAACGCATTGCTCTGGCTCAGCGACTTCAGGCTCAGCAGTTCGCTCGGCCCCGGGACGAAATCGTC
Source organism: Pseudomonas sp. PDNC002 (assembly GCF_016919445.1). Lineage (NCBI taxonomy): Bacteria > Pseudomonadati > Pseudomonadota > Gammaproteobacteria > Pseudomonadales > Pseudomonadaceae > Pseudomonas > Pseudomonas sp. PDNC002. Next base: position 3,086,260 of record NZ_CP070356.1, on the reverse strand, counting down.
ATGGATGAACAGGCTGTAGCGCTGCCGGCTGGAAAGCGCCTTGCGCACTTCGTCCAGATTCAGGCAGAGGCTCAGGTGGTAGAACTCCAGGCGATTGAGCAACACGCTGTAGTTCAGCAGTCGGCCCGGATGCGAGCACAACACCATGGCCCGACGCGAAATGGTCGCCATGTCAGGGACCCTCACGAAAGTTTCGATGGGGCCAATTTAGCGACGATTTGCCACTTTTCTTATCAGACAAGTCCTAAACACATGTAGTGCACATCCTACAAATTAGGATTCCCGATAAGCGGCTACGCGGCGTCGCGCCTCGCTCGGGCCAGGCAATACACGGGGAAGGAGCGTTGGACCGGCGGACGTCAGTCGCGCGGCTTGCCCTGGTGCAAGCGGGCGACCAGCTCGGCCTCGGCCTGGGACAGGCCGCAGCTCTGGGTCAGGTCCTCGGGGCTGGCGCCCATGCCGACCAGGCGCGCGGCCTGGCTGAACGAGAGGCTGGTGGGGTCGCGCTGCTCGATGCGTACCAGCCGCTCGGGCAACGGCGCGACCTGCTTGCTCAGCTCGCGCAGCTCCTCGCCCATGCGGATATTGATCTGCTGGTAGGACTCCATGCGCTTGCCCTGTTCCTTCAGGCGCTGTTCGAACACGGCCAGTTGCTTGGCCAGCTCCGCCGCCTGCGCCTCCTGGGCGCGCTGACGACCGGACAGCCAGACGCAGGCCATCGCCAGGCCCGCGCAGGCGATTCCGAGGACGACCAGGGCGATCAGCACCTCAGATGCTCTCCAGCTCCGACCACTCTTCCTCAGTCATCATCTTGTCCAGCTCGACCAGGATCAGCAGCTCGCCGTTCTTGTTGCAGACGCCCTGGATGAACTTGGCCGATTCCTCGTTACCGACGTTCGGCGCGGTCTCGATCTCGGACTGGCGCAGGTAGACGACCTCGGCGACGCTGTCGACCAGGATGCCCACGACCTGCTTGTCGGCTTCGATGATGACGATGCGGGTATTGTCCGAGACCGGCGCCGGGTCCAGGCCGAAGCGCTGGCGGGTGTCGATCACGGTGACCACGTTGCCGCGCAGGTTGATGATGCCCAGCACATAGCTCGGGGCACCCGGGACCGGCGCGATCTCGGTGTAGCGCAGCACTTCCTGGACCTGCATCACGTTGATGCCGTAGGTCTCGTTGTCCAGGCGGAAGGTGACCCACTGCAGAATCGGATCTTCGGCACCTTGCGCTGACGTTTTCTTCATATCCCCTCGCCTCTTCTGGTACCGCGCCGCCTAGGGCGCGGTGGCTTTCGTTGAATGGATGGGCGCCAGGCCTCAGGGCTTCAGGCGCTTCGCCGCGCCGCTGGCGATCAGCTCGGCCAGGGCCGAGACGTCCAGCAGCGCACACATCTGGTCGATCACCGTGCCGGCCAGCCACGGGCGTTGCTGGCGCTGGCTGCGCCACTTCACCTCGGACGGGTCCAGGCGCACCGAGCGGCTGACCTGGTGCACGGCCAGCCCCCACTCGTAGCCCTGCACGGAAATCACGTATTGCAGCCCTTCGCGGTAGTCGTCGCGGTAGCGCTCGGGCATCACCCAGCGCGCGGTGTCGAGCACCTTCAGGTTGCCGTTCTGGCCCGGCAGTATGCCGAGGAACCAGTCGGGCTGGCCGAACAGCGGGGTGAGCTCGTGACCCGCCAGCGGGTAGATCGAGCCCAGGCACACCAGCGGCACGGCCAGGGTCAGGCCGGCAACGTCGAACAACAGGCACTCGAAGGGTTCGGCGGCCCATACCGGGCGGCCATCGTCCAGCAGCGCCAGGGGCGCGGCCGGCAGTTCGGCGCTGCCCGGCTGGTGCAGTTCGATGACCTGCCCCATCTGTGCGGGTGGCTCGGCGGCGAGCGGCGCGTCGAACAGCGCCACGGGCTCCGTCTCGGCAACCGGCGCGCGGGGGGCAACCTGCAGGCGAGCATCGCGCACCTGCTCCTCCAGAACGGCTGCCTCGAACTCGTCGAGGCTGACGCTGGCTTCCGGCGCCTCCGCCAGCAGGGCCTGCGGCTCGATGGTTTGCGTGGCAAGCACTGGCGCCGGTTCGGCGACGGTGCTGACGACCAGCACGACAGGCGCCGGCGCAAGGGCCTGCACCTCCGGTTCCGGCGCGAGGTCTTCGAACGTGGCCTCCTGCAGCAGCGAGTCCAGGTAGGACTGCAGCGCAAGCTGGGGGCGCGTGGCAGTAGCGGAACGACTCATGATTGTTGACCGCGCAAGGTGACTGTCCAACCTATCGGCAGCTGGACCCTGGGACTTGAACCTGTCCGTCGGATTCTTTTGTTCGGACCCACCGCCCTCGACGACATCATGCTCAGGCTACCTGGCTCGCCGGCACATGGGCCAGCAGATGCTTGAGCAGCGCACGGTAGGCGATCACGCCGCGGCTGTTGCCGTCGTTGCGCGACGGCACCATGCCCAGTCGGCTGGCGTCGCGCAGCTTGGTATCCACGGGTATGAAGGCTTGCCAGAGGGTGTCCGGGTAGGTGTCGCGCAGTACCCGCAGAGTCCCCAGGGATGCCTGGGTACGGCGATCGAACAGGGTCGGCACGATGGTGAACGGCAGCGCCTGCTTGCGCGAGCGGTTGACCATTTTCAGCGTGTTGACCATGCGCTCCAGCCCCTTGAGGGCGAGGAACTCGGTCTGCACCGGGATCACCAGGTGCTGGCTGGCCGCCATGGCGTTGACCATCAGCACGCCCAGCAGCGGCGGGCTGTCGATGATCGCGTGATCGAACTCGTTCCACAGCTGCGCCAGGCTCTTGGCGATCACCAGGCCCAGGCCGTTCTGCCCGGGCGACTGGCGCTCCAGAGTGGCCAGCGCGGTGCTCGACGGCAGCAGGCGGATGTTCTCGTGGCTGGTGGGCAGCAGCAGCGAGGCCGGCAGTCCTTCCGGCACGTTGCCCTGGTGCAGGAACAGGTCGAAGACGCTGTGTTCCAGGCTGTCGGGGTCGTGGCCGAAATAGCTGGTCATCGAGCCATGGGGATCGAGATCGACGATCAGCACGCGCTTGCCGGCGTCGGCCAGCAGGCCCGCCAGTGCAATGGAGGAAGTGGTCTTGCCGACGCCACCTTTCTGGTTGGCTACCGCCCAGACTTTCATAGTGCGCGCTCCCCGGTGGCACAGCATCGGCTCAGGATCGTAGTCATGGTTCTCATTGCCCTGTGGCCGATGACGAAGAATTGACGGCGCCACTGGCGGGCGCCTCGCTGGCAACCACTGGTGCAGATTGCGTGCCAGCATGTCGCAAGGCCGGATCGGGCTGCGCCTTGCCGCTGCCGACACCGCTGATGCTGCGGCGCACCTCCAGGTTGCGGGAAATCACCAGCACCACCCGGCGGTTGCGTGCGCGGCCATCCGCCGTGGCATTGTCCGCCACCGGCTGGAATTCGCCATAGCCCACCGCCGCCAGCCGACCGGCGTCGAGTCCGTCCTGGGCGAGCATGCGCACGATGCTGGCCGCGCGCGCCGCCGACAGTTCCCAGTTGGTCGGGTACTGCGAATTATGGATTGGCACGTTGTCGGTGAAGCCTTCGACGTGCACCGGGTTGCGGTAAGGCGCCAGAATCCTGGCGACCTTCTCGATGATTTCGAAGGCGGCGTCGTTGGGGATCGCGTCGCCGCTGGGGAACAGCAGGCTGGAATTGAGGGTGATCTCGATCCAGAACTCGTTGCCGCGCACAGACAGCTGATCGGTGGAGATCAGGTCGCCGAACGCCTGGCGCACGCTGTCGGTGATCTGCTGCAGGGAATCCGGATTGCCCTGGGCCTGGCCGTCGTCCTGCGGTTCGGTCAGCGACTGGTCCGGCTGCTGGGTGCGCGGGCGCTCCTCGCCGACGGGAATCGGGCGGATCGAGCGGTCCGGCTGGTTGAACACGCCGGTCAGGGTTTCCGAGAGGATCTTGTACTTGCCCTCGTTGATCGAGGAGATCGAGTACATCACCACGAAGAAGGCGAACAGCAGGGTGATGAAGTCCGCGTAGGACACCAGCCAGCGTTCGTGATTCTCGTGTTCCTCATGGCGTCTGCGGCGAGGCATCTTCGCTCTCCCCTTCAGCCGACGAAGCCTTGCAGCTTCAGCTCGATGGAGCGCGGGTTCTCACCCTCGGCGATGGACAGCAGGCCTTCCATCAGCATTTCCCGGTAGCAGGACTGGCGCAGCACGATGCTCTTGAGCTTGTTGCCGACCGGCAGCAACAGCAGGTTGGCCAGGCCGACGCCGTAGATGGTGGCGACGAAGGCGACGGCGATGCCGTTGCCCAACTGGCTGGGATCGGCAAGGTTGCCCATGACGTGGATCAGGCCCATCACCGCGCCGATGATGCCGATGGTCGGCGAGTAGCCGCCCATGCTTTCAAAGACCTTGGCCGCCGCGAGGTCGCGGCTTTCCTGGTTGAACAGGTCGACTTCGAGGATGCTGCGGATAGCTTCTGGCTCAGTGCCGTCGACCAGTAGTTGCAGGCCCTTGCGCGCATAGGGATCGCGCTCGGCATCGGCGACGGTCTCAAGGCCCAGCAGGCCTTCCTTGCGCGCGGTCATGCTCCAGCCGACCACACGGGTGATGCCGCCGACCAGGTCGACCTTCGGTGGCAGGACCACCCAGCGCAGCATGGTCACCGCCCGCTTGAGCACGGAAACCGGCGTCTGCAGCAGCGCGGTGGCCAGCGTGCCGCCGACCACGATGAGCGCCGCCGGACCGTTGGCCAGCGCGCCGATGTGCCCGCCCTCGAGGAAGTTGCCACCGATGATGGCAACCAGCGCGAGGATCAGGCCGACCAGGCTGAGGACATCCATCAGCCGCAGGCCTCGGTCAGGTGCCGGCCGATGTCATCCAGGCTGTACACCGCATCGGCCAGGCCGGCCTTGGCAATGGCCATGGGCATGCCGTAGATGACGCAGCTGGCTTCGTCCTGGGCCCACACCTGGGCGCCGCCCTGCTTGAGCATGCGCGCGCCTTCGCGGCCGTCGGCGCCCATGCCGGTGAGGACCACCGCCAGCACCTTGTCGCCATAGGCCTTGGAGGCGGAGCCAAAGGTCACGTCGACGCAGGGCTTGTAGTTCAGGCGCTCGTCGCCGGGCAGGATGCGGATGGCACCGCGCGCGTCGACCATCATCTGCTTGCCGCCGGGGGCCAGCAGGGCCACGCCGGGGCGCAGCAGGTCGCCATCCTCGGCTTCCTTGACGGTGATCTTGCAGAGCTTGTCCAGGCGCTCGGCGAAGGCCTTGGTGAAGGCCGCCGGCATGTGCTGGATCAGCACCAGCGGCGCGGGGAAGTTGGCAGGCAGCTGGGTCAGGACCCGCTGCAGCGCCACCGGCCCACCGGTCGAAGTGCCGATGGCCACCAGCCGGTAGGGCTTACGCTTTGGGGCGGCGGAAGGCGCCGGAGCCGCCGGCGCATGGCTGGCGCCCGACGAAGCGGGTGCAGCCTGGCGCGCGGTGCTGGCGGCGGGAGTCGAAGCCGGTGCCGACGGGCTCGCGGAATACGAAGAGTAGGCAGCGAAGCGGCGATTGCTCTTGGCGATGGTGTGGACCTTCTCGCACAGCAACTGGCGGACCTTGTCCGGGTTGCGCGAGATGTCCTCGAAATTCTTCGGCAGATAATCGACCGCGCCGGCATCCAGCGCGTCCAGGGTCACCCGCGCGCCCTCGTGGGTCAGCGAGGAGAACATCAGGACCGGCGTCGGGCAACGCTGCATGATGGTCCGCACGGCGGTAATGCCGTCCATCAGCGGCATCTCGTAGTCCATGGTGATCACGTCGGGCTTGAGCGCCAGCGCCTGATCGATCGCCTCGCGGCCATTGGTGGCCGTGCCGACCACCTGGATCTGCGGATCAGCCGAAAGAATCTCCGAGACGCGGCGGCGGAAGAACCCCGAATCGTCCACCACCAGGACTTTGACAGCCATAGACACTCCTGAAAAAAACTTCTTCCATCACGGGCGCGGGCCTCGCGGCTCGCGCACGGCGGTCAGATACGACGGGCGTAGCGCTTGAGCATGCTCGGCACGTCGAGGATCAGCGCGATGCGCCCGTCCCCGGTGATGGTCGCTCCGGCCATGCCCGGCGTGCCTTGCAGCATCTTGCCCAGCGGCTTGATCACCACCTCTTCCTGGCCCACCAGTTGGTCGACCACGAAGCCGATGCGCTGGGTGCCCACGGAGAGGATCACCACGTGGCCCTCGCCCGGCTCGTCATGCTGCGCGCCCGGCACCAGCCAGCGCTTGAGGTAGAACAACGGCAGGGCCTTGTCGCGAACGATCACCACTTCCTGGCCATCGACCACGTTGGTGTTCGACAGGTCGAGGTGGAAGATCTCGTTGACGTTGACCAGCGGGAAGGCGAAGGCCTGGTTGCCCAGCATCACCATCAGGGTCGGCATGATCGCCAGGGTCAGCGGGACCTTGATGACGATCTTCGAGCCCTGGCCCTTGGTCGAGTAGATGTTGATGATGCCGTTGAGCTGGGAAATCTTGGTCTTCACCACGTCCATGCCGACACCGCGGCCGGAGACGTCGGAAATCTCGGTCTTGGTCGAGAAGCCCGGCGCGAAGATCAGGTTGTAGCAGTCGGACTCGGACAGGCGATCGGCCGCGTCCTTGTCCAGCAGGCCCTTCTCCACGGCCTTGGCGCGCAGCACATCCGGGTCCATGCCTTTGCCGTCGTCGGAGATCGACAGCAGGATGTGGTCGCCTTCCTGCTCGGCGGACAGCACCACCTTGCCCGAGCGGGACTTGCCGGCGGCTTCGCGCTCGTCGGGGCCTTCGATGCCGTGGTCGACCGCGTTGCGCACCAGGTGCACCAGCGGGTCAGCCAGGGCTTCGACCAGGTTCTTGTCCAGGTCGGTTTCTTCGCCGATCAGCTCGAGGTTGATCTCTTTCTTCAGGTTGCGCGCCAGGTCGCGGACCTGCCGCGGGAAACGGCCGAAGACTTTCTTGATCGGCTGCATGCGGGTCTTCATGACCGACGACTGCAGGTCGGCGGTGACCACGTCGAGGTTGGAAACGGCCTTGGCCATCGCCTCGTCGCCGCTGTTCAGGCCCAGGCGCACCAGGCGGTTACGCACCAGCACCAGTTCGCCGACCATGTTCATGATCTCGTCCAGGCGGGCGGTGTCCACGCGCACGGTGGTTTCCGCTTCGTTGGAAGGCTTCTCCGCGGCGGCAGCGGCAGGCTTGGCCGGAGCAGGTTTGGCGGCAGCGGCCGGCGCCGGAGCGGCGGCAGGCTTGGGCGCAGGCGCTGCGGCGGCGGGCTTGGCAGCCACGACCGGCTCTTCCTTCGCGCCGGTGAACTGGCCCTTGCCATGCAGCTCGTCGAGCAGCTTCTCGAATTCGTCGTCGGTGATGTTGTCGTCACCGCCGGCAGCCGGAGCTTCCTCGGCTTTCTTCTCGGCAGCAGCCTCAACGGGAGCGGCGGGCGTCTCTTCCTTCGCGCCAGTGAACTGGCCTTTGCCATGCAACTGGTCGAGCAGCGCTTCGAACTCGTCGTCGCTGATCTCGTCGCCACCACTGGCGGCCGGGGTTTCGGCCACCGGCGCCGGAGCCGCCTGAGCGGGTTCCTTGGCGGCAGCGCTGAACTGGCCCTTGCCGTGCAATTGATCGAGCAGTGCTTCGAATTCGTCGTCGGTGATGTCGTCACCACCCGCACCGACCGGCGCGGCAGGCGCATCAGCGGTGGGCTCGAGAGCATCCATCAGTTGCTCGAACTCGGCGTCGGTGATGTCGCCGTAGGCTGCCGGGGCAGCCGCCTGCACAGGCTCGGGCTCGGCCACTACCGGTGCCGGAGCGGGAGCTTCGGCCGGGGCGGCGTTCGGATCGGCCAGGCGCGACAGGGCGGCGAGCAGCTCGGGCGTGGCGGGAGTCGGCTCTTCCGCGTCACGCACCTGCTGGAACATGACGTTGACGGTATCCAGCGCCTGCAGCATCACGTCCATCAGCTCGGCATCCACGCGGCGTTCGCCCTTGCGCAGCATGTCGAACACGTTCTCGGCGATGTGGCAGCACTCGACCAGCGCGTTCAGCTGGAGGAAGCCCGCCCCACCCTTGACGGTGTGGAACCCACGGAAGATGGCATTGAGCAGGTCCATGTCTTCCGGGCGGCTTTCCAGCTCGACCAGTTGCTCGGACAGTAGCTCGAGAATCTCGCCGGCCTCCACCAGGAAGTCCTGGAGGATTTCGTCATCGGCGTCGAAGCTCATTCGGGTGCTCCCTCTACAGCGTCAGCGGACGCTTAAAAACCAAGGCTGGACAACAGATCGTCGACATCGTCCTGACCGGACACGACGTCCTTTCTTGTATCGGCAGCAATCTGCGGACCTTCACCCTTGGACGATCTTTCTTTTTCCACCGCGTCGCGCATGCCGTCGTGGTCATGCTCGATGCCGGCGTAACGATCGACCTGCCCCGCCATCCAGACCAGCTTGACCAGATTCGACTCGACCTCGGTCACCAGCTTGGTGACGCGTTTGATCACCTGCCCGGTGAGGTCCTGGAAGTCCTGCGCCAGCAGGATGTCGTTCAGGTGGGCGGAGAGCTTGCGGCTGTCCTGGGCGCTGATATAGAGGAACTGCTCGACGCGCTTGGCCAGGTCGCGGAAGGCCTCGGGGCCCAGCTCGCGGCGCATGAAGCGCGACCAGTCTTCCTGCAGCTCCTTGGCCTGGGTCTCGATGTGCATGACCACCGGGGTGCACTCTTCCACCAGGTCCATGGTGCGATTGGCCGCTTTCTCGGTCATCGTCACCACGTAGGACAGGCGGTCGGTGGCATCGGCGATCTGCGACATCTCCTCGGCGTGCCGGGAGTTGGGATCGATCTGGAAGTTGACGATGGCGTTGTGCAGCTCGCGGGTGAGCTTGCCCACCTCTTGGTAGAGCCCGCGATCACGCGCCTGGTTGAGCTCGGAGATCAGCTGCACGGCAGTCTGAACGTCGCCGCGTTCGAGGCAGTCGACCAATTCGCGCGCGTGTTTTTTCAGGGTCGACTCGAAGTCACCCGCGGATTCGTTGAAATCCATGACGCCCTCTTGGTCAGCCTCAGCTGCCGACCCGCTCGAAAATCTTCTCGATCTTTTCTTTCAACACCTGAGCGGTGAAAGGCTTGACCACATAGCCGTTGACCCCGGCCTGGGCCGCTTCGATGATCTGGTCGCGCTTGGCTTCGGCGGTCACCATCAGCACCGGCAGGTGCTTGAGGCGCTCGTCGGCACGGACCGCACGAAGCAGGTCGATGCCGGTCATGCCGGGCATGTTCCAGTCGGTAACGAGGAAGTCGAAGTTGCCGCTATGCAGCATCGGCAGCGCAGTGGTGCCGTCGTCGGCCTCTGCGGTGTTGGTGAACCCCAGGTCCCGCAGGAGGTTCTTGATGATGCGCCTCATCGTGGAAAAGTCGTCCACGATGAGAATTTTCATGTTCTTGTCCAAGCCTGCCTCCATCGATACCAAACGCGCCCTGCCGGGCGTGCCGTCAATTCATTGAGCGTCGTGCGCTCACTGTTGCGGGGGACGTCAAGGAAACGTCACCCTGAAAATTCCTAACCTGCGGTTTTTCCCAAGGAAATTCCCTTCAGCCTCTTCACTCGGATGAAGCTGCCGCGAAACTACCCGATGCTCAGCGAGCGCGCCACTCCGCCAGACGCGAGCGCAGGCGCGCGGCGCACTGGCTGTGCAACTGGCTGACGCGGGATTCGCTGACGCCCAGCACTTCGCCGATCTCCTTGAGGTTGAGTTCCTCGTCGTAGTACAGCGCCAGCACCAGGCGCTCGCGCTCGGGCAGCTTGGAGATGGCGTCGGCCAGCGCGCTCTGGAAGCGTTCGTCTTCCAGACCGTGGGAAGGCTCGTTCTCGTGGTGCGAAGCGTCTTCGGCAAGGCCGCCACCCTGTTCGCCGTCCTGCAGCATGTCGTCGAAGCTGTACAACCGGCTGCCCTGGGTGTCGCTGAGGATGCCGTAATACTCTTCGAGGCTCATATTGAGTTCGGCAGCAACTTCCTGATCTTTAGCGTCACGTCCGGTTCGCGCCTCGACGGCACGGATGGCGTCGCTGACCATGCGGGTGTTGCGGTGCACCGAACGCGGGGCCCAGTCGCCCTTGCGCACCTCGTCGAGCATGGCGCCGCGGATGCGGATGCCGGCGTAGGTCTCGAAGCTGGCGCCCTTGCCCGCGTCGTACTTCTTCGCCGCCTCCAGCAGGCCGATCATGCCGGCCTGCATCAGGTCCTCCACCTGCACGCTGGCCGGCAGGCGGCCCAGCAGGTGGTAGGCGATGCGCTTGACCAGCGGTGCGTGCTTCTGGATCAGCAGTTCCTGGGCGTTGTGCGCCTGCGCCTTGCTGTACATACGCGCTCCGGAGGCCGCGGTCATACGGCCGAACCCGTGGGATGTTGCACCAGGCGCTCGACGAAGAACTCCAGGTGCCCTCGTGGGTTGGCCGGCAGCGGCCAGCTGTCGACCTTCTGCGCCACCGCACGGAAGGCCAGGGAAGCCTTGCTGCGCGGGAACGCCTCGTACACCGAACGCTGCTTCTGCACCGCCTTGCGCACCGATTCGTCGTAGGGAATGGCGCCGACATACTGCAGCGCCACATCGAGGAATCGGTCGGTGACCTTGGTCAGCTTGGCGAACAGGTTACGGCCCTCCTGGGGGCTGTGGGCCATGTTCGCCAGCACGCGGAAGCGGGTCATGCCGTAGTCACGGTTGAGCAGCTTGATCAAAGCATAGGCATCGGTGATGGAGGTGGGTTCATCGCAGACGACCAGCAGCACTTCCTGGGCCGCGCGGACGAAGCTCACCACCGAGTCGCCGATGCCGGCGGCGGTGTCCACCACCAGCACGTCGATGTTGTCGCTGATGTCGCTGAAGGCCTGGATCAGGCCGGCATGCTGCATCGGCGTGAGGTGCACCATGCTCTGGGTGCCCGAGGCCGCCGGGACGATGCGGATGCCGCCGGGACCCTGGAGGATCACGTCGCGCAGATCGCATTCGCCTTCGATCACATCGGCCAGCGTGCGCTTGGGCGACAGGCCCAGCAGCACGTCGACGTTGGCCAGGCCCAGGTCGGCATCCAGCAGCATGACGCGACGGCCCAGATCGGCCAGCGCCAGCGACAGATTCACCGACACGTTGGTCTTGCCGACGCCACCCTTGCCACCGGTGACTGCGATTACCTGAACGGGATGCATGCCCATATCAATACCTTGTCTCGTCGTTCGACCGTCGCGCATCAGACGCTTCGGCTAATCCGGTTGCGGTGCTCCCCGCCGCCGGCGCTCGCGGATCATCTTGCAGAGCATCCGCATCGCTTGGGCAACCCAGTCGGCCGCCCCACTACCCCACCTGGGGCTTCACAATTCTCAGCTGGCGCGACGCACCGGCTGCTGGTAAAGGCCGGCGAACATGTCGGCCATGGCGTCCTCGCTCGGTTCGTCCGGCGCTTGCAGGCTCACCGCGCGGCTGACCAACTGGTGCGCACGCGCCACATGCAGGTCATCCGGAATCTTCGGCCCGTCGGCCAGATAGGCTACCGGGAGATGCTGGCTTATAGCCAGAGCCAGAGCTTCGCCGAGGCTTCCCGCTTCGTCCAGCTTGGTCAGGATGCACCCGGCCAGGCCACAGGACCGATAGTTCTGCCAGGCGGACTTGAGCACCTGGCTCTGGCTGGTCGCGGCCAGCACCAGATAGTTCTTCACGTTCAGGCTCTGCGCCGACAGCGCTTCGAGCTGCATGCGCAGCGCCGGATCGTTGACGGGCAGGCCGGCGGTATCGATCAGCACCAGGCGCTTGCGCGCCAGCGGCCCCATGGCCTGGATCAGCGACTGGCCCGGATCGACCAGGGTCACCGGCACATTGAGGATGCGACCCAGGGTCTTGATCTGCTCCTGCGCGCCGATGCGGAAGCTGTCCATCGACACCAGGGCGATGCTCTGTGCGCCGTACTTCAGCACATAGCGGGCAGCCAGCTTGGCCAGGGTGGTGGTCTTGCCCATGCCGGCCGGGCCGACCAGGGCGATCACGCCGCCCTGCTCCAGCAGATCGGTTTCCGGGGTGTTGATCGAGCGTGCCAGGTGCGCCAGCAGCATGCGCCAGGCCTGCTTCGGATCGGCGATGGAGGCCACGCGCTCCAGCAGGTTGCGCGACAGGTCGGCCGGCAGGCCCATGCGCTGCAGGCGACGCCACAGGTTGGCCTGTTTCGGACGCTGGTTCTGCAGCTGGTTCCAAGCAATAGAGCCAAGCTGCACTTCGATCAGTTCACGCAGGCCGTTGAGCTCGAAGCGCATGGCTTCCAGCGCCTGCTGGCCGACGGAGGCGGCAGACGGAGCGGTCGGGGCAGCCATGGCTTCGGCCAGGGTCTCGGCGGCGCTGCGGCGCGGCGCTTCGTTGCCGTACATTTGACGGTCCTTGCGCACGCCTTCGGCCATACGGGTCGGAGCGGACAAGTCAGCCTTGGCCTGGGCGATCTTCGCCTGGGTCTTGCGCAGCTCGGCCTCCAGCGCCGGGTTCGGCTTGCTCGCCGCCACCGGTGCCTGGTAGTCCAGCGCCGCGGTCAGCTCCACGCCGCCAGCGACACGGCGGCTGCCGATGATCGAGGCATCCGGGCCCAGCTCGTCACGGACCAGTTTCATGGCCTGACGCATATCAGCGGCGAAGAAGCGTTTTACCTGCATGGCCTTGGACCTCAATCAGTTCTGCCCAACAGTGGCGACAATCGTGACTTGTTTGTTATCCGGGATTTCCTGGTAAGCCAGCACATGCATGGTGGGAACCGCCATCCGGGCGAATCGCGACATCATCGCGCGGATGGGACCTGCCACCAGCAGGATCGCCGGCTTGCCGAGCATCTCCTGACGCTGCGCCGCATCGACCATCGAGCGTTGCAGCTTCTCTGCCATTCCGGGCTCCAGCAACATGCCGTCTTCGGAGCCTTGTCCGGCCTTCTGAAGACTATTGAGCAATATCTGTTCCAACCTGGGTTCCAGCGTGATGACAGGCAGCTCCGGCTCTAGTCCCACAATGGTTTGCACGATTGCGCGGGCCAGCGAGACACGAACCGCCGCCACCATCGCGGCGGGATCTTGACTCTTCACCGCCACGTTGGCGATGGCTTCGGCGATGGTGCGGATATCGCGTACCGGCACCTGCTCCTGCAGCAGCGCCTGCAGCACCTTGAGCAGGGTCGACAGGGAAATCAGCCCCGGCACCAGCTCTTCGGCGAGCTTGGGCGAGGTCTTGGCCAGCAGCTGCATCAGTTGCTGGACTTCCTCGTGACCGAGCAGCTCGTGGGCATGCTTGTGCAGCACCTGGTTCAGGTGGGTGGCGACCACGGTGCTGGCATCGACCACGGTGTAGCCCAGCGACTGCGCCTGGTCGCGCTGCGAGGCTTCGATCCAGACGGCTTCCAGGCCGAATGCCGGGTCCTTGCCGGGAATGCCGTTGAGCGTGCCGAACACCTGGCCGGGGTTGATCGCCAGGTCGCGGTCCGGGTAGATCTCCGCCTCGGCGACGCTGACGCCCATGAGCGTCAAGCGATAGGCGTTGGGCAGCAAATCGAGGTTGTCGCGAATGTGCACCGACGGCATCAGGAAACCCAGGTCCTGGGACAGCTTCTTGCGCACGCCCTTGATCCGCGCCAGCAGTTGGCCGCCCTGGTTGCGGTCCACCAGCGGAATCAGCCGGTAGCCCACTTCCAGGCCAACCATGTCCACCGGGGTCACGTCGTCCCAGCCCAGCTCTTTGGACTGCTCGGGGCGCTCGGCCGGCAGCAGTTCCTGTTGCTGGGTCTGTTGCTCGGCCTGCTGGGTGGCCTTGCGCTGACGGTTCCAGATCATCCAGGCGCCGCCGGCGGCCAGGGCGCCGAGACCGACGAAGGACACGTGCGGCATGCCGGGCACCAGACCCATGGCGATCAGGATGGCGGCGGAGATCGCCAGCGCCTTGGGCGAGGCGAACATCTGGCGGTTGACCTGGGCGCCCATGTCCTCGGAGCTGGATACGCGGGTCACCATGATCGCGGCGGCGGTGGACAGCAGCAGCGACGGCAATTGCGCCACCAGGCCGTCACCGATGGTCAGCAGGGCGTAGACCTTGCCGGCATCGCCGAAGCTCATCGAGTGCTGGATCACGCCGATGGCCACGCCACCGATGAGGTTGATGAAGAGGATCAGCAGGCCGGCGACGGCGTCACCGCGGACGAATTTGCTGGCACCGTCCATGGAGCCGTAGAAGTCGGCCTCCTGGGCCACTTCGGAACGGCGCTTCTTGGCTTCCGCCTGCTCGATCAGGCCGGCGTTGAGGTCGGCGTCGATGGCCATCTGCTTGCCGGGCATGGCGTCAAGGGTGAAACGCGCGCTCACCTCGGAGATACGCCCGGCACCCTTGGTGACCACCACGAAGTTGATGATCATGAGGATCGCGAAGACCACGATACCGACGACGTAGTTACCGCCGATCACCACCTCGCCGAAGGCCTGGATCACCTTGCCCGCGGCGGCGTGGCCATCGTGGCCGTGGAGCAGCACGACGCGGGTGGAGGCGACGTTCAGCGCCAGGCGCAGCAAGGTGGCGACCAGCAGGATGGTCGGGAACACGGCGAAGTCCAGCGGGCGCAGGGCGTACACGCTGACCAGCAGGACGACGATGGACAGGGCGATGTTGAAGGTGAACAGCACATCCAGCAGGAACGGCGGAATGGGCAGGGTCATCATCGCCAGCATGGCGAGCAACAGCAGCGGCACGCCGAGGTTGCCCCGGCTGAGCCCTACCAGATTGCTGCGAACAGTGCCGATCAGTTGCGTACGATCCACCCGATATCCCCTGCGCGTAGGTGGCCGAACCGGCCACCAGAACAAACTTTTGACGCCGAGAGTGGCGTCCGCACAAGGTTTTGCAGGAAGCGTTCCAACTTTCTCGAAAGAGCGCAAATGCCTGAGGCAGAGCGGCGCGCGTTACCAGCTACCGGACGCGCCGCCACCACCGCTGGAACCACCGCCGCCGGAGTAACTGCCGCCACCGCTGGACGACGAACTGCCGCCGCCGGAGCTCGAATCCGAGCCGGACCCCGAGCCCGAACCGTTCCCGGCGAGGAAGCCGACCAGCATCGGGAAATACAGCATCGGAATCAGCGCCAGCGAATCGGGAAACGCCCAGGGCCACTCCAGGAAGCCACTGATGTGGATGACGAACCCGGCGATCCCGCCCGCCAGCGCCAGGCGAATGCAGAACTCCAGCCGGCTGCGCTTCCAGGTGCTGTAGGCCAGGACGAATGGCAGGCACAGGAAGACCAGGGCAACGGTCCCGCCAATCGGCGCCGCCAGGCCATAGAGCGCGACATCGCCACCGTCGACGAACGAGGCGGTGACCATCAGCGCCACGAGATACCCGATGATGCCGCCGACCACCCAGGCCGCCTTGCGCGAGGAGGCAGCCGCGGCCCCCACACCGCCGCCGATCAGCAGGCAGAACAGCAGCACGAAGAGCAGCACCGGCGCGGTCTTCCAGCCCGAACTTAAGGCCAGCAGGAGCGCCACGGCAGCCGACACCAGCAGCACGACACGAACACTGAACCAGCGCCGGCGCAACGCGATGCCCGCCGCCGCGCCGACACCCAGCCCGACCAGCAGCAACCAGCCCTCGAGCGTCAGGCCACCTTCGTGCTGCTCCTCCGGCAGGGTTTCGCCATCGATCAGGCGCTCGAGGGTGTCCACCGACTGCTCGATGCCGCCGGCGAAATCGCCCTCGCGAAAGGCCGGAACCATGTTTTCCCGGATGATGCGCCCGGCGACGACGTCAGGAATCGCGCCTTCCAGGCCGTAGCCAACCTCGATACGCATCGTCCGGTCGTTCTTCGCCACCAGCACCAGCACGCCGTCGTCCACACCCTGGCGACCCAGGCGCCACTGTTCGAAGACTCGGGTGGCGAACTGTTCGATGCTGTCCTCGCCCGTGCTGGGGACCATCAGCACGGCGACCTGCGCCCCCTTGCGCTGCTGCAGCGCCAGCAGGCGCTGGCGCATGGCGGCGATCCAGTCGCCGTCCAGCGTGCCGGTGAGGTCGGTGACCGGGCTTTCCAGCCGAGGCACGGGAACGACGGGTGAAGACTCCTCCCCCGCCGCTTCGACAGCCGTCACGGCGGCCACCGGTTCATCGGCCGCCGCAGCGGTTGCCGCAGCAGGCATCAGGGCCGCGCCGAGCAGCATCCACAGGCAGAAGGCATGACGTATCCAGATACCCATCAGACGGCCACCTGCCGGCGCCCGCGCAGGGCCTGAAGGATTCCCATGGACAGCTTCGGATCATGCAGTTGGCCACGCCAGGCCCGGACGCTGGAAAAGACCAGGCTGACGGCGCCGTAGATATCGAGCACCACCGAGAGGAAGGAGAGCAGCAGGCGATTGATCAGCGCGAGCCGTTCGATCTCGCCGTCCCTCGCCACCACATCCAGCGCGGCGAACACGAGGCCTGCCGCGAGGGCGAGGTTCAGCAGCGAAAGGAACAGATCGATCACTCGCAGCATCACTTCGCGAACC
The DNA here is from genome assembly GCF_016919445.1 of Pseudomonas sp. PDNC002. Lineage (NCBI taxonomy): Bacteria > Pseudomonadati > Pseudomonadota > Gammaproteobacteria > Pseudomonadales > Pseudomonadaceae > Pseudomonas > Pseudomonas sp. PDNC002. Next base: position 3,069,716 of record NZ_CP070356.1, on the reverse strand, counting down.
AGCGCTGGCGCCTTGCGACGCGACAGCAGCCAGGCCAGCGCCAGGAAGGGCAGCGACCAGAAGCTCAGGAGGACCGCCAGCAGCGCGGCGAGGGGAATGACGGCGGCAATACGCCGGTCGCGGACGGAGCTTTCCATGACGATCGTCTGTGCCTCCTGGCGTGGATGCGATCCGGATGAAGGTGCCGATGCTAGTACAACGCGGTGTTGCGCGCAGCCGATGCCGTCACTCGTCGCGACGCAGGTCCGGCGGAATCGGCAGGTCCGGCATCGGGCCGGGGCGCTTGCCCTTGCCGGCGCGGTACTGCTTGAGCTGGTAGACATAGGCCAGCACCTGGGCGACAGCCAGGTAGAGGCCGGCAGGAATCTCGTGGTCCAGCTCGGTGGAGTAGTACACCGCCCGCGCCAGCGCCGGCGATTCGAGCACCGTGACCTTGTGCTCCTGGGCGATCTCGCGAATCTTCAGCGCCATGAAGTCGTTGCCCTTGGCCAGCAGCCTGGGCGCCCCGCCCTTCTCCGCGTCGTACTGCAACGCCACGGCGAAGTGCGTCGGGTTGGTGATGACCACGTCGGCCTGGGGCACCGCCTGCATCATCCGCCGGTTGGCCATCTCGCGCTGCATCTGGCGGACCTTGGCCTTGACCTCCGGCTTGCCCTCGGAGTCCTTGTACTCGTCCTTGACCTCCTGCTTGGTCATCATCAGCTTCTTGCGGTTGTCCCAGAGCTGGAAGGGCACGTCCGCGGCGGCGATGAAGATGATGCTACAGGCCAGCCAGAAGGCGCTCCAACCCACCACCTTGGCGCTGTGGATCATGGCCTGTTCCAGCGGCTCGTGGGACATCGCCAGCAGATCGTCCTGGTCGGACTTGAGCACAAGGATCGCGACGATCAGCACCAGCGCGAACTTGGCGAGCGCCTTGAGCAGCTCGGTCAGCGAGCGCAGCGAGAACATGCGCTTGAGCCCGGCCAGGGGGTTCATCCGGCTGAACTTGGGCGCCAGCGCCTCGGCGGAGAACAGCCAGCCGCCCAGCGCCACCGGACCGACCAGCGCCGCGACGAGCAGCACCGCGAGGATCGGCCAGACGCCGTCGGCACCGATCTTCGCGCCCTCGATGAGCAGGTTGAGCATGCTTTCGCTATTCATCACCGTGGCCCGGTCCAGCTCGAAGCTGCCGCGCATCAGGCGCATCAGCGCATCGGCCAGGCTGGCGCCGAACATCAGCAACGCACCGGCGCCGGCGAGCAGCACGGCCAGGGTGTTCAGCTCCTTGGACCTGGGTAGCTGCCCTTTCTCGCGCGCGTCGCGGCGCCGTTTCTCTGTAGGTTCCTCCGTCTTGTCTTCGCTACTGTCGTTCTCGGCCATCAGCGGGCCCCCACGAGTTCGCGAAGCAGGCGCAGGCCTTCACTGGCCAGTGCCTGGTACTGAGTCAGAATGTCGGCACTGCCAATCCAGACAATGACGAACCCCATGACCAGGGTCAGGGGGAAACCGATGGAGAAGATATTCAGCTGCGGCGCGGCGCGCGTCATGGCGCCGAACGCGAGGTTGACCACCAGCAGCGCGGTGATCGCCGGCAAGGCGATCATCAGGCCGGCACCCAGGACCCAGCCGAGCTTCCCGGCCACGGTGATGAAATGGTTGCTCGACAGCCCCTCGCCCACCGGCAGCGTGTTGAAGCTTTCCGCCAGCACCTCGAACACCACCAGGTGGCCGTTCATGGAAAGGAACAGCAGCGTCACCAGCATGGTGAAGAACTGCCCCAGCACCGGCACCGAGATGCCGTTGGTGGGGTCGACCATGGAGGCGAATCCCAGGCCCATCTGCATGGAGATGATCTGCCCGGAGATGACGAAGGCATGGAACATCAGCTGCAGGACGAAGCCGAGCATGGCGCCGACGAGGATTTCCTGGGCGATGTAGACCATCGCCTTGAGGCTCAGCGCGTCCACCTGCGGCATTGGCGGCAGGTTGGGCACCAGCGCCACGGCGATCGCCACGGAGAGGTACAGGCGCACGCGGGTCGGCACCAGTTGCGTGCCGATGATCGGCATCACCATCAGCATCGCGGCGATACGGAACAGCGGGAACAGGAAGGCCCCGATCCAGCCGCCGATCTGCGCGTTGGTGAGGTCGAGCATCAGCCGATCAGCGTCGGGATGCTGGTGATCAGCGACTGGGTGTACTCCATCAGCTGCCGCAGCAACCAGGGGCCCAGCACGATCAGGGTCAGCAGCACCACCAGCAGGCGCGGCAGGAAGCTCAGGGTCTGCTCGTTGATCTGCGTGGCGGCCTGGAACATCGCCACCACCAGCCCCACCAGCAGGCTGGGCAGCACGAGGATGCCGACCATCACGGCGGTCAGCCAGAGCGCTTCACGGAACAGGTCGACGGCGACTTCGGGGGTCATGGTGACTCCGTTCTTTCAGGCTTGGGCAGGAGCGAGGGGGACGCCCAGTCCTTGCTCGCGAACCGCAGCCGCTCGAGAGCTTCGCGGGCAAGCTCGCTCCTACAGGGAAAGTGAACCATCGCTAGACCGTCCCGAAACTGCCGGCGAGCGTGCCGATGATCAGCGCCCAGCCGTCCACCAGGACGAACAGCATGATCTTGAACGGCAGCGAGATGATCAGCGGCGAGAGCATCATCATGCCCATCGCCATCAGCACGCTGGACACCACCAGGTCGATGATCAGGAACGGAATGAAGATCATGAAACCGATCTGGAACGCGGTCTTCAACTCCGAAGTGACGAACGCCGGCACCAGAATGGTCAGGGGCGTGGCGTCGGCGCTCTGGATATCGGTGCGCTTGGACAGCCGCACGAACAGCTCCAGGTCCGACTGGCGGGTCTGCGCCAGCATGAAGGCCTTGAGTGGCACTTCCGCGCGGGTAATCGCTTCCTGAGCCGGAATCTGTTCGTTGAGGTACGGCTGCAGCGCGGTGCTGTTGATCTTGTCGAACACCGGCGCCATCACGAACAGCGTCAGGAACATCGCCAGGCCGATCAGCACCTGGTTCGACGGCGTGCTCTGCAGGCCCAGCGCCTGGCGCAGGATGGAGAAGACGATGATGATCCGGGTGAAGCTGGTCATCAGCATGACGAACGCCGGAATGAAGCTCAGCGCGGTCATGATCAGCAGGATCTGCAGGCTGACCGAATACTCCTGCTGACCCTGGGCGTTGGTGGTCACGGTGATTGCCGTCAGCTGCGTCGGATCGGCGGCGAAGGCCTGCGGCGCGGTGAGCGCGAGCAATGCCAGGAGCAGCGGCGCGAAACGCTTGAGCGCGCCGATCAGGTCGGAGAGAGTCGGCAAACGGGTCACTGCGGGCGGCCCTTGTCCTTATTCAGCAATTCCAGCAGGCGCTGGGCGAATTCCGGCTGCGCGGGCTCCGAATCGGCGGCGTGCACCGGCTGGCGCATGACGTGCAGCGGGGTGATGCGACCGGGAGTCAGGCCCAGCAGGACCTGCTCCTCGCCCACCTGCACCAGCACCAGGCGGTCGCGCGGGCCGAGGGCCTGGCTGGAGATCAGGCGGATCGCCTGGTTGCTGCGCGGGCCGACCTGCTGCACGCGGCGCACCAGCCAGGCGAGCAGGAAGATCAGGCCGACCACCAGCACCAGGCCCAGCAGCAGTTGCATCAGCTGGGCACCGGCGCTGCCGGTGATCAGGCTCGGCGTGGAGCTGGCATGGACGATGGCCGGGTTGGACGTCGGCGCCTTGGCGGCCTCGTCGGCCAGCGCCAGGAGGGACAGCCCCGCCAGCGGCAGGGCAGACAGTTTCGCGAGCAGGCGGGCCATGTCAGCGCAGCTTCTTGATGCGTTCGCTGGGACTGATCACGTCGGTGAGGCGGATGCCGAACTTCTCGTTCACCACCACCACTTCGCCGTGGGCGATCAGGGTGCCGTTGACCAGCACGTCCAGCGGCTCGCCGGCCAGGCGATCGAGTTCGATCACCGAGCCCTGGTTGAGCTGCAGCAGGTTGCGGATGCTGATGTCGGTGTGGCCGACCTCCATGGAAATGGTCACCGGAATGTCCAGGATCACGTCCAGGTTGGGGCCTTCCAGACCGGCGATGGTCGGCGCCTTGGGCGCCATGCCGAACTCTTCCATGGGCGCGCGCGGCGCGGCGGGCACGGCCGGAGCGGCGGCGCTGGCCATCATCGCGTCGATGTCGTCCTGGTTGGCGTCACCCGATTCGGAGAGCGCCGCGGCCCATTCGTCGGCCAGCGCCTGTTCTTCTGGGGTTACGTTTTCTTCGTCTGACATGGTGTGTCCTCTTGGGATTCGCTCAGCGCGGGCGCTGGAGCGGATCGAGAATCTGCAAGGCCAGGTTGCCCTTGTGCGAACCCAGCTTGACCTTGAAGGAAGGCACGCCGTTGGCGCGCATGATCATGTGCTCCGGCAACTCCACCGGAATCACGTCGCCCGGCTGCATGTGCAGGATGTCGCGCAGCTTGAGCTGGCGGCGCACGACGGTGGCGCCCAGCGGCACGCTGACGTCGAGGATGTCTTCGCGCAGGGCGTTGATCCAGCGCTCGTCCTGGTCGTCCACGTCGGACTGGAAGCCGGCGTCGAGCATCTCGCGGATCGGTTCGATCATCGCGTACGGCAGGGTGATGTGCAGGTCGCCGCCGCCGCCATCGAGCTCGATGTGGAAGGTAGAGACCACCACCACTTCGCTGGGGCTGACGATGTTGGCCATCGCCGGGTTCACCTCGGAGTTCACGTACTCGAAGGTGATCGGCATCACCGCGTGCCAAGCCTCGGCGAGGTCGACGAAGGCCTGCTCGATGACCATCCGCACCACGCGCAGCTCGGTGGGAGTGAACTCGCGACCCTCGATCTTGGCGTGACGCCCGTCACCGCCGAAGAAGTTGTCCACCAGCTTGAACACCAGCTTGGCGTCGAGGATGAACAGCGCGGTACCGCGCAGCGGCTTCATCTTCACCAGGTTGAGGCTGGTGGGCACGTACAGCGAATGCACGTACTCGCCGAACTTCATCACCTGCACGCCGCCCACGGCGACATCCGCCGAGCGGCGCAGCAGGTTGAACATGCTGATGCGGGTGTAGCGGGCGAACCGCTCGTTGATCATCTCCAGGGTCGGCATGCGGCCCCGGACGATGCGGTCCTGACTGGTCAGGTCGTAGGACTTGATCGCCCCCGGCTCGACGTCGGACTCGGTTTCCACCAGGCCGTCGTCGACGCCGTGCAACAGCGCGTCGATCTCATCCTGGGAAAGTAGATCCTGCATGGCCATGGCGGGTACCTACTGCAATACGAAGTTGGTGAAAAGCACTTGCTCCACGGTCAACTGACCGGTCGCCTTCTTCGCCAGTTCCTGAAGACTGGAGGTCGCCTGCTGACGCAGCATCTCCTTGCCCACCGGCGTCACCAGCGTGTCGAAATTCTGACTGGAGAACAGCATCACCAGTTGGTTGCGCACCAGCGGCATCTGTTCGCGCAGGGCGTCCATCTGCGCCTGGTCGCGGCCCATCAGGGCGACGGCCACCTGAAGATAACGCTGGCGGCCGTTCTGGTTGAAGTTGACCACGAAGGACGGCGCGAGAATCTCGTAGATCGCCTGCTGCTTCGTCGGCACGGCATGTTCTTCGGCCTTCGCCTCGGACTCGGACTCGGCGGGCTTGGCGTTCTTGTTGAGGAAGAACCAGGTGCCCCCCACCGAAGCACCGACTGCCAGCAGGAAGGCCAGGACGATAATGATGATGAGCTTCAGCTTGCCCTTTCCGGGCGCCTGTCCATCGGGAAGCGGAGGCGTCTGTTCTTTCTTGGCCATGCCAATAATCCGTCACTATTCCGGCGCGATGCGCTGATACAGGGGGTATCAGCAAGGGCTGTGCCAGCTTGGAAGAGTCCTACTGGCGCCGCCGCGGATATTACAGGCTAGACGGAGGATGTCACGGGGAGCGCAAGAATTTTCCTGTGCACCGTGGAGATCAGATCTTAGGGCGGTTCGCGAGCAAGCTTGCTCCTACAGGTAAAGTCGTTCCGCTTTGGTAGGAGCGAGCTTGCTCGCGAACCTGGGAATGCTTGGTGCTCGGGAAATGCCCTCACCCCAGCCCTCTCCCAGAGGGAGAGGGAGCCATCCGTGCCAAAGGAAGCGTGGGTGCTATCCGGTAGGAAACGTTGATGCAATCCGGTAGGAAGCGTTGGTGCTGTCCGGTACGAAGCGTTGGTGTTCGCCGGCTGACACGGGGCTACCCGGGTGCTCAGGACAGTCCCCTCTCCCTTCGGGAGAGGGTTAGGGTGAGGGCGCTCCCAGGTGAGCCTCACTGCCCATCGAAAGCTGCCCCGCCCTCTCCCAGCGGGAGAGGGCGCCATCCGTGCCAAAGGAAGCGTGGGTGTTGTCCGGTACGAAGCGTTGGTGATAGCCGGCTGGCACGGAGCTACCCGGTTGCTCAGGACAGTCCCCTCTCCCTTCGGGAGAGGGTTAGGGTGAGGGCGTTCCCAGGCAAGCCTCACTGCCCACCGAAAGCTGCCTCCCCCCTCTCCCAGAGGGAGAGGGAGCCATCCGTGCCAAAGGAAGCGTGGGTGTTGTCCGGTAGGAAGCGTTGATGCCATACGGCAGGAAGCGTTGATGCTGTCCGGTACGAAGCGTTGGTGTTCGCCGACTGACACGGGGCTACCCGAGCGCTCAGGACAATCCCCTCTCCCTTCGGGAGAGGGTTAGGGTGAGGGCGCTCCCAGGCAAGCCTCACTGCCCACCGAAAGCTGCCCCCGGACTCACGCGTAGTAATCCACCAATCCCCTGCCCTGCGCCGCCGATTGCGGGCGGATCTCCGACACGCCGCTGATCATCGGCTCGTCGTCGCCATCGGAGCCGGCCACACGCCGCGAACTGCCGCGCTCATCGCCCTGCTGCTGTTGCTGCCAGCCGCGGGCCGACTGGTCCGAGACGTTGACGTCCAGCTGCCCCATGCCCTGCTGGCTGAACATCTCGCGCAGGCGGTGCTGCTGGCTGTCCAGCGCTTCGCGCACACCGGCGTTGGCGCTGACGAAGTTGACCTGGGTCTGGTCCGCGCTCATGTGGATGCGCACTTCCAGGCGACCGAGGTCGGCCGGGTCCATCTGGATCTCGGCGGACTTGAGGTTCTGCGAGGACATCCACATCACCCGATCCACTAACTGGTCAGTCCAGCCGCTCTGCTGCACCGACACCGGCTGGCCCGGCACCAGCGGATTCACCGGGCGGTTGGTCATGGCCTGCGGCGTGTTCAGCGCCTGGGTCAGGGATTCCAGCCGCGCAGCAAAGGTCTCGTTGCGCGGCATCTCGGGCTTGCTGTCGGCCTGCAGCTCGGGCAGTTGCTGGCCTAGGTCCGCACCGTCCTTCAACGCCCCTTCGGCGAGCTTGCCTTCGCCAGCCTTGGCCGACGCATCCGGGTTCAGCGCGGCGAGCGCCGCGGAAAGGTCGTTCTTGCCATGGGCATCGACCGCCTTGTCACCCGGCTTGGCCGTCAGTTGGCTAGGCAACTGCGTCTGCTGGGCCTGCTGCGCCGCATCGTCCGCGCCCGCCTCGAGCGCCAGGCTGACGCCCGGAATCTCGTTGAGCTTCTGCAGGTCGTCGTCGCCACTGGCATCGGTCAGTTGGCTGGTGCCGGTGCTGACCACCAGCGGCGGCGCTTCGGGCTCCGGCAATTGGCCGGTCATGCCCAGCATCAGCAGCGGGTCGAGGGTCGCATCGGGCTTCGGATCGGCGTCCGCCACCTTGGTCTCGCTATCGGCCGGCAAGGCCTTGCCGTCGTCGGCAACCTTTGGCTGGTCGGCGGCAGCGGGCGTGGTCGCATCGCTGCTGGGCGTGTCCTTGGCGGCAGTGTCCCGCGGCTTGTCGGTCTTGGCCTTGGCCGTCTTGTCCGGGCGCTCGCTGGCTGCCGGACGCTGTTCCTTGGCGTACACGTCAGCGAAGCTGGAACCCTTGTCGTTGCTGGCGTTCGCGCTGTTCTGGGCAGACCTGGAGACCGCCGCCTTGGGCCTGGCATCAGGCGTGGGCGTCAATAAAATATCCGGGGCGACAGCCATCGGAGTTCTCCGTTGATGTGAATATCCAACACGGAGATAGCAAGGGGCGGGCCAAGTCGGGAAGCCGTCTGCGATCTCGCGGGCGAGAGCCCCGGGCGATCAGGCGCGGCCGGGCAACAGCAGGGTGCGGACGATGGCGAATTCGTGCTCCACCTTGCCGATCAGCCCCTGGGCGGTGGCCAGGTCGTTCTGCCGCGCGGCTTCTTCCAGGCGCTTGCACAGGCTGCTCAACACGTTGGCGCCCATGTTGCCGCAGCTGCCCTTGAAGCTGTGGGCGGCATGCCGCAACGCAGGGGCGTCGGCGGCGGCGGTGGCTTCGCGGATGCTGCGCAGGCGTTCCTCGGAATCGCTGAGGAAGGTCTCCACCAGGAGCGGGTACTCGTCTTCCATGATCGACAGAAGGTCGCTCAGCACGGTGTCATCGAGATGCGACTCGGGCATTCGGCACTCCCTGAAGGACGGCTCGTCATCCTGCGCGCGGGCCGCAGGCAGACAAGAAGGGGTCGATTATGCATGAGCCGACCAGAAGAACTCCACGGAGACTGTCTTGCCGTCGGCGGACCACTGGCAGCGGTCGGCGAGTTGCCGCACCAGCGCCAGTCCACGCCCGCACAGACTGCCGGCGGCCTGCTGCGACGCGAGTACCGAGCCGACATCGAAACCGTCGCCGCTGTCCTCCACGCGCATCAGCAAGCGCCCGCCATCGCCGTGGGGCGCAAGATCCAGGTGGAAGCGCACGTAGCCGTCGCGCAGGGCAGTCAGGCGCTTGCTGCGCTCCTGGTAATAGCGGGCGAAACCGGCGGCATCGCATTTGAGCGTCGAGTCCAGGCCCATCACGCCGTGCTCCAGGGCGTTGGAGTACAGCTCGGCGAGCACGGTATAGAGGTCGCCGCCACGCGGGCGCAGGTCCTGCACTTCCATCAGCAGCTGCAGCAGGAACGGCAGTGGATTGAAGTGACGCAGCGTCGGCGCGCGGAATTCGAAACTGGCGGACCAGTCCAGCGGACTGCTCTGGCCGTCGTCGGAAAAGGCCAGCGGCGGACGCTGCAACGAGTCCTCCGAGACCAGCGCGATCTCCAGCATGCTGACATCGTCCTGGGCCTCGCCACGAAAGCGCGATACCGCCGCCTGGATGCCATCGAACAGGCGTGACGCCATCGGTTCCTCGGCGAACACCTGGCGCAGGCGCTCCTCGCCGAACGCCTCGTCCGCCGTGTTGCGCGCCTCCAGCACACCGTCGGAGAAGAGGAACACGCGGTCGCCCTCCTCCATCGCATAGACCTCGCAATGGTCGCTGAACGCGCCCGCATCGAGGATGCCCAGCGGCAGGTGGCGCGAGATCAGCGGCTGCAGTTGGCCATTGCCGTGGTGGTGCAGGTAGCCATTGGGCAGCCCGCCATTCCACACCTCCACCAGCCCGCGCTGGAAGCTCAGGTTGAGCATCGCCGCGCAGCAGAACACCCCGACCGGCAGGATGCGCTTGAGCTTGGCATTCATCTCCCGAAGGATGTCCGCCATCGGGTAACCCTTGGCGGTCATACCATAGAACACCTCGGCCAGCGGCATGGCGCCGATGGCCGCCGGCAGGCCGTGGCCGGTGAAGTCGCCGAGCAGTACATGCATGCCGCCCGAGGGCTTGAACGCCGCCAGCAGCAGGTCGCCGTTGAACAGCGCGAACGGCGATTGCAGGTAGCGGATGTTCGCCGCGTTGAGGCAGCCCGAGTGCGCCACCTTGTCGAATACCGCCTTGGCCACCCGCTGCTCGTTGAGCAGGTGCTCGTTGTGCCGGGCGATCAGGTCGCGCTGCTCCAGCACTGTCCGCTGCAGGTGATGCAGGCGCCCCATGGCGCGGATCTTGGCTTCGAGGATGATGCGGTTGTAGGGCTTGGAGAGGAAATCGTCGCCGCCCGCCTCCAGGCTCTGCACCAGCGCCTCGGGCTCGCTCAGCGAGGTGAGGAAGATGATCGGCACGAGCTCCTCGCCGGCCTGCCGGCGAATCCGCCGCGCGGCCTCGAAGCCGTCCATCACCGGCATCAGCGCATCCATCAGCACCAGTTGCGGACGCTCCTGCGCGAACAGCGCCAGCGCTTCCAGGCCGTTTCCGGCGGTCAGCACACGGTGGCCCTGGCGGCTGACGATGGTCGACAGCAGCAGGCGATCGGCGGCGTTGTCGTCGGCGATCAGAACGGTGAGGAATTCAGCCATGGCCGTGGGCGCGCGAGCCGCCTCAGCTGATGGTGAACAGTTGTTCGAAGTTGGAGATGGCCAGCACCTTGCGCACGTCCGGATTGCAGTACGCCAGGCTGATCTGCGCGCTTTCGCCACCGGCGTGGTCGCGCAGCAGCAGGAGCATGCCCAGGGCCGAACTGTCGAGGTAGGTGGCGCCCTTGAGGTCGACCACGTAGCGCTTGGGCGTGATGTCGACGCGCTCGTAGGCGTCGCGGAATTCCTGGTGTGCGCCGAAATCGAAACGTCCCTGGACCACGATGGTCAGCTCTTGCCCGTCGGCAGAGGGAACGGAAGTGATCGCCATGGGATTCTCCTTATCGATGATGGTCGCGCACGAGCTTGAAGATTTAGCAGCAAGTGATGACAGCGGCAACCTCGGCGCGCATCGGGAAACCGCCTCGCCAGACCGGTCGAACGGTCAACGCGCGGGTCGGCAAATGGACCACCGGTCGACACAGGTCCGGCGAATGCCTTTACCCTTTACGCGTGCGAAGCCGGATGTGGACGCCGAAGGAGGGTCATCCGGCAACCAGGGGGGAGCATGTACAAGTCCATTCTCATCGCGGTCTGTGCCCTTTGCGCAGCGCCGTCGACGATGGCCCAGGTGATGCAGCGCGACCTGGGCGACTACGAATTGAAGTTCGCCAATTCACCGACCCGCAGCATGGCCCAGGGGCTGGTTCAGCCCGGCCAGGCGAACAGCGCCCAGGGTGGTCTCGATGTCACCCACAACACTGGCTGGTACGTGGGCAGCTGGACCTCGAACCTGGAGCAGGAAAAGCCGCTGGAGATCGACAGCTACGCCGGCTACAAGCACCCGCTGGGCAGCGGCAAGCTGGGCTACGAGCTGGGCACCCTGCGCTACAGCCGTCCCGAGCAATCCGACTACGACAGCCAGGCGCTGTACGGCGGCCTCTCGGTATTCGGCAGTCGCCTCGGCGCGGCCTACAGCAACCAGGCCGGGCGCAGCACGGCGACTCTCTTCACCGACCTGGGCATGCAGGATGACCTGGGGTTCGATGTCTCGTTCAAATACTCCGCCTATACCCTGGCGGCGCCAGTCAGCCTGGATGGCGGCGGCAACGTGAGCGGCTTCGGCGACTGGTCGGTGAACCTGAGCCGGCCCTGGATGGGCATCGACCTGAACTTCTCCTACAGCGGCAGCAGCCTCACGGGCAGCGATTGCAGCGCCTACTCCGGGCGCAACGCCTATTGCGATTCGGCCTTCATGTTCAAGGCATCGCGGCCGTTCTTCTGAGACTGGACGTTCGCGGTTCCCGGAGCGCCCTCACCCCAGCCCTCTCCCAAAGGGAGAGGGAGTAGTCCGTGCCGGGACTGAGTTCACCGTTCTTTCGGCACCTTCGCTGCCAGCTGATACAGGCCTCCCCTCCCATGCCGAACGGCCCCTCTCCCTCGGGAGAGGGAGAGTCCGTGCCAGGACTGAATTCACCGCTTTTCCTGCGCCATCACTGCCAACTGATACAGGCCTCCCCACCCATGCCGAACGGCCCCTTCTCCCTCGGGAGAGGGAGAGTCCGTGCCAGGACTGAATTCACCGCTTTTCCTGCACCATCACTGCCAACTGATACAGGCCTCCCCTCCCACACCGAACGGCTCCCTCTCCCTCGGGAGAGGGAGAGTCCGTGCCAGGACTGAATTCACCGCTTTTCCTGCACCATCACTGCCAACTGATACAGACCTCCCCACCCAGGCCGAACGGCCCCTCTCCCTCGGGAGAGGGAGAGTCCGTGCCAGGACTGAATTCACCGCGTTTCCTGCACCATCACTGCCAACTGATACAGGCCTCCCCACCCATACCGAACGGCCCCCTCTCCCTCGGGAGAGGGAGAGTCCGTGCCAGGACTGCATTCACCGCTTTTCCTGCACCATCACTGCCAACTGATACAGACCTCGCCACCCGCGCCGAACGGCCCCCTCTCCCTCGGGAGAGGGCTGGGGTGAGGGGTAGACCGAGCACCGGCGGTCGGCGCAAGCGAAAGAGTCAATTTCATTCAAGATCGCCACGGCACAAGGGACTACTCTGCCAGTCACCTTCCCGCGCTCGCAGGCCCTGCCCCATGCTGCACCGAGTGAACTGCACTTCCACCGCCCTGCCCGGCCTGCGCACTGTCGAGATCCTCACCGAGCGCAGCTTCCCGCGCCACGCCCACGACGAATTCGGCATCGGCGTGATGCTCGAGGGTGGTCACCGTTCCTGGAGCGGGCGCGGCCAGGTCGAAGCGAAGGCGTGCGACATCATCACCGTGAGCCCCAACGAACTGCATGATGGCATTCCCTTGCGCGGTGCCCCGCGCCGCTGGTGGATGCTGTACGTCGAGCCGACATTGATCGCCCAGCTTGCCGGCGCCGAGATGGCTGGGCGGGAGTTCTCCCTGCCCACCCTCGCCGATCCGCAACTCGCCCGGCGCATCGCCAGCCTGTTGCGGCAGTTGCCGCAGAGCAGCGCGGACGCAGCCGCGGAAGGCGTGCTCGACCTGTTCGGCGAACTGCTCGACCAGCGCACGGACATCACCGTGGCGGCGCTCCCCTCGCGGGGCGTGGCGCGCATGCTCGAGCGCATTCACGACGACCCACGCCGCGCGCCCTCGTTGACGGAACTGGCCGGCATCGCCGGACTGACACCCTACGCGGCCCTGCGGCGCTTTCGCCGCGAGCTAGGCACCACGCCCCACGCCTACCTCCTGCAGTACCGCGTGCGGCACGCCCACAAGGCCATCGGCGAGGGTCATACGCTGGCCGAGGCCGCCCAGCGCGCCGGCTTTGCCGATCAGTCCCACATGACCCGCGCCTTCGCCCGTCAGCTCGGCCTGACGCCGGGACAATGGCGCTCCTCGCTCAGGCATCCGCCACCAAGGACCTGACTTCGCGGGCCCGCACGACCCACTCCCCCAACACAGGACAACCTCGGGAATGAACGCAGAATTCCTGCTGACGGCGTTCGTCGTCGTTTTGCTGCCGGGCACCGGTGTGCTCTATACGCTGGCCGTGGGACTCGGCCTTGGCGCCCGCGCGGCCACTGTCGCGGCACTGGGCTGCACGCTGGGCATGATCCCGCAGTTGCTGCTCACCACCTTCGGCCTGTCGGCGATCCTGCAGGCCAGCGCCGCCAGCTTCCAGGTCATCAAGCTGACGGGCACCGCCTACCTGCTGTTCATCGCCTGGCAGGTGTTTCGCGGCAGTGGCGCCCTGGCGCTGGATTCGGTCAGCAGCCCGCGCAGCACCCCGAAGCTGGTAGCCACCGGGCTCTGGCTCAATCTGCTCAACCCCAAGCTCGGCCTGTTCTTCCTGGCCTTCCTGCCGCAGTTCGTGCCGGCCGGCAGCGACGACGCCAGGGCCCTGTTTCTCCTGCTCGGCCTGGTGTTCGCGCTGATGACCTTCATCGTGTTCATCGGCTACGGCCTGCTGGCGTCCTGGGTCCGCGACTACGTGATCGGCCGCCCGGAAGTCATGAGACTGATCCGCTGGAGCTTCACCGTCGCCTTCGTCGTTCTGGCACTGCGCCTGGCGCTGGAGACGATCCCGGCCTGAACGGCGCGCCGGCCTACCCGACCAGTCCGGCGCCCATGTTGATCGCAAGGCCGAGGACCGCGGTGTTGAACAGGAAGCCAATCACCGAGTGGGCCAGCACCACCCTGCGCATCGCCCGCGAGGCGATCTCCACATCGGAGGTCTGCACCGCCACGCTGAGGGTGAAGGAGAAGTAGAGAAAGTCCCAGTAATCCGGGTTCTTCTCGCCCTCGGGGAAGCGCAGTATCGGCTTGCCTTCCTCAGCCGCGTAGAACATCCGCGCGTAATGCATGCTGAACACGGTGCCGATGAGGAACCAGGAACCGAGCACGGTGCTGGCGGTGAACGCATAGCGCGCCAGCTTCTCGCTGTCGCCGGCATGGGACGCGGTCGCCAGCTCGACGATGATCGCCCCCAGGCTGGCCAGCGCCGCGACGATGATCAGCACCAGCACCGCCTCGGCGGTCTCATCCTCGATGCCGGCGATGCGCTTGACCTGCTCCGGGTCGGCCCGCAGCGCCAGCCAGCCGATCAGCAACACGTACAGCCAGGCCATGCAATTCCAGCCCACCAGCACCCGCGTCATCGGCGAGAGCCAGTAGCAGGCCAGCGCAGCCAGCACACCGAAGGCGCCGGCCCCCACCAGGCGTGGGTGCGCCTGCAGCAGCGCGCGGCTTACGCGCAGCATGCCATGCGGTCCAGTTCGGCGGCCGCCAGTTGGGCGACGGCGAGATCACTGTCGGCAGACATGTCGTCGTCGAGGAACCAGGCGGCGGAAAGCCCGGCGAACGCCAGCACCCACTCGAGCAATCGCTGCCGATCGACGCCGGCGTGCTCGACGATCACATCGAGCTGGCGCAGGAAGCGCGCCGGGTCGCGGGAGGTCGGCAGATCCGGGTTACACAGCAGGTTGGCGTAATCGAACAGGCGCTCGCCGTAGAGGCGTTTCGGGTCGATCGCCAACCAGCCGCGCTCGCCGAAATCGAGGATGTTGTCGTGGTGGACATCGCCGTGCAGTACGGCCTGATCGTGCTCGCTGGCCAGCAGCGCCTCGGCGGTCTCCAGGCAGCGCGGGAACAGTCCGCCATAGCGTGTCGCGGCGGGGGCCAGGTCGCGGAACCACGCGCGCAGGCCGACCAGTTCCGGTAGCGGGTTTTCGCGCGCTCGATGCAGGCGCCGCACCACGTCGCAAACGATGCGGCTGGCCTGATCGTCCTCGCCGTTGAGCGCCATCTGCATCAGCGAGCGGGAGCCTTCGGCGCGCTCCATCAGGATGGTGTCGCCGTCGTAGGCATAGACCAGCGCGGCACCCTCGCCGCACCACCAGCGCATGACCTGCGCACCGCCCTGCTCCTCTGCCTCCAGGGCGCGCTTGAGCATCGCCGGGCGGCCCTGCCAGCGCACCGGCAGGAGATGGCTGCTGGGTGTGACGATGGGTTCCCCTTCGGGAGCGAGTTGCCAGAGGTGCAGGACGCGGTGGAAATCCACGGGCACGGGAGACGGCAGAGGCATGAAGAGGTTCCGGTCGGGATACTGACAGGAGCCTAGCACGGCGCCGTGATGGATCGGCGCCGGGTTCAGTCGGCGGACGGTCTCAGGCGCTGGGCGAATTCGTCGAGCTGCTTCTGCTCGTACTTGTCGGCCGCCAGGCGCGCTTCCTCGCGGTAGCGTTCCACCAGCTTGCGCAGGCCTTCGAGGCGTGTGTACTTCTCCTGCCAGACTTCACGGGCCTTGCCGACGGTATTCTCGTGCCAGGCCACCGAACGGTTCTGTTGTTCGACGGCGCCTTCGAGCTGCGACAGGAAGCGCTGGTAGTTGATCAGCCACTGGCCGCTGACACCCTGCTGGCCGTTGCGGATCCACTGTTGCTGGTAGTCGAAACGGTAGCGTTCGAGTTCGGCGAGCTTGCGTTGCGCCTGTTGCAGCTGGCCTTGCACCAGACCGAGCTGGCGCGCGGCCTCGCGCTCGGCCTTGAGCGCCATGTCCACCACCGGCGCCAGGCGTTCGGCTCGGCGGTTCATGACACAGCCCTCTGCCGTGCGCCCCTCTCCCCAGCCCTGGCTGCGCGCCCCGCTCCGAAGGGAGAGGGAGCAATGCACTCAGCGCTCGGGATGGAGTCCATCACCCAGCCTTACCGCTGACTACCGCGTCGAGCAGCAGGCGGCTGTCGTCGAGGTTCTGGCTTTCGTCCAGCCCCTGGCGGAGGAACTGGCGCATGATCGGGAAACGCTGGATCGCCAGGTCGGTTTCTGGATCGCCACCGGCCACATAGGCGCCAACGCTGATCAGGTCGCGGCTCTGCTGGTAGCGCGACCACAGTTGCTTGAAGCGCTGGGCATCGCGCAGGTGCTCAGGCGTGGTGACTTGCGGCATCACCCGGCTGATGGAGGCCTCGATATCGATGGCCGGGTAATGGCCTTCCTCGGCCAACCGGCGCGACAGCACGAAGTGACCGTCGAGCACGCCACGGGCGGCATCGGCGATGGGGTCCTGCTGGTCGTCGCCCTCGCTGAGCACGGTGTAGAACGCGGTGATCGAGCCGCCGCCCTTCTCGCCATTGCCGGCGCGCTCGACAAGGCGCGGCAGCTTGGCGAACACCGACGGCGGATAGCCCTTGGTCGCCGGCGGCTCGCCGATGGCCAGGGCGATCTCGCGCTGGGCCTGGGCGTAACGGGTCAGCGAATCCATCAGCAGCAGGACGTTCTTGCCCTTGTCGCGGAAATATTCGGCGATCCGCGTGCAGTATTGCGCCGCGCGCAGGCGCATCAGCGGCGCGTCGTCCGCTGGCGATGCGACGACCACGGAACGCTTGAGGCCTTCCTCGCCGAGGATGTGCTCGATGAACTCCTTCACCTCACGACCCCGTTCACCGATCAGCCCGACCACGATGATGTCGGCCTTGGTGAACTTGGTCATCATGCCCAGCAGCACGGATTTACCGACGCCGGTACCGGCGAACAGGCCCAGGCGCTGGCCGCGGCCGACGGTGAGCAGCGAGTTGATCGAGCGGATGCCGACGTCCATGGGCTCGTGGATCGGGTCGCGCGCCAGCGGGTTGATGATCGGGCCATCCATCGGCACCCAGTCCTCGGCGCGCATGCCGCCCTTGCCGTCCAGCGCACGGCCAACGCCATCGAGCACGCGGCCGAGCATGGACATGCCCATGGGCAGGCGGCCGGAGTCCGGCAGCGGCACCACGCGGGCGCCGGGGGCGATGCCGACCAGGCTGCCCACCGGCATCAGGTAGATCTTGCTGCCGGCGAAGCCCATGACTTCGGCTTCCACCTGCACGGGGTGATAGCCGCCATCGTTGATCACCTGGCAGCGGCTGCCGACGGCGGCTTGCAGGCCTTCGGCCTCCAGCGTCAGGCCGACCATGCGCAGCAGGCGGCCTTCCACCACCGGCTGCGTCGGCAGGCTCACCGCCTCGCTGTAGCCCTGCAGGCGGCGGGCGAAGCTGACGCGATCAAGGCGCATCAGGGTCGCCCTGGCCGGCGTCGAGGTCTACATGCAGATCAGGCTCCAGCGCGTGGGTCGCCTGGTCGCGCTGCTGTTCGAAGAGTTGCTTCACGGCCTGGGCCAGGCGCGTCTCGACGCTGGCGTCGATGCGCGAGTGTTCGGTCTCGATGCGGCAGCCACCCGGGAGCAGGCCGTCGTCCTCGATGATCCGCCAACTCTCTTCATGACGATCACGCAGCGCCTTCACCAACTCGAAGTCCTGCGGGTTGACCTGGATACGGATGTTGCCGGCGCCCATGGGCAACAGCTTGAGCGCCTCGCGCAGCACCTGGCGGATCTGGCTCGAATCGGTGGCCAGCTCGCGTTGCACCACCTGGCGCACCACATGGGTCACCAGGTTGAGCATGCCCTGTTCGAGCATCTGGTCCTGCTCGGCGATGGGGTCAAGCAGGTGCGACATCAGGGTTTCCAGATTCTGCAGACGCGGCTGCAGCGCCGCGTCGGCTTCCTGGCGCGCCTTCAATTGGCCGGCGTGGAAACCGTCTTTCTCGCCGGTAGAGAAGCCTTCGTTGTAGGCCTCCTGGCGAATCGCCTCGAGCTCGTCGAGCGTCAGCGGCTTGACCTCGTCCTCCGGTACTTCCTCGATCTGCGGCTGCTCGTCGACCACCGGCTCGGGTTCGGGCTCGGGTTCCGGCGCCGGCCGGGCCGGGTCGAAGCTGGGCAGCGACCAGCGATCGAAGCCCGCGGTATCCCGCGCGCGAATCAGTTCGCTGAGCTTGTCCTCGTCCTTGACCAACTTAGATCATCTCCTCGCCGCCCTTGCCGCCCAGCACGATTTCGCCGGACTCGGCCATGCGCCGGGCAATGGTGAGGATTTCCTTCTGCGCGCCTTCCACTTCGCTGACGCGCACCGGGCCCTTGGCCTCCAGGTCGTCGCGCAGCAGTTCGGCGGCACGCTTGGACATGTTGCGGAAGATCTTCTCGCGGATCGCTTCGTCCGAGCCCTTGAGGGCCAGCACCAGCACGTCCGAGGACACCTCGCGCAGCAGCGCCTGGATGCCGCGGTCGTCGACGTCGGCAAGATTGTCGAAGACGAACATCAGGTCTTCGATCTGGCCGGACAGGTCCTCGTCGACTTCGCGGATGGCGTCCATCAGCGCGCCTTCGACCGAGCTGTCGAGGTAGTTCATGATGTCTGCCGCGCGCTTCACGCCGCCCATGGTGGTGCGGGTCGAGTTGGCGTTGCCGGCGAACTGTTTCTCCAGGATCAGGTTCAGTTCCTTGAGCGCGGACGGCTGCACGGTATTGAGCGAGGACACGCGCAGGATGATGTCCAGGCGCACCTTGTGGTCGAAGTGGCTGAGTACTTCGCCGGCCTGGTCCGGGTCGAGGTAGGCGACCACGATGGCCTGGATCTGCGGGTGCTCGTAGCGGATCACGTCGGCCACGGCGCGCGGCTCCATCCACTTCAGGCTGTCCAGGCCGCTGGTGTTGCCGCCCAGCAGGATGCGGTCGATGAGGTTGTTCGCCTTGTCCTCGCCCAGGGCCTGGGTGAGCATTTTGCGGATGTAGCTGTCGGCGCCCACGCCCAGGCTGGTCTGGTCGCCGACGATCTCGACGAACTCGCCCATCACCTGCTCGACCTGTTCGCGATGGACATTGCGCATCTGCGCCATGGCCACGCCGACCTTCTGCACTTCCTTCGGGCCCATGTGGCGCAGCACCTGCGCAGCATCGGTCTCACCCAGGGAGAGCAGGAGGATGGCAGCCTTGTCGACCTTGTTCAGTTTGGCGCTCATGCGGGCTTCACTCATCGGAATTGATCCAGTCCTTCACTACCTGGGCAACGCGCCCCGGGTCCTGGGCGACCAGACTCTTGATCGCATTCAATTGTGCATCGTACCCCTCGGAGGGGCTGGGCAGCAGGATGCTGGCCGGGCCGCCGAGGCTCACGCGGTCATCGGACAGTTCGCCCTCCAGGCCGCCCAGCTCGCCGAGGCCACCCTCGCCCGCTGCGCCGCCGCCCACCAGGGCCTTGCTCTTGTTACCCGACAGGTTGTTCAGCACCGGACGCAGCACGCCGAGCACCAGCACCAGGATGAAGAGGATACCCAGCACCTGCTTGACCACGTCCCAGAACCACGGCTGGGTATAGAACGGGGGCGACGTAATTTCCTCGCCAAGCTCCGGGGCGAACGGCGCGTTGATCACGCTGACGCTGTCGCCACGGCTGGCGTCGTAGCCCACGGCGTCCTGGACCAGGCGGGTGAAGCGCGCCAGCTCATCGGCGGACCACGGCTGATGGCTCACTTCGCCGGTCTTCGGATCGGCGGTCATGCGGTCGTCCAGCACCACCGCGACGGAAAGCCGGCGCAGGCGACCCTGCTGCTGCTTGGTGTAGCTCACCGAGCGGTCCAGCTCGTAGTTGCGGGTGTTCTGCTGGCGCTTGTCGGTCGGATACGGCGCGAGTTCCGGCTTGCCGGTCTTCGGATCGATGATCGTCTGGCCGTTGGCGTCCTTCAGCGGTTGACCCGGGGCGACGAAATCGGCACCGGCATTCTGCGCGGTGGACTGCGGCGCGCTGGCCGGACCCGGCGGCTGGTTCGACAGCGCCCCCGGAACGCCCTGCGGGCCGTTGCTGTTCTGGCGTTCCTCGTTGTTCACCTGCTCGCTGCGCAGGGCCGGCTGGTCCGGGTTGAACGATTCGGAAGTGGACTCCACCGCGCTGAAGTCGACGTCGGCGGACACCTCGGCCTTGTAGCGACCATTGCCGAGCACCGGCGCGAGGATGCTGTGTACGCGCTGGGTGAAGTTGCTTTCCATGCGGCGAGTGAAGTCGAACTGCTTGCCGGCCATGGTCAGCTCGGACAGCTCCTGCTGGTCGGAGAGCAGGTTGCCTTTCTGGTCGACCACGGTGACCTGGGACTTGTCCAGTTCCGGCACGCTGGTGGCAACCAGGTTGACGATGGCCAGCACCTGGCTCGGTTCCAGGCTGCGGCCCGGATACAGCTCGACCAGCACCGACGCGCTGGGCTTGCGGTCGTCGCGGACGAACACCGAGCTCTTGGGAATCGCCAGGTGCACGCGGGCGGCCTTGACGTTGTTCAGGCTCGACACGGTACGCGCCAGCTCGCCTTCCAGGCCGCGACGGTAATTGGTCGCTTCCATGAACTGGCTGGTGCCCAGCGCCTGTTCCTTGTCGAGGATCTCGAAGCCGACGTTGTTGTCGGTCGGCGCCAGGCCGGCGCCGGCGACTTTCATGCGCGCGCGGCCGAGGTCATCGGCCTTCACCAGCAGCGCGCCGGAGTTGGGCTCGATCTTGTAGGCGATATCGGCGGCGGACAACGCCTCGACCACCTTGTTGGCGTCGACGCCATTGAGGCTGCCATACAGCGGCTTGTAGTCCGGCTGTTGCGACCACAGCACCATGCCGAAACCGATGGCGATGCTCGCGGCGAGGCCGACCAGCAGGCCGACCTGGCGCAGCATCGGCATGTCCGCGAGGTTCTCGAGGAAGCTCAGGCCCAGCAGCGGCTTTTTCGGCGCATCGGCACCGAGCTTGGCGGGAACCTGACTGTCAACAACGGTGGCTTCAGCCATTACCTACGATCCTCGCCGCTCAAACCGGCATCTGCATGATGTCCTGGTACGCCTGCACGAGCTTGTTGCGTACCTGGGTCATCGCCTGGAAAGAAACACTGGCCTTCTGCGAAGCGATCATCACGTCAGTGAGATCCACACCGCTCTGTCCCATCTCGAAAGCCGTCGCCATGTCGGAGGCGGCCTGCTGGGTACCGTTCACCTTGTCCACTGCCTGGCCGAGCATCTGCGAGAAGCTCGGCGCACCCGGCTCGGCCGGTGCAGCCTGCGTCTTCGCCTTGGCCATGGCTTCCATCTGCATGGAACGCATTTCCAGCAACAGACGATTGAACTCGATACCCTGACTCATCACTTACCCCTCCGACTGGCCGCGGTTTTTTGACACCGCGCGGCGCTTTGCACAGGGGATTGCAACTTGGGTGCCAGGTTTTCGGGGTGTAGGAAAAATGCGCAGGATAGCTCTGGAACAGGGCTTCCAGACTCATGATTGGGTATTTCGGGTTGAGGGCCTGGTGCACGGACCAGAGCCCCTCACCCCAGCCCTCTCCCAGAGGGAGAGGGGGCAGGTCGGCGGGGCCGATGGGGACGGCATTTCGCCGGATACTCCGCTCGGAAAGGATGAACGCCAAATATCCAATTGGCAGAGGACGGCCCCTCTCCCAGAGGGAGAGGGGCAGGTCGGCGGGGCCGATGGGGACGGCATTTCGCCGGATACTCCGCTCGGAAAGGATGAACGCCAAGCATCCAATTAGCAGAGGTCGGCCCCTCTCCCAGAGGGAGAGGGGGCAGGTCGGCGGGGCCGATGGGGACGGCAATTCGCCGGATGCTCCGCTCGGAAAGGATGAACGCCAAACATCCAATTGGCAGAGGACGGCCCCTCTCCCAGAGGGAGAGGGGCAGGTCGGCGGGGCCGATGGGGACGGCATTTCGCCGGATACTCCGCTCGGAAAGGATGAACGCCAAGCATCCAATTAGCAGAGGTCGGCCCCTCTCCCAGAGGGAGAGGGAGCAGGTCGGCGTGGCCGGGCGGGCCGGCATTCAGCCGGACATTGCGCTGCAGCAGAACGAACACCAAACATCCAATTGGCAGAGGACAGCCCCCTCTCCCTCCGGGAGAGGGTTGGGGTGAGGGCGATCATCCCGCGCCGGATTCGACCGCTAAACGCAGCGCCTCTAAAACGGCATCAGTCCTCACCAGCACATCATGATTCCAATACCGAAAAACACGAATCCCCTGCCCTGCCAGCCACGCATCACGCTCGCGATCATGCGCAGACTCCAGATGCTGCCCACCATCCAGCTCCACCGCCAGCCGACGATCATGGCAGTAGAAATCCAGCACATAGATTCCGCACGGCACCTGCCGACGGAACTTCAGGCCAAGAAAACGCCTATCTCTTAACGCTGCCCACAATCTCCGCTCAGCGTCGGTTTGTCGACGCCTCAGTTGACGCGCAAATTCCACCTCGTCCATGGCTCGCTCCCCGGTCGATCAACCCAGGAGAAAGGTCCGGCATTCCCATGCAGGCCGCAGCCAGACGAAAACACCAGCACACCACAGAATCCACCGAGCCCCACCAAGAAAAGGCCCGCACGAATGCGGGCCAAGAGGGGTTGTTTGTCGGTGGCTCAGCTGGCGTAGAGGTAAGCCTCCACATCCATGCCGGCATCACGCATCTGCGCGAGCTTGTAGCGCAGGGTGCGCGGGCTGATGCCCAGCCGTTCGGCGGCTTCCTTGCGGCGGCCGCGCTCGCTGCGCAGGGTGTCGATGATCATCTGGAACTCACGACGCTTGAGGTCCTCACCCAACTGGCCAGCCTCCTGTGCAGCGGGTGACGGAATCTCGACACCCGCCGGAATCTGTGGCGCACTCGGCGACGGCACGGCAGTCAGCAGCGGGCGCGGAGCCAGGCCGATGGGCGCGGTCAGGCAAAGGTCAGCCGCCTGGACCTGGCCACCCTGTTGCAGAATCAGCGAGCGCTGGATCGCGTTGTCCAGCTCGCGCACGTTGCCCGGCCAGGTGTACGCCAGCAATGCGGCACGGGCGCAGTCGCCCAGGGTGACCGGCGCGTGATTCATCTTGCGTGCGTACTTGGCCAGCAGGCGTTCGGCCAGCGGCAGGATGTCGGCGGGACGCTCGCGCAGCGGCCGCCAGGCCAGCGGGAACACCGACAGGCGATAGTAGAGATCCTCGCGGAAACGCCCGGCAGCCACTTCGCCGAGCAGGTCGCGGTTGGTGGTGGCGAGCACGCGGATATCCAGGCTGATCGGCTTGCGCGCGCCGACGCGCTCCACCTCGCGTTCCTGCAACACGCGCAGCAGCTTGGCCTGCAGGCCAAGCGGCATCTCGGAGATTTCGTCGAGCAGGATGGTGCCGCCGTCGGCCAGCTCGAACTTGCCTGGCTGGGCGGCGATGGCGCCGGTGAACGCGCCCTTCTCGTGGCCGAACAGGGTGGCCTCGAGCATGTTGTCCGGGATCGCCGCGCAGTTGATCGCGACGAAGGGTTTGCCGGCGCGCGGCGATTGCTGGTGGATGTATTGCGCCAGCACTTCCTTGCCGGTGCCGGACTCGCCGGAGATCAGCACCGTGGAATCGCTGCGCGCCACACGCGCAGCCAGTTCCAGCAACTGCTGGCTGGCAGGCTCCAGGGCCACCGGACCTTCGCCGGCGCCGGAGGAAACACTGCCCAGCGCATGCCGCGCCACCAGTTCCAGCAGCGCGCGCGGCTCGAAGGGTTTGACCAGGTAATCCGCCGCGCCCTGGCGCATGGCGTCCACGGCGCGGTCGACGGCGCCATAGGCGGTCATCAGCAACACCGGCAGCTGCGGGTAGCGCTTGCGGATCAGGCCGAGCAACTGGTGCCCGTCCATGCCCGGCATGTTGACGTCGCTGATCACCAGGCTGAAGGCGTCCTTCTCCAGCGCCGGCAGCGCGGCCTCGGCGCAATCGACGGCAACGAAGTCGTGCCCGCCGAGCGACAGGGTGTCGGAGAGGGCTTCACGAAGGGCGCGGTCGTCTTCGACCAGCAGGACTTTGGCGGCCATGGAAATCATTCCTCGTGCGCGAAGGGTTGGGCCACGATCAGCGGCAGAACAAGGGTGGCGCAGGTGCCGACACCGGGACGCGAGCGCAGGCGCAGCTCACCCTGGTGGGCCTTGGCGACGGCCTTGACCACGGCCAGGCCGAGGCCGGTGCCGGTGGTCTTGGTGGTGAAGAACGGCTCGCCGAGGCGCGCCAGGGTTTCGGCGCTCATGCCCGGTCCGTTGTCACTGACCGACAGGCGCAAGGTGTTCCCGCGCGGGTAAAGATGCACTTTCAGGCGCACGTCGCGACCGGCTGCCTGGATCGCGTTCTCCACCAGGTTGAGCACGGTGCCGACCAGGGTGTCGCGGTTGCACATCAGCTCGCCCAGGCGCGCATCGCACTGCCAGCGCATGTTCAGGCCGGTGACGTGGGATTCGGCGGCGGCACGCAGGCTGGCGAACAGTTGGCTCGGGCCCAGGCGATCCGGCAGCGGCAGTTCGCCACGGGCGAACACCAGCATGTCGCGCACCTGGCTTTCCAGTTCGTGCAGGCGCTCCTTGATGCGACCGGCAAAGCGCTGCTGCTGCTCGACCGGCAGCTCACCCTCGCTCAGGTGCCCGGCATAGAGCATGGCGGCGGACAGCGGCGTACGGATCTGGTGAGCCAGCGAAGCGACCATGCGGCCCAGGGCGGACAGGCGTTCGTGGCGGGCAAGCTGGTCCTGCAGGCGACGGGTTTCCGTCAGGTCGTTGAGCAGGATGAGCTGGCCGGGTTCGCCGTTCAGCGGGCGGATGGCGATGGACACACGGCGGCCATCGCGCAGGGAGACTTCATGGCCATCGTCGGCACGGGGGGCAAAGCTGCGGGAGATGACTTCACGCCAGAGCATGCCCACCAGCGGCTTGCCGAGCAGTGCGACCGCCACCGGATTGGCGTCGCGCACCACGCCCTGGCCGTCGATCATGATGACGCCGCCGGGCAGCACGTCGAGCAGGCTCTGCAGGCGATTGGCCTGGCGCTCCTTCTCGGCCAGCTCCTGCATGCGCTGCGCGCTGACCAGCGCGAGTTCGCCTTTCAGCTCAGTGACACGAGCCTCCAGCTGGCTGTACGACTGATTGAGCTGGCTCGACATCTGGTTGAACAGCGCGAAGGTCTGTTCCAGTTGAGCACGGCTCTGCTGCTCCACCGGCACCTGCTCTGCAGGCAGTTGGGGAACGAGTTCAGTCTGGCGATTGGCGGCTGGCATCATGCGGTTATTCCTCATCCGTCCGACGCTGTGAATCTGTCGGTCGGATGAGTCTTAGCAAACCGCGTGCCTAAAATTTACTCGTTATATTTCAATGACTTGAGAAAACGAGTGTGACGGAGGCGTCAATCCTCCGCCATTTCCTCTTCGCGACGGCTCATGCCGTACTTGCGCATTTTCTCCACCAGGGTGGTGCGGCGGATGCGCAGGCGTTCGGCGGCACGGGCGACGACACCACTGGCATCATCGAGCGCCTGCTGGATCAAGCCCTGCTCCAGGTTGGCGAGGTAGTCCTTCAGGTCGATGCCCTCAGCCGGCAGCATGGCCGGCGAGTCGAGCCCCGGCAGACCCGCGGTGATCGCCGCGCGCTCTTCCAATTCCTCGCGCAGGCTGCTCGCCAGTTGCTCGTCCTCGTCGTCGACGTGACGGAACTTCTTCGGCAGCTCGCCCACGCCGATCACGCCGTAGGGATGCATGATCGCCAGGCGCTCGACGAGGTTGGCCAGCTCGCGCACGTTGCCCGGCCAGTCGTGACGGCAGAGCGACATGATGGCGGCGGAGTTGAAGCGGATCGAGCCGCGCTTCTCGTGCTCCATGCGCGAGATCAGCTCGTTCATCAGCAGCGGGATGTCCTCGACGCGCTCGCGCAGCGGGGCCATCTCGATGGGGAAGACGTTGAGGCGGTAGTACAGGTCCTCGCGGAAGCTGCCGTCCTCGATCATCTTCTCGAGGTTCTTGTGGGTCGCGGCGATGATGCGCACGTCCACGTTCTGCGTCTTGTTGCTGCCCACGCGCTCGAAGGTGCGCTCCTGCAGCACGCGCAGCAGCTTGACCTGCATCGGCAACGGCATGTCGCCGATCTCGTCGAGGAACAGGGTGCCACCGTTGGCCAGTTCGAAGCGGCCAGCACGGGTGGTGATCGCGCCAGTGAAGGCGCCCTTCTCGTGGCCGAACAGTTCGCTTTCCAGCAGCTCGGCCGGAATCGCGCCGCAGTTCACCGGCACGAACGGTGCGTCGCGACGCTTGGAGTGGTAGTGCAGGTTGCGCGCCACCACTTCCTTGCCGGTGCCCGACTCGCCGAGGATCAGTACGCTGGCATCGGTGTCGGCGACCTGCTGCATCATCTGCCGCACATTCTGGATGGCGCGGCTGGTGCCGACCAGGCTGCGGAACAGGTTGGGCTCGCGCTGGCGACCGCGCTCGCGGGCCTGGTCGTACATCTCGCGGTAGACCTGGGCGCGGTGCAGGGAATCGAGCAGCTTGTTGTAGCTGGGCGGCATTTCCAGGCTGGCCAGCACGCGGCGGCGCAGCTCTTCGGGCCAATCGTTGGGCGCCGGTTCGCCAAGCAGGAGGACGGGCAGGAATTCGTCCCAGGCGGCGAGCTGCTTGAGCAGCTCCAGCGCCCCGCCCTTGCTGTCGACCGAGCCGATCAGCACGCAGAGGACGTCGCGGCTGCCGTTGGGCAGCGGCTCGACGGTCTGTCGCCAATCGCGGCTGCTGCAGGACAGCTGGTCTTCACCCAGGAAGTTGATGATGACCGAGAGGTCACGGCAGCGTTCCTGATTGTCGTCGATCACGAGGATTTTGGTTTCGCGCCACATCTTAGCTTGTCATCCCGGGGCTTGAAGGCCGTCGTACGGCGGCTGACACGACCTGGCCACAGCACAATTTCCTCGTGCTAGCCAGCATTTGGCCATTAGTAAAGTCAAAAATGTGGCAAGAGTCAAATTAATGGCGTGTTTTTTTTGATGCAGCCCGACGAAGGGTGTTGATCCCGGTCATGGCAATGGAACTGTGACACAGTTCGCGGGGGATGCGGCGGCGACCGAGGCGGGCCGGTCGTCGCGCGCAGACAGCCGATATCGAGAGATATCAGCCGAACATCTGGTAGACCTTGGCGCCCTGGTGCGAGCGGTTGACACGCAGAATCTCGCCGGCCACATCCTCGCGCTGACGAGTGACAGCGTGGACCAGTTCGCGGTAAAGCACCAGCAACCCTTCCAGGCTGCGCTTGAGATCGCTGTCATCGTCCAGCGGCTCGACCATCGCGGCGTCCACGTGCTCGCGACACTCGAGGTCGAGTCGAGCGATGGCTTCCCAGTCCTGCTGGGCCAGCGCTGCCCCCAGGGCGACGCGGGTCTGTTCGATGTGCTGAACGGCGAGGGTCATGTTCTGGATCTCCTGGCGGGTCGCGATCACTGGGGAATGGCGTCCCAACCTTCCTTGATGGTACGCAGCAGGCCCGACACCTCGTCGAGGACTTCCAGATCGTTGCTGCGGTTGGCGTCGCCGAGGCGACGGCTCATGTAGTCGTACAGGTTGGCATAGTTCTCGGCCAGCTCTCCACCGACCTCGAAGTTCAGCGCTTCACGCAGACCGCCGATGATGGCGGTGGCCTTGGCGATCAGCATGCCCTTCTGAGCGAACTGCCCGCGCTCCATCGAGCCACGCGCCTGGGCGATACGGCTCAGGCCGCCTTCCATCAACATCTGGATCAGGCGATGGGGAGAAGCGTCGTGCAACTGCGACTGGTTGTTCACGTTCTGGTACTGGCGCAGCGCTGCCGAAGCGTTCATCTGATTTCCCCTTGATTCGCTGAACGATCAAATCGTCGATATTCAAAGTATCGGCGAAGGCGGGAAAACCTTTAGGCAAAATTCCGCACCGGCGTACCACTCCACAGCCCGCCGTAGAGCGACGGGCTATCGAGGAATCAGCTGTTGGAACTGCTCGCCTTGTTCAGCGCATTGAGCGTGGTCATCACGCTGCTGCTGGTGGCCTTGAGCTGGGCGACCAGGGAGTCCATGGCGTTGTACTTGGCCATGAGCGTGGTGGTCAGTTTGTCCATGCGATTGGTCAGTGCGGTCTGCTGGGTGGCCAGGTCGCTGAGGGTCTGGTTCAGGTTGCTGGTGCGCTGGTCGAGCAGGCCATTGCTCTGGGTGTAGCTCTTCACGCTGGCGCTCATGCGCTCGAGCAGGCCGCCGCTGCCGGTGAAGAAGCCCTGTACCGATGAGAAGTTATTGGTCAGCGCGGTATCGAGCTTCTTGTCATCGATCGACAGGGTGCCGTCGTTCTTGGTGGAAATGCCCAGCTGGGACAGCAGCTTGATGCTGCCGCCGCTGTCGGAAGAGCCCACCAGTTCATTGCGCAGCCCACTGAGCAGGGTGCGGGTCATCGCGTCACCGGACAGCGCCGCGGCGCTGGTGGTGGGCTTGCCGCTGCTGTCGGTGGTGTTGGTGACCTTGGTCAGCGAGTTGATCGAGGTGATCAACGCGTTGTACGAATCGACGAAGGACTTGATCGAAGTCTTCAGACCGTCCTTGTTGGTATCGACGGTGACGGTCGAACTACCGGCAGCCACCAGGGTGAACGACACACCGCTGATCGCGCCGCTGACGGTGTTGGTGGCGCTGCTCATCTGCAGGCCATCGATGGTGTAGTTGGCGTCCTTCGCGACGGTGTCGATGTAGCCGCCGGCGGTGGCCGACGCCTTGGTGCCGGAGCCATCGATTTTGAGCACGTCGAGGCTGCTGTCGCCGCTGGCTTCGATGCTGATGTCGCTGCCAGCGCCGGTGGTGGTGGAGCCCAGTACCAGGCGCGGACCGGTGGCGTCGGTGATGATGTTGGCGGTGATGCCACTGGACTTGAGCTGGCTGTTGATGCTGTCCCGGACATCGGAGAGGCTCGCGCCCGCCGACACGTTGACCGTGTAGGAGCTGTTGCCCTGGGTGATCTTCAGGCTGCCGGCGCCGAAGCTGGTCGACTTGTCGATGTACTGGGTGGCGACCTTGGAGCTGGTGGCCAGGTTGCCGACGACCACTTTGTAGCTGCCGCCGGTGGCGCCAGCGCCGACAGTGGCCGTGAGGGTGTCGGTGCTCGAGGACTTCACCGCAAGCCCGGCGAAGGAGCTGGCGTCGTTGAGCTTATCCAGCGCGGCCTGATAGGTGGACAGCGCGCTCTTGAGCGTACCGAGCGCCGACAGCTGGGTATTGGCCTTGGTCTGCTGCGTGGTGATCTGGCTTTGTTTCGGCGCCTTCTGCGCGTTCACCAACGAGGTCACGATGGAGTCGATGTCGTATCCCGACCCTACGCCATTGATCGAAGTCCCGGCCATTTGCCTACCCTCCTGTCCAAATTTCTGGCGGCTTTCTGCCTGCCGCCCGCGTCTGGTAACGCTTCATTCAAGAATCGCGCCAGAAGCTACGCGCGTTCGCTGAACAACAGATTACCCGCTTCCTTCAGGCTTTCTGCCAACTTCAGAGCAACTTCCGAAGGAATCTGCCGGATGATCTCGCCAGTGTCGGAGGCCACGACCTTGACCACGGTCTCGCCGCTGGCTTCGTCCACCGAGAACTCCAGGTTGCGCTGCACCGACTGGGCCTGCTCGCGCAGACGATTGACCGCTTCGTCCAGCTTGCGTTGACCGTTGACGGCCGGCGATTGCTTGGCGCTTTGCGGCAAGCTGTTGCCGCTGGCCGGCTTGCCACCCACGCTGGCGGTATCGACCGGGCGCAGGTTGTTGATTCCGAGGCTGGTATCCATCAGGTTTTACCCTCCACACGCAAAGCAAGGAAGGGCGCTGGGCGCCCTTCCTTCCGTTTTTTTTACCGTCAGACCCTGTTACTGCAGGAGCTTCAGGACGCCCGAGGGCAGCTGGTTGGCCTGGGCCAGAACCGCGGTGGCGGCCTGTTGCAGGGTTTGCTGCTTGGTCATTTCGGCCGTTTCCGAAGCGAAGTCCACGTCCTGGATGGTGGAGCGTGCGGCGGTGGCGTTCTGCGACACGTTCTGCAGGTTGGAGATGGTGCTGTCCAGGCGGTTCTCTACAGCACCCAGAGCGGAACGCTGGGTATCGATCTGCTTCAGCGCGGCGTCGATCACCTGGGTAGCCGACTGAGCACCTTTGGCAGTGGTGATGTCCAGCTGCTGCACGGTGAAGGACGAGGAAACGGTAGCGGTGGTAGCAGCGGTGGCTGCAGTGGCGCCGGTACCCGCGCTGACCACGATCTGGCTGCCCGAGTGCAGGACGATACCGGTGCCGTTGGTGCCGGTGGTTGCAGTCACGCCGCTGACGTTGGTGTTGATGGCGCTGATGATGTCCTTGGTGTTCGAACCCTTGGCGATGTTGACGGTGGTGCCGTCGATCACCATGGTACCGGCAGTGGCGGTCACGGCGTTCGCCGAGGCCAGCGCGGTGGTCAGGGTCACGTTGGCCGAGGCCAGGGCGGAGGAGCCTTTCAGGGCGTTGGCGCCCATGTCACCCAGGCTGAAGCTGATGGTTTCGTTGGCGTTGGCGCCGACCTGGAAGGTCAGGGTGCCGTTGGTGCCAGCGGAGCCGTCGAGCAGCTTGATGCCGGAGGTACCGCCACCGAAGGTGGTGGTCTTGGAGATACGGGTCAGTTCAGCGGTCAGCGACTTGAACTCCTGGTTCAGCGAGCTCTGGTCTTCGGAGCTGTTCGAGCCGTTGGCCGACTGCAGGGACAGTTCACGCATACGCTGCAGGATGTTGGTGGATTCCTGCAGGGCGCCTTCGGCGGCCTGGGCGATGGAGTTGGCGTCCTGGGCGTTCTTGACGGCTACGTCAAGGCCTTTGACCTGGCTGGTCAGACGGTTGGAGATCTGCGAGCCGGCGGCGTCGTCTTTGGCACTGTTGATGCGCAGGCCGGTGGACAGGCGAGTCATCGAGTTGGAGAGGGAGCCAGCAGCCTTGCTCAGGTTCTTTTGAACGGAGAGCGAGGCAATGTTCGTGTTAACGGTAAGTGCCATGACGAGATCCTCGTAATTTGGGCTATGTGGCTCCCAGCCCTGGCAACTGCCCGAAGTGGCGTGGAGAACCTTCGTTAGGGTTATCGTCGTCGAGCGGCGGGGCTTTAGTTTTTTTTTGGATTTTTTTCAAAAGCCCTTGCGCAAGCGCCATGGCCCTCTTCTTGCAACCGCAGCCCAATCCGTCAAGGCAACGTCACTTCAAGGCAACCGTCCATGCATACATCCCAGCACCAGGCCGAGACCCAGCGCATCGCCCGCGCCCTCGAGGAGGCCGAGCGGCTCGGTGATGACGACCGCAAGATTCCTCTCTATCAGCAGTTGCTCAAGTTGATGCCCGACCTCGCTCTTGGCCATGCCCACTTGGCCGCCCTGCTGCTGGGGCGGGATCGCGAAGAAGAGGCACAGGCACACGTCGAGCGAGCACTGTCATCTGCATTCGACGAGCGCATCGACAGCCTGCTGTTTGAAGAGCTGGCCAAGCGCCCCCGTTTCAACGGCAACCTGGTGAACGCACAGCGGTGGTACGAGGCGGTGCCGAATGTCTGGCGCCTCAAGCTGCTGCTGTCCGCCCTCAACCGCATCGAGGCCCATGACGAGGCTGAGCGGTTGATCCTGCAGACTCTGGAGCGGCCGTTACCCCCGGTGGACCAGACCCAGGTACTGAACCTGCTGGCACAGCTCTACTACAACACCGGGCGCTTCCACGAGAGCATCGCCTGCTGCACCCTGGGCCTCGAACAGGCCCCCGACAGCGTGCCGCTCAACTTCAACTTCGCGGTGGCCCAGGAGCAGGTGGCGCGCTACAAGGAAGCCTTCGACGCCTACGCCAAGGTACTGCGCCTCGACCCGCAGCATGTCGCCACCCACAACAACCTGGCCCTGCTGATGCTGCGCCTGGGTGAGTTCGGCCCCGGCTGGCAGCACTACGAATGGCGCTGGGCGGAAGTGCAGAAGGAACACCAGCAGCACTTCTCCATCCCACGCTGGCAAGGCGAGCCGCTGGACGGCAAGACCTTGCTGGTGTGGGCCGAACAGGGCATCGGCGACCACATCATGTTCGCCAGCCTGCTGGGTGAACTGGCGCAACTGGGCAGCACCGTCCACTACGAAATCTACGAGCGTCTGGACGCCCTCTTCAGCCGCAGCTTCCCGCAGATCCAGTTCGTCCGCCGCGAGCTGCAGGGCACCGCAAAGGACGGCGCGCAGGTCATGCACCGGCAGACCTGGCCACGCAGCGACTACCAGATTCCCATGGGCAGCCTGCCGGCACTGCTGCGCCCCAACCTGGAAAGCTTCCCGCGCGAGCCGCATTACCTGTCCGCAGATCCGGCGATGGTCGAGGAAATTCGCGCGGACTATCGTCGGCGTTTCCCCGGCAAGCGCCTGATCGGCGTGTCCTGGCGCGGCGGCACCAGCGTGTCCAACGAGAAGCAGAGCCGACGCATCCCCATCGCCGACCTCGGCGTACTGGCCGCGCTGCCGGACGTGCAACTGATCAACCTGCAATACGGCGACACCCGCGCGGAACGCGAAGAGGCCCGCGCCAACGGCTTCGACATCTACAACGACGACAGCGTCGATCCGCTGCACGACATGGACCGCCAGGCCGCGCAGCTCTGTGCGCTGGAAGCGGTGGTCAGCATCGACAACACCACCGTCCACCTGGCCGGTGCGCTGGGCGTGCCCACCTACATGCTGCTCCAACTCAATCCCAACTGGCGCTGGGGGCTGCAGGAAGGTCCCAGCTACTGGTACCCGAGCGTGCAGCGCGTGCGCAACCCGGTACTGAACGAATGGCGGGCCACGCTGGCCCGTGTCGCCGAGCAACTGCAAGACAGCAAAACCCACTAGAGCGAAGGCAGGAAATCACCATGAAGTGTTGCGTCATCATGCCGATCGGCCCGGGGCACCAGGAACTCGCCGGCCGCGCCAAGGACTCCGTGGCCCGTGCCGTGGCCAACGGCCTGGGCGCCTTCGACGAAGTGCAGGTGCTGGAAATGGACGACACCCAGGGCCGCCTGGGCCGCTCCCACGCCCGCAACCTGGCGGTGCGCGAAGCCGGCGAGCGCGGGATCGAGTGGCTGTTCTTCCTCGATGCCGACGACCTGATGTGCCCCACCGCATTCGTCGATGCCGCGCCTCTGCTGGAGGACCACGACGCGATCTGGGGCACCATCTATGTCGCCGACCTGCAGGCCGGCCAGGCGCAGCGCCGCGAGGGGCAGATCAGCCCGATCGACAACCTGGAACAGGTGCTGCTCAACGATCCCTACCTGACCCTGCAGATGGGCCACTTCGTTCGCCAGGACGTCGCGGCGGCTACACCCTTCGATACGGACATGGATACCGGCGAGGACTTCGATTACTACCTGCGCCTGTGGAAGGAGCGCCGCTGCGTGAAGATCGACACGCCGCTGTTCCTCAATGTCCGCGGACAGCATTCCGGCGGCCCGCGTTCGGCCCACGGCGGCGACTGGCGCCAGGCGATCAACCGGGTGTTCTCGGCCTTCTGCCGCGACAACGAGGTGGTTGCTGCGATTCCCTACGCGCAGACCTCACTGGCCTTGCGCCT
Source organism: Pseudomonas sp. PDNC002 (assembly GCF_016919445.1). NCBI lineage: Bacteria > Pseudomonadati > Pseudomonadota > Gammaproteobacteria > Pseudomonadales > Pseudomonadaceae > Pseudomonas > Pseudomonas sp. PDNC002. The sequence continues at coordinate 3,036,258 of NZ_CP070356.1, read as the reverse complement.
GAGCAATACCCTCGACCCGCTGCAGGCACTGTTGGCCAGCGAACGCCTGCACGACCTCGACGAACTGGAAGAGACGCTGCGCCACCTGCCGCCCGAGGCGCGCGTGGTGGAAGTGGGCGGGCACATCGGCAGCTATGCGCTGGTCCTGACCCTGATCGGTGGCGCAGCGAGCCTGGACAGCTTCGAGGCGGAACCGGAGCTGGCGGAGTTTCTCGATTACAACCTGCGCCTCAACGCACTGGACGCTGAGCACTTCCGCGCCCACGGCATCGCCGTCGGCGCCGGGCGCAATAATCCCGACGAGAGCGAAGCCCTGTTCGGCCGCATGGAATTGAAGGACTACATCCAGCCCGCCGGCGCGGCCCTCGACGACCTGCTGCCGGACGCCGGCTGCGAGCTGTTGCGCATCGATCGGCGCGGATACGAACTGGCGGTGCTGCGCGGCGCGCGGCAACTGATCGGCGCCAATCGTCCGCTGATCCTGGTCCGGGCCCTGAACGACAACCGCCCTGCCCTGCTCGACTGGGCACAACGCAACGCGTATCGCGTGGTGCGCAGCTTCGAGTACAACCTCAGCACCAACTACCTGCTGGCCGCCGAGGCCTGATGCGCGAGCGCGCGGTGGCCCCTGCCGGGGTCACTGCGCGCGGCGGTAGACGTGGACCGTCAGGCGTACGTCGCGGCCAACGTTGAAGGCCGGCACGTCGTAGCGCTGGTAGACCGCCTTGCCGTAGCGCTCCAGCTCGAAGCCCTGGCGCAGCATGGCGCCCACGTAGGCTTCCGGATCGCGGTTGAAGATCGGCGGGTTGCCGTCGCGGCGCCAGCGCTCATCCATCACCTCACCGATCACCACGCGCTCCGCGGCTGCGCAGATTGGAGCCAGAAATCGCGCCAGCTCACCAACGGGAATGTGGCAGGCCACGGTGTAGATCAGGGCCGTGCCACTGCGCGGCAGTTCGGCGCCCGGCTCGATACATTCGAAGCGGTAGCCCGGATGATTCTTGCGCGCCGCCTCGACCGCCGAGACGTTGACGTCCACGCCCAGGTAATGCTCCGGCGCGAACGCCCGGCACAGCCGGCCATAACCGCAACCCACCTCAAGCACGCCATCACGCTCGTCGATGATCTGCCCGAGCATTGCCCGCACGTCGAAGCCTTCGGGAAACTCGCCGCCCACTTCCGGGATGACGTGGCTCAGGCCTTCTTCGTTCCAGAACGCGGCCAGTTCTTCCAGTGTCGCCACTCTCGTTACTCCCCCAAAAATCTCACAGCTTGTTGAACAGGCTCAGTTGACTGATTCGCGCGAACGCCGCCTGGGCGGCTTCGAGCATGGTCTGCTGCAGCACCAGTTGCGAAGTCGCCGCGGCCATGTCGGTATCGCGGATCGACGACTGGGTGGTGGTGTTGGTCAGCGCCAGGCTCTGGTTCTCCTGGGTGAGCACGTCGATGGTGTTCAGCCGCGCGCCGATCGACGACTGGGTCGAGAGCACCTGGTTGCTGGCGTTGTCCAGGTTGGTCACGGCGGTGGCGACCATGTTGCGAATGTTCAGCTGCGCCTGTGGGTTGCCGGCCGTGGAGGTATCCAGCGCCTTGCGCAGGTCACCGATGGTATTGAGGATGTTCTGCCGCTCCGGCGAGCTGGCGGTGACGCTGAACTGGTCCCCGGCTGCGGGCGCTGCGCTGATGCTCATGTCGACGCCGGCGACGGTCACGGTCTGCGGGAAGGTCGCGCCCAGCGTGCCGGTGGACAGCGGCGTGGCGCCCTGGCTGGTGGGCAGCGCATAGACCTCGTAGGCGGTGGCGCTGGTGAACTTGAGCTGCACGCCATTGCTGGGGAACTGCGTGGTGTAGGCGGTGTTGTTGCTCACCGTGGCCGAGGTGATCTGCGCCATCGAGGTGTTGGTGGCGTTGCGCTTGACCGAGAGGCTGTCCGTCGCGGTACCGAAGCTGAAGCTGTAGCCACCGACCAGCGTGTCCATGGTGCTGGCGTCGTCGGTCTTCTGCAGCGAGACATCCAGCTGGAATTGCGAGCCACGGAAGTTGATCGCGTTGCTGTCGGTAGACGTCGCGTCGTAGGTGCCGTTGGTGGTGGCTTCGCTGGTGACGTCGTTGCCGTTCTTGTCGAGGATCTGGTACTGGGTGCCGTTGAGCACCTTCAGCGTGTAGGGCGCGTCGTCACGGAAGCTGGCGTTGTAGCTGCTGTCGTTGGTCACCGTGCCCTGGGACAGGAACACCCGCTGCTGCCCGTCCGCGTTCGGGTTGTTGGTCACCGAACTGAGGGTGCGACTGGCATTGGCGGCCATCTCGAAGATGCTCCAGCCGTTGTCGTTGGTCGACATCTGCAGGTTGTCGGAGATCTGCAGCTTCAGCGAGCTCTGGTCGCCCTGGTAGCTGAAGCTGCCATCGGCGTTCTGTACGAAGGGCTGCACGGTGCTCTTGCTGCCGGAGAACAGGTAGTTGCCGCTGGCGTCCTTGCTGTTCATCAGGGTCAGCAGTTGCTGCTGGATCTGCCCCAGCTCGTCGCTGAGGGCGCCACGATCCTCGTCGGTCATCGAGCCATCGCCGGCGCGCAGCGTCAGTTCGCGGGCGCGCTGCAGGGCATTGGTGATGGAGTCGAGGACGCTCTGTTCCTGGTTCAGGCTGTTGGTCGCGCTGGTCATGTTGCCGGCGTACTGGGTCAGCAGCGCCTGCTGTTGCTCCAGCTGCAGCAGGCGCGCGGCACCGACGGGATCGTCGGCGGGCGTCTGGATGCGCGTGCCGCTGGAGATCTGCTCCTGCAACTTGGCCAGGCTGGAATAGCCACGGTTGTAGTTGTCGATGTTGGAATTGAAGATCTGCGGGGTGGAAATTCGCACAACCATTTCAGCCTCCTCAGATGTTGTTGATCAAAGTGTCGAAGAGCGTCTGCGCGGTCTTGATGATCTGCGCGGAGGCCGTGTAGTACTGCTGGAACTTCACCAGGTTGGCGGCCTCTTCGTCGAGGTTCACCGCCGACAGCGAGTCGCGGGTGCCTTGCGCCTGGGTCAGGACCGCCTCGGTGGCGGTGGCGTCCAGCTTGGCCTGGTTGGCGGTAGCGCCGACGGTTTCGGTCAGGCTGCTGTAGGCGCCGGTCAGGCTCATTCCGCTGCCGCTGCCAGTGCCGCTGCCAACGGTCTTGGCGGTCTGCAGGTCGATCAGTTTCTGCGCGTTGGTGTTGTCGGCGTCGCCATCGCTGTTGAAGGCCACGGAGAAACTGTCGCCCTTCCCCGGGTAGCCACCGATGGTGGTCTCGAAGGTGAACGGCGGCGTGCCCGGCACGGTGATGCTGAGTTCGTTGCTCTGCCCCGGCACGATGTTGCCGGTGCCCAGCGAGTTGCCGGCCGAATCGTAGATCGTGTAGCCCTGGGTGCCGCCGCTGGCGGCGTCGAAGACCAGTTTCACCGGCAGGCCGGCCTTGACCGCTGCGGCCATCGCGGTGCTGTTGCTGGCGTCCAGCTTGCTGGTCAGGCTGGTGCCGCTGATGGTGCCGCTGCCTTTGTTGCCGGTGGTGGTGCTGGCGGTCACCGCCGAGGCAAAGGCCAGGCGGTTGGAGTCGGTCATGGTCACCGAGATGTCGGCCGCCGCGGTGCGCGTGGGCATCACGGTGAAGCGGTCACCGGCCTGGACCGTGCCGACGCTCTGCTTGCTGATGCTGAACCCGTCGAATTGCTTGGGCGGGTTGTCGTTCAGATCGCCGGTGCCCATCACCGTGCCATCGGAGGAACGCTTGATGGTGTAGCCGGTGGCGGAGGTGAAGGTCACCTCGTAGTCGCTGGTGGTCAGCGCGCTGCTGTCGGTGATGTTGACGTTGAGATTGCCGGTCCCGGTGTTGTGCGTATTGGCCAGGCTGCGATTGCCGATGACGCTGGCGTCGTTGATGTCCTTGAACAGCTGGGCGCCGAAGTTGCCGTTGAGGTCCAGGCCCTGGGCCAGCTGGCTGTTGAAGGTATCGGCGAGGACGACTGCCATGCGCCCCAGTTCGTTCTGGGTGCTGTCCAGCACGTCGCTGCGATAGCGCAGCAGGCCGCCCATCTGGCCGCCGGTAACCACCGAGGTGACGTCCATGGTCGAGCTGCCGGAACTCAGGCTCAGGCTGAACTGCGACGGGTTGTTGGCGCTCGGTCCGGCGGTCAGGGTGGAGGCGTTGCTGCCCACCACCAGCGGCTGGCCGGACCCCAGGTAGAGGTTGTAGTTGCTGCCCTGCTTGACCACGCTGACGCCGACCATGTCGGACAGTTGCACCACCGCCTGGTCGCGCTTGTCCAGCAGGTCGTTGACGCTGGCGCCGCTGGCCTGGGCCGCGGTGATCGCCTGGTTGTACTGGGCGACGGTCTTGGCCAGGTCGCTGACCTGTCCGGCCAGGCTGTCCATCTGCGTATTGACGTAGCTGTTCTGGGTGCCCAGCTGGGTGGAGATGGAGTTGAAGCGCTGCGCCAGGTTGCCCGCCTGGGTCAGTACCAGTTGCCGGGACGCGGCATCGGTCGGCGTGGCCGCGGCGGTCTGCAGCGAGGCGAAGAAATTCTGCATCACCTTGGAAAGGCCGGTGGTGCTATCGGACAGCAGCGAATCGATCTGGTTGACCTGCGACAGGTAGGTCTGCGCATCGCTGTTCACCGAGGTCGCGCCGCGCAGCTGGTTGGCCAGGAACTCGCTGTACATCCGGCGAACGTCCTGCACCGTGGTGCCGGTACCGACGTAGTACTGCCCGGCGAACTGCGAGGCAGAGGTCCCCTGCACCGACTGCTGGCGGGTGTAGCCAGCGGTGTTGACGTTGGTGATGTTGTTGCCGGTGGTGCTCAGCGCCGTTTGCGAGGCGTTGAGGCCGGACAGTCCGATGGATAAGAGGCTCATGGGCTTTCCTTAGAGCAGTCCATTCAAAGTGCGCGGGTCGGGGCGTCTGCCATCGCCACGGTCTGGTAGACCTGCATCTGCTTGGCGATCTGGTTCACCTTCCGTGCGTACTGCGGGTCGGTGGCGTAGCCGGCGCGTTGCAACTCCTTCATGAATTGGTCCGGGCGCGCGGCGGAATCCAGCGCGCCCTGATAGCGATCGTTGTTCTGCAGGAAGCTGACGTAATCCTGGAAGCTCTGCTCGAAGGAGTTGTAGGCGCGGAACGACGCCACTTCCTTGACCTGCTTGCCGTTCTCGTACTCGCTGGTGGTCGCACGGGCCGAATCGCCCTTCCAGCTCGAACCGCTCTTGATGCCGAACAGGTTGTGGCTGCTGCTGCCGTCGCGCTGGGCGATCATCTTCTTGCCCCAGCCGGTTTCCAGCGCGGCCTGGGCCACCAGGTAGCGGGGGTCGACGCCGATGCGCTTGGCCGCGCGTTCGGCCATCGGCAGCATGGTGTTGATGAAGTCGTCGGCGGAGGCAAACATCGACTTGCCCGGCTTGGTGGAAATCGACGAGGTATCCACGTCGGTGACCGGCACGGTGGTGTCGATCTGCCGGGTGTAGGCGCGGCTGCCGCGCCAGTCGTTGCTGGCCAGCTGCGCCGGCTGATTGGCGGTGGATGCCACGGCATTGCCAGCCTCGGCGCCCGGCACCAGGCCGGCGGCGATGCGCTGGGCGAGCTTGCCCGGCAGCGCAAGGCGGCGCGAATTCAGCGCCTGGCGATCGTCTCGGCCAGCTTCGGGTTGCGGCAAGGCCTTGCCGTTGGAGGCAAACACGCTGCGGGTCTTCTGCCGGTCGGAGGTCGCCACGCTGGCAGTCGCTGCCTGGGATGCATCGCCGGCCACCTGCGCGCCGGTCTGGGCGAAGGGGTTGTTGCCGGTGTGGCGCACGCCCTGCATCTTCTCCATCTGCTTGACCAGCACGTCGGCCAGGCCGATGCCGTGGCCCTGGGTCGCCAGGGACACGGACAGCTGGTGGTCGTACATGTCCTGGTACTGCTTGGCCGCCTCGCTGTTCATCGGGTTGTCCTTGGCGAACACCTCGTTGGCCGAGCGCATGGATTTCAGCATCTCGTTCATGAACAGCGATTCGAATTCCTGGGCGACCTTGCGGATATTCCCTGCGCTATCGCGGGACGAACCGGTCTTCAGCGCCGACAGGCGATTGAGGTCGGTGTAGGACCCGGAGCTGGAACCATTGGTGCTGGCGGAAAGCAGTTTGGCGTCCACGGCGACGTCCTCAGATCACGATCAGGTCGGCTTGCAGCGCGCCGGCCTGTTTCAGGGCTTCGAGGATCGCCATCAGGTCGCTGGGCGCGGCGCCCACCTGGTTAACGGCGCGTACGATTTCATCCAGCGTGGTGCCCGGGCCGAACTTGAACATCGGCTTGGCTTCCTGGTCGGCATTCACCCGCGAGCGCGGCACCACGGCGGTCTGACCGTTGGAGAACGGGCCGGGCTGGCTGACGATGGGGTCTTCGGTGATGGTCACGGTCAGGCTGCCGTGGGTCACGGCGGCCGGCGACACGCGCACGTTCTGGCCGATCACGATGGTGCCGGTGCGCGAGTTGATGATGACCTTGGCCACGGCTTCGCCGGCCTGCACGTCGAGGTTCTCCAGCACGGACATGTAGTCCACGCGCTGGTTCGGGTCCAGCGGCGCGCTGACACGCACCGAGCCACCGTCGACGGCCTGGGCGACACCCGGGCCGAGCAGTTCGTTGATGCGGTCGACGATGTGCTTGGCGGTGGTGAAGTCCGGGCGATTGAGGTTCAGGGTCAGGGTGTTGCCCTGGTCGAAGCCACTCGGTACCGCGCGCTCGACGGTGGCGCCACCGGGAATGCGACCGGCCGACGGAACGTTGACAGTGATCTTCGAACCGTCGCGGCCTTCGGCGTCGAAGCCGCCGACCACCAGGTTGCCCTGGGCGATGGCGTAGGTCTGGCCGTCGATACCCTTGAGCTGGGTCATCAGCAGGCTGCCGCCGCGCAGGCTCTTGGCGTTACCGATGGAAGACACGGTGATGTCGATGACCTGGCCCGGCTTGGCGAACGGCGGCAGGTCGGCGTGGATGGACACCGCGGCGACGTTCTTCAGCTGCACGTTGCCCGAGCCCGCCGGCACCTTGATGCCGAACTGCGCCAGCATGTTGTTGAAGGTCTGCAGGGTGAACGGCGTCTGGGTGGTCTGGTCGCCGGAGCCATTGAGGCCGACGACCAGGCCGTAGCCGATCAACTGGTTGTTGCGCACGCCCTGGATGGTGGCGATGTCTTTCAGCCGCTCAGCCTGCGCCACCGGCACCATGACCACTGCACAGAACACCACCATGACGTAGGAGCGGACTTTGTCCGCGATCGCTACCAACGTTTTTCCAGAGGCCATCATCGTCATCACCCTCAGAACGGGAACAGCGGGCTGAGGAAGAAGCGATCGAACCAGCCCGGCTGGCTCGCATCGGCGAACGCACCGGTGCCCGAGTAGGTGATGCGCGCATCGGCCACGCGGGTGGACGGCACGGTGTTGTCGGTGGCGATGTCGTCGGCGCGGATCAGCCCGGCGATGCGAACCAGCTCGTTGCCGGTATTCAGGGTCATCCACTTCTCGCCGCGCACGGCGAGGATGCCGTTGGGCATGACGTCCGCCACGGTGACGGTGACCGAGCCACTCAGGCTGTTGCTCTGCCCCGCCTGGCTATCGCCCTTGGCATCGCGCGAGCCGCCGTATTCGGCGCTGAGGCTGAGGTCGCCGCCGCCCACCGGATTGTTGGTGGTCAGGCCGCTGCCGAACATCGAGGTCAGGCCCATCTTGGTCTTGCTGTCCTTGGAGATGTCGGAGCTGGCCTTCTTGCTGGCCTGGGTCTTCTCGTTGAGGGTGATGGTGATGATGTCGCCAATGCGGAACGCCTTGCGGTCGCCGTAGAGGTTGTTCTCGAACCCGGCCTGGTAGATCGACCCATTGTTCTGGGCAACCGGCGCAGGCGTGCGCGGCAGCACCGGAGCGTAATAGGGATCATCCGGCTTGGGCGGAGGGCTCACGCACCCTGCCAACGCGGCGATGGCCAGCAGCGGAAGGAGGTGGGAACGGTTCATCTACAGCTACCTCTCGGGGAGAGCGACTACGGGATCAGGGCGGCGAAGCCCAGGTGAATCAAAGGTTCTGCGTTACGAAGGAGAGCATCTGGTCCGCGGTGGAAATCACCTTGGAGTTCATCTCGTAGGCGCGCTGGGTGGTGATCATGTTCACCATCTCTTCCACCACGCTGACGTTGGAGTTCTCCAGGGTGTTCTGCAGCACGGTGCCCAGGCCGTTCAGGCCCGGAGTGCCGACTTGCGGCGCGCCGCTGGCGGCGGTTTCCAGGAACAGGTTGTTGCCGGTCGCCTGCAGGCCCGCCGGGTTGATGAAGTCGGCGGTCTGGATGTTGCCGATGATCTGCGGCGTGGCGTTGCCGGCCACGGTCACCGAGACGGTGCCGTCGTTGCCGACGGTGAAGGTCTGGGTTTCCGGCGGTACGACGATGGCCGGCTCCAGGGCGTTGCCGTTGGAGGTGACGATCTGGCCGTCGGAGTTCAGGTGGAAGCTGCCGTCACGGGTGTAGGCGACGGTGCCGTCCGGAGTCAGCACCTGGAGGAAACCACGGCCATTGATGGCCATGTCCAGCGGGTTGTCGGTGGTCTGCAGGCTGCCGGCGGTGAAGTTCTTCTGGGTGCCGACGATGCGCACACCGGTACCCAGTTGCAGGCCCGAAGGCAGCTGGCTGTCCTGGGTGGAGTTGGCGCCGGGCTGACGTTTGATCTGGTACAGCAGGTCCTGGAATTCCGCGCGGTCGCGCTTGAAGCCCGTGGTGGAGACGTTCGCCAGGTTGTTCGAGATGGTCGTCAGGTTCATGTCCTGGGCGGACAGACCTGTCTTGCTGACCCAAAGTGCCGGAAGCATGTTTTCTCTCCTCGGGCGCCGGATTCATGGCGCCTCGAATGGGTAATCAGGAGTTATCAGCTGAATTGCAAAACACGCGCCATGGCCTGGGAGTCATCCTCGGCGGTGCGCATCATCTTCACGTGCAGCTCGAACTGGCGGGACAGCGCCAGGATCGAGGTCATCTCGTCGACGGCATTCACGTTGCTGGCTTCCAGCACGCCGGACTGCACGCTGGCATTGGCGTCGGCGCCCGGTGCGGGCTGGCCGGACTTCATGCGGATGAGGCCATCGCTGCCCTTCTCCAGCTGCTTCGGATCGGGAGACACGAGCTTGATGCGGTCGATGGTGGCCAGCGCGTTGGGGTTGTTGCCCTGGCCGCGGATGGTGATGGTGCCGTCGTCGCCGATGTCGATCTTCTCTTCCGGAGGAACCGCGATCGGCCCGCCATTGCCCATGACCGGCATACCATCGCCGGTGCGCAGCTGGCCGAGGGCGTCGATTTCCAGGCTGCCGGTGCGGACGTAGGCTTCGCCACCGTCCGGGGCCTGCACGGCGATCCAGGCGTCGCCCTTGGCGGCGACGTCGAGATCACGGCCGGTCTCCTGCAAGGCGCCGGTGGTGAAGTCGGTGGCGGGACGCTCGCTCATGGCGAAGACGCGTGCCGGAAAGCTGTCACCAAAGACCGGCATGGCGCGCGCCTGTTCGAAGTCGCGACGGAAACCGGTCGTGGAAATGTTCGCCAGGTTGTTGGCGTGAGCCTGCATGGCCTTCGTGTTCTGGCTCGCGCCGCTCATGGCGACATACAGCATTCTGTCCAAGGCATTCCTCCAGTGCCGGGTCGGATTCCCGGCGGTGCTGGAATGGACTTAGCAAGGCCTGTGCCACTTCCTCAAATTCATCTCAATCGATTGATATCAAAGGAAATACAGAAAAACAAAGCACGGAGGCAACGCAGGAATGGCCGTCCGGCGGCGACGGACTGCCGCCACCGGCAATGACCGGCAGGCGGATTCGAGAGAGCCTTTCGCAGGTGATCCGATCTGATCGGATTTCAGGGGATTCCTCCAACACTGAAGGACGTTAACTGTATGATTTTTCTTCGACTTCGTTCCGACGAATCCCCTTCTTCCTTCAGCGGCGCCCTGCTGAATTGGACGATGCTAATTAAGGGATACCGGCCCCGCCGGGAGTGGCCACGGATGTCCATCGTGGCTGTGTCCAAATCCCACTCGAGTACCTCCCAAGATGCCCAACTCCGCTGAACTTTCTCGGCGCAAACTGCTGTCCATGATCGGCATGGCCGCTGGAGGCGCCGTGCTGTACCAGGCCATGACCAGCCTCGGCTATGCCGCCGTGCCGCCCTACAAAGGCCCGATGAAGCTCCAGGGCAACCCCAAGGGCGCCAAGGTACTGATTCTTGGCGCCGGTATCGCCGGCCTGGTGTCGGCCTATGAACTGCGCAAGGCTGGCTACCAGGTGCAGATACTGGAATACAACGCCAAGGCCGGCGGACGCGCCTGGACGATCCGTGGCGGCGACGAATTCACCGAGCTGAGCGGCATCAAGCAGACCTGCCGCTTCGACGAAGGCCAGTACATCAATCCCGGCCCGTGGCGCATCCCCTACAACCACTACGCCATGCTGGACTACTACAAGGAGCTGGGGGTCGGCATCGAGCCGTTCTTCCAGGCCAACTACAACGCCTTCGTCCATGACAGCGCTTCCTTCGGCGGCAAACCGCAAGTGCTGCGCCATGTGCAATGCGACTACCAGGGCAACGTCGCCGAGATGCTGGCGAAGGTGGTCGGCCAGGGGCACCTGGACTCCCCGCTGACCAAGGAAGACCAGCAGATGCTGCTGGAATCGTTGAAAGACTTCGGCGCACTGGACAACAACTACCGCTACGCCAAGGGGCCGGACTCCAGTTCCCGCCGTGGCTACGAGGTCGCCCCTGGCGGCGGCCTGATGCCGGCGGTGCAGTACTCCACGCCGCTCAAGCTGGAAGACCTGCTGAAGTCGGGCATGTGGTCGGCGATCTCCCAGGGTCAGCTGTATGAGTTCCAGACCTCCCTGTTCCAGCCCATCGGCGGCATGGACATGCTGCCCAGGGCCTTCGAGCGCGAGCTGAAATCGGTCCTGCACTTCAATGCCAAGATCAGCAAGATCGAACAGACCGACAAGGGCGTAACCGCCACCTACACCGACCTGCAGACCGGACAGACGCTGCACGCAAGCGCCGACTGGTGCATCTGCACCCTGCCCCTGTCGATCCTCAGCCAGCTCGACATCAACGTCAGCGACAAGATGAAAGCCGCCATCGCCGCCGTGCCCTACGACACCGCCTTCAAGGCCGGCATCCAGTTCAAGCGGCGCTTCTGGGAGGACGATGACCGGATCTACGGCGGCATCACCCGCACCAACCTGCCGATCAACCGCATCAGCTACCCGATGGCAGGCATCAACCGGCCGGGCAAGGGCGTTCTGATGGCGGCCTACACCTTCGGCGCGGACTCCTACAAGTTCACCGCGATGACGCCCGATGAGCGCCTGAAGAAGGTTCTCGAGTACGGCGCGCAGATCCACCCGCAATACCACGAAGAGTTCGACAACGGCATCACCGTCGGCTGGCACCGGGTGCCCTGGAGCAACGGTTGCTATGGCCTGTGGACTGAAGAGACGCGCCAGCAGCACTACAACGACCTGTGCCAGATCGACGGCCGCATCCTGCTGGCTGGCGAGCACGCCTCCTTCATACCCGGCTGGCAGGAGGGCGCCGCGCTCTCCGCCCAGGATGCCATTCAACGACTGCACCAGCGGATCGTCGGTTGATTCCCTTTCGAACAGGAACCCACATCATGAGCAAACTCAGTCTGGCGGCCGTCCTGCTGGCCCTGACCTCCTCCGTCGTGTGCGCCGCCCAGGACCCTTACCGCCGGGATGACGCGATCTTCCAGAACGATAACAACAACTTCACCAGCACCGATGGCGCGGTGCTCTACCAGTCGATCTGCCAGGGCTGCCACATGCCCGAGGGGCAAGGCGCCCACAGCGGCGCCGGCATGTATCCCAAGCTCGCCAGCAACTCGCGCCTGGCGACGCCCGACTACCCCGCCGCCATCGTGCTCAACGGCCTGCATGGGATGCCCAGCTTCGCCCAGGACCTGAACGACACCCAGGTCGCCGCCGTCGCCAACTATGTCGCCACCCACTTCGGCAACAAGAGCACCCAGACCATCACCGAGCAGCAGGTCAAGGAGCTGCGGCCGCCCAAGCCCATCGTCTACCAGGAAGGCTGACCCGCCCTCCCCAGACCTCCCCTATCCATCTTTCAAGGAGACTCAATGATGGGCAAATCCCTGCTCGCGCTTCCCACCCTGGCACTGCTTGCCGCGACGCTTCCGGCCCACGCGGCCGACGTCATCCGCTACAAGCTGCCGGACTCCAACTTCCCCATCGCCCTGGCCGTCGAAGTGCCCGAGGGCTATTCGGAAATCCACGTCAGCGGGCTGACGCCCGGCGCCGTTCCACAGAAAGACCCGTCCGGCGCCACCGCGGTGTACGGCGACACCAAGACCCAGACCATCAGCGTCCTCAAGTCCATCGAGCAGACCCTCAAGTCCATGGGCCTGGGCATGGGTGACGTGGTGAAGATGCAGGCGTACCTGGTTGCCGATCCGCAGAAAGGCGAACGCATGGACTTCGCCGGCTTCATGGATGGCTACAACCAGTTCTTCGGCACGCCCGCCCAGCCCAAGGTGCCGGCACGTTCCGCCATCCAGGTCGCCGGACTGTTCGATCCCGCCTGGCTGGTGGAAATCGAGGTCACCGCCGTTCGCAAGAAACGCTGAGCCTGCATCGAAACACCACCCGGACCTGGTTCTCCGGCGCAGCTTCCGCGGCGCCGGAGGCATCAGGCCAGGAGGGCTGGAACCCCTCCTCCCATCCCTTGAACCAGGAGCACACTATGAGTCAGACAGTGGCCGAACTCATGGTCGACATTCTCCACCAGGCAGGCGCCAGGCGTTGCTACGGCATCCCCGGCGACACCCTCAATCACTTCACCGACGCCCTGCGCCGGCAAGGCGAAATACGCTGGATCCACGTCCGTCACGAAGAAGTCGGGGGCTTCGCCGCCGGCGCCGACGCGTTGATCAGCGATACCCTGACCCTGTGCGCCGGCAGCTGCGGGCCGGGCAGCCTGCACTTCGTCAACGGCCTGTTCGAGTCGCATCGCAACGGCGCACCGGTGGTGCTGATCGCCAGCCAGATCCTCAGCGACGAGCAGGGCTTCGACTTCCCCCAGGAGGTCGACTTCCTGCAGGTCTACCGCCAGTGCAGCGTCTATTGCGAGCAGATCCACAGCCCGCAACAGGCCTTGCGCAAGACCCGCCAGGCCGTGCAGGAAGCGCTGAACAAGCGCGGCGTCGCGGTGCTGGTCCTGCCGGCGGACATCGCCGGACTGCCGGCGCCCAGCCCGGATGCCGTTGGCCCGACGTTCCACCCGCGACCGCTGGTGCGGCCGGCGGATGCCGAGTTGAAGCAGATCGCCGCGCTGCTCAACAGCGGCCGCTCCATCGCCATCTATGGTGGCGTCGGGTGTGCCGGCGCGCAGGATGCAGTGAAGCGCCTGGCTGGCCTCCTGCAAGCCCCCATCGCCCATGCCTCCCGCGCCAAGGACTTCCTCGAACCACAGAATCCCTACACCGTCGGCATGATCGGGATGATGGGGCAGGAAGCTGGCTGCCATGCGGTTTCCCATTGCGACACCTTGCTGATCCTGGGTTCCGGCTTCGCCTGGCGGCAGTTCTATCCGGCGCACGCGACGATCATCCAGATCGACCTAGACAGCGCCCACCTCGGCCGCCGCCACCCGATCACGCTGGGCGCCGTGGGTGACATCCGCTGTACCGTCGAAGCGCTGCTGCCGATGATCACGCCCCGTCCGGACCGAACCTTCCTCGACCACTGCCTCGAACGTCATCGCAAGGACCGGGACAGCCTGGCCCAGCGCGCCACCCCCACGCACAACGGAATGATCCGCCCGCAGTACCTCACGGCCCTGATCGACCGCCACGCCAACGCGGACGCCCTGTTCACGGCGGACGGCGGCTCGCCGATGGTCTGGCTGCTGCGCTACATCTCCGCCCGGCCGGGACGGCGCACCCTCAGCAGCCTGGTGCACGGGACCATGGCGAATGCCATGCCGCAGGCGCTCGGGCTGAAGGTTGCGTTCCCCGAGCGCCAGGTCATCGCCCTGTGCGGCGACGGCGGATTGTCGATGCTGCTGGGCGATCTGCTGACGCTGGTGCAGGAGAAGATCCCGCTGAAACTGGTGGTGTTCAACAACAGCGCCCTGTTCTTCGTCGAACTGGAACAGCGGGTGGAAGGCATGCTGGAGGCCTTCACCAACCTGCAGAACCCGGACTTCGGCCCGGTGGCGCAGTCCATCGGACTATGGGGGCGCAAGGTGACCCATTGCGACGAGCTGGAGCCGGCCATCGTCGATTGGCTGGCACAACCCGGCCCCGCGTTGCTGGATGTGGTGGTCGACCAGGAACTGGTGCTGCCGCCAGCCATCTCCGTCGAGTCGGCCAAGGGCATGGCGCTGTATGCCGCCAAGGCCGTCATCAGCGGTCACTCCGACGACCTGCTGACGATGATCGAAAACCATCTCGTGCGATAAAGCCGGCGCACTGAACGACAAAGGCCCCGCCGGTCATCCCGGCGGGGCCTTTGCTTGTCACCAGCCCATCAACGGATGTTGATGATGGTGTCGGAGATGGTGCTTTCGGTCTGCACGGTCTTGGCGTTCGCCTGGTAGTTGCGCTGGGCGACGATCAGGTTCACCAGTTGCGCGGTCAGGTCGACGTTGGACTCCTCCAGCGAACCCGAACCCACCGAGCCGAGGGTGCCGGAAGTCGGTGCACCGATCACCGCCTCGCCCGAGGCCAGCGACTGCTTCCAGCCGGTGTTGCCCACCGGGGTCAGGCCCTGGGTGTTGGCGAAGTTGGCCAGGATCACCTGGCCGATCACCTTCGACTGACCGTTGGTGTAGGTGGCATACATCTGGCCGTCTTCGGAGAACGACAGGCCGGACATCTGGCCAGTGGCGTAGCCGTCCTGGGTCACCGCCGTCACGGCGAAGGCCGCGTTGGTCTGGGTGGTCTTGGTCAGGTCAAGGCTGATGCCGCCAGTGGCCCCCGCCGCGCCATTGCCGCCCCAGGTCACCGGGTTGGAGTTGGGGTTGGTCACCGCGGCCGGCACCCAGCCAGTGAGCGTCATGGTCTTGTCGGCGTTGACGGTCATGCCGGTGGAGGCGATACCCGTCAACTGGCCGGCGCTGTTGAAGGTCAGGTCACTGCTCAGCGGCGTGGTGCTGGTCGGGGTCTGCGGGTTGCGACCGTCCACCAGGGTGTACATGCTCCAGTTGTTGCTGCTGTCCTTGACGAAGTAGTTCGTCATGGTGTGCGAGTTGCCCTGGGAGTCGTAGATGTCCACGGAAGTCGACCAGTTGTAGCTGTCCGAGTCGGTGGCATCGAACGGCGTGGTCTTGGGCGTGGTGGCGTTGGAGTTCAGGCTCAGCGTCGAGGTGATCGCGGTGGTCGGGCTCGGCGGCTGGTTGGCGGTGTCGACCTTCAGGTCGGTGATCACGCCATTGACGATGGAGCCATTGGCGTTGGTGCCGTAGCCCTGCAGGCGATTGCCCGAGCCATCGATGATGTAGCCGCTCGGATCGGTGTGGAAGGTGCCGTTGCGGGTGTACACGCGGGCGCCGTTGTCGCTGGTCATGAAGAAGCCGTTGCCGCTGACGGACAGGTCCAGGCTGCGACCGGTATTGTTCAGGTTGCCCTGGGTGAATTGCTGCGACACCGACTGGGTGATCACGCCGCTACCCACGGCGTTGCGGCCGGTACCCAGCATCGACGAGGCATAGAGGTCGGCGAACTCGGTGCGCGACGACTTGAAGCCGGTGGTGCCGACGTTGGCGATGTTGTTGCCGGTCACGTTCAGATCCATGGACGCGGCGTTGAGTCCACTCAGGGCGGTATTGAAAGACATGTGTTGCTCCTGTGCCGAAACGCGGCGTTATTTTCCGATGGTCTGAATGCTGGAAGCCGAGACGGCGCCGATACCAGCCAGGTTCAGGGTCATTTCGCCGCCGTTCTGGCCCAGCGTGACGCTGTTGACCGTGGCGGGCAGGTAGGTGGTCAGGGCGGTACTGGTGCCGTCCAGCGTGGCGGTGGCCTTCACGGTGTAGGAACCGGCATCCACCAGCTCGCCGCTGTCGTTCTTGCCGTCCCAGGTGAAGTCGATGTTGCCGGCCTTCTGGCTGCCCATGTCGACGGTGCGGACCAGGTCGCCCGAGTCGTCGTAGATCTTCAGCGTCACGCCATCGCCCTTGGACGGCATCACCAGCGAACCCTTGACGCCGGCGCTCGGGTCGTCGACCTGAACCTTGCTGGAGTTGACGATCACCGAGCGGCCGACCAGCGAGGAGGCCTGCAGGGCCTGCGACGACTGGAACGAGGAATAGAAGCTGCCCAGGGTGGTATCCAGGTTCTCCATGCTCTCCAGGCTGCTGAACTGCGCCAGCTGGGAGACGAACTCGGTGTTGTCCTGCGGGTCCAGCGGGTTCTGGTTGTTCAACTGGGTCACCAGCAGCTGCAGGAAGGAATCCTTGCCCAGCGCGCTGGTGCCGGTCTCGGCCGTGGACGCGTTCTTCTGTCCCGCGTTCAGCGACGTGAGGACCGAGTTCGAAGTGGTGTTGTCGGTATTGATGCTCATGGGGCGTCCTCTGCGCTTACTGACCCAGGGTCAGGACCTTCTGCATCATCTGCTTGGCGGTGTTCATCATTTCCGCGTTGCTCTGGAAAGAACGGCTGGCGGAGATCATGTCGGCCATCTCCTCCACCACGTTGACGTTCGGGTAGTAGACATAACCGTCCTTGTCGGCGGCCGGATGGTTCGGCTCATAGCGCGGCACCAGCGGGCTCTGGTCCTCGACCACGCCCAGTACCTGCACACCGGCGCCGGCCTGGTCGGTCTCGCCGAACAGCGATCCCTGGTCGCCGCCCTGGGCGTTCTGCAGCATGGTGGAGAACACCGGGTGACGGGCGCGGTAGGTCTGGTCGATGCTCGACGAGACGCTCTCGGCGTTGGCGATGTTCGACGCGGTGGTGTTCAGACGGGTGGTCTGGGCACTCATGCCGGTCCCGGCGATGTTGAAGACACTGGCGAGCGACATGGCGATTACTCTCCGCGCAGGGCGTTCATCAGCCCTTTGAACTTGCTGTTGAGGAAGGTGAACGAAGCCTGGAACTGCACGGAGTTCTCTGCGTAGTTGGCCTGTTCGATCTGCTCATCCACGGTGTTCTGGTCAACCGACGGCTGGTTCGGGATGCGGTACTTGAGCGATTCGTCCCCCATGGCCAGGCCATCCGCCTCGATGTGGCGGGTGTTGGTCAGGGTGGTGCTGAAGGTGCCGTTCTTCAGCTTGTCCGACTGGGCCGCCAGCACCGAGGCGAAATCCATGTCGCGCGCCTTGTAGCTGGGCGTATCGGCGTTGGCCAGGTTATTGGCCAGGACTTCAGCGCGCTGGGAGCGGAAGCTCAGTGCTTGCTGGTGGATGCCGAGGGCTTTGTCGAAGCTGATGCTCATGGTTGCGAACCTGTTTGCCGGTGTGGGCTTGCCAACACTTCAGCAAGGCCCGTGCCAGATTCGCAAATCGTTGATTATCAAAGGCTTGAGTGGGTACAGAGAGCGGCAAGGGGCGGCAAACAGCGGCAAGCGGCAACCGATTTCCTTGCCGCTACGGGCAAGACGGCAAGCTCGCCGCTGCGCCTTGCCGCCCCTTGGAAATCTCCCCGTAGGAGCGGACCTTGTCCGCGAAATCCAAAGCGCAGGAATCTGCTGCCGCAGGTGAGCTCCAAGGACTGCCGCCCGCACTCCGACAGTCGTGCCAGCGCCGGCCTGCGGGTGGATCGCGGATAAGATCCGCTCCTACAAAGAGCCGGCCCCTCAGCGCGGCTCAAAACATCGCGGACGATGCCCGCCCCTCTGCGACAGCCGATCACTGCGTAGGAGCGGACCTTGTCCGCGAAATCCAAAGCGCAGGCATCCGCTGCCGCAGGGAAGCTCCGCGGACTACCGCCCGCACTCCGCCAGTCGTGCCAGCGCCGGCCTGCGGGTGGATCGCGGATAAGATCCGCTCCTACAAGAGCCGGCCCCTCGTTGAAATTCGGCGCGGCTCAAGAACATCGCGGACGCCCCCTACGACAGCCAATCACTGCGTAGGAGCGGACCTTGTCCGCGAAATCCAAAGCGCAGGAATCTGCTGCTGCAGGGAAGCTCCGTGGACTGCCGCCCGCACTCCGCCAGTGGTGCCAGCGCCGGCCTGCGGGCGGATCGCGGATAAGATCCGCTCCTACAAAGAGCCGGCCCCACGTTGAAATTCGGCGCGGCTCAAAACATCGCGGACGACGCCCCCCTACGACAGCCGATCACTGCGTAGGAGCGGACCTTGTCCGCGAAATCCAAAGCGCAGGAATCTGCTGCCGCAGGTGAGCTCCATGGACTACCGCCCGCACTCCCCCAATCGTGCCAGCGCCAGCCTGCGGGCGGATCGCGGATAAGATCCGCTCCTACAAGAGCAGGCCCCTCGTTGAAATTCGGCGCGGCTCAAAACATCGCGGACGATACCCGCCCCTCTGCGACAGCCGATCACCGCGTAGGAGCGGACCTTGTCCGCGAAATCCAAAGCGCAGGAATCTGCTGCCGCAGGAAAGCTCCATGGACTACCGCCCGCACTCCGCCAGTGGTGCCAGCGCTGGCCTGCGGGCGGATCGCGGATAAGATCCGCTCCTACAAAGAGCCAGCCCCACGTTGAAATTCGGCGCGGCTCAAAACATCGCGGACGACGCCCCCCTACGACAGCCGATCACTGCGTAGGAGCGGACCTTGTCCGCGAAATCCAAAGCGCAGGAATCTGCTGCCGCAGGTGAGCTCCATGGACTACCGCCCGCACTCCGCCAGTGGTGCCAGCGCCGGCCTGCGGGCGAATCGCGGATAAGATCCGCTCCTACAAAGAGCTGGCCCCTCGTTGAAATTCGGCGCGGCTCAAGAACATCGCGGACGACGCCCGCCCCTACGACAACCGACCACTGCGTAGGAGCGGACCTTGTCCGCGATCAGGTGAATGCGATTGCAGGAACCCCGCCCGAACAGGCGGGGCAGCGGCCAGTCACTTGGCCTTGTAGATGATTCCCGGGCTGCACTGGACCATCTGGTAATGATCCGGCAGCGCGTTGAGCGCCTCGGAGGCGCCGAGGAACAGGTAGCCGCCGGGCTTGAGCGTGGCATGGATGCGCAGCAGGATGTCGCGCTTCACCTCGGCCGAGAAATAGATCAGCACGTTGCGGCAGAACACCATGTCGAACTTGCCCAGGGTCGCGTAGCTGTCCAGCAGGTTCAGCGCACGGAACTCCACGCGGCTCTTGATCGCCGGCTTCACCGTCCAGCGCCCCGGCGTCTTCTGGTCGAAGTAGCGCGCCAGGCGCTCCTGCGACAGGCCGCGGCCGATCGCCAGGCTGTCGTATTCACCCGCCTTGCAGGCGCTGAGCATGGAGCCGGAGAGATCAGTGGCGACGATCTGCACGCCCGCCTTCAGCTGGCCGAGGTTGGTGCGTTCGAACTCGTCGATGGCCATCGACAGCGAATAGGGTTCCTGCCCCGAGGAACAGGCCGCCGACCAGATGCGCAGGCGCTGGCCGGGGCTGGCCTTGATCATCTCCGGCAGCACGCGGTTCTTCAGCACCTCGAAGGGATAGGTATCGCGAAACCAGAGGGTCTCGTTGGTGGTCATCGCATCGACCACCTGCTCGCGCAGCTGGCTGCGCATCTGGATCTTCTGCACCAGCTCGCCCAGGGACTTGATGCCCTGCTGCTCCATCAACTTGTTCAAGCGGCTGGAGACCAGGTACTGCTTGTTGGCGCCCAGGAGGATGCCGCAGGTCTTCTCCAGGAAATCCCGGAACAGCTCGAATTCAGAATTGGTGGATGTCACAGATACGCCTCTTTGCTCGTGGACAGCTGCCGGTAAAACGACGGCAATTGCCTGACCGGTGTTCAAAAAACCTTAGACGATGCGGGCGGCACCGGCGCCACCCACACCTTGTCACGATCCGTCAGGCCGACGCGCCATCCACCGCCTTGATGCGATCCGACACGCGGGCCGCCAGGTCATCGGGACGGAACTTGGCGAGGAAGTCGTCAGCGCCGACCTTCTTCACCATGGCCTGGTTGAACACCCCGGACAACGAAGTATGCAGGAGAATGTGCAGATCCTGCATGCGCGGGTCGTGACGGATTTCCGCCGTGAGCGTGTAGCCGTCCATTTCCGGCATCTCGATATCCGAGATCACCATCAGCAGATCGCTACCCGGATGCCCACCGGCCTCCACCATCTGGTGCAGGTAATCCAGCGCCTGGCGGCCATCGTTGAGCGCCAGTACCTCGACGCCGACGGTCTCCAGGCAGCGCACCAGCTGCTTGCGCGCCACCGAGGAGTCGTCCACCACCAGCACGCGCTTGCTCACCGCGCGGGCCTGGGTGTCGGCATCCAGCACGCCTTCGGAGATGTCCTCCGAGGTCGGCGCCACTTCGGCGAGGATCTTCTCCACGTCGATGATTTCCACCAACTGGTTATCCACCCGCGTCACCGCCGTCAGGTAGTGATCGCGACCGGTGCCCTTGGGTGGCGGATGGATCGACTCCCAGTTCATGTTGACGATGCGTTCCACCGAGTGCACCAGGAAGCCCTGCACCTTGGTGTTGTACTCGGTGATGATCACGAAACTGTTGCCGATGTCCCGCAAGGCGTGACGGCCCGTGGCCAGCGCCAGATCGAGGATCGGAATGGTACCCCCGCGGATGTTCGCCACCCCGCGCACCACCTGGCTGGACTTGGGCATCACGGTCAGGCGGGGGCATTGCAGCACCTCCTTCACCTTGAACACGTTGATCCCGTACAGCTGGCTGCCGTTCAAGCGGAACAGCAGCAGTTCGAGACGATTCTGGCCAACCAGCTGCGTACGCTGGTTGACCGAATCCATGACTCCGGCCATTGAGCCTCCTGTGCACGCAACGCCGCCCCGACTCACGAAGACGGCATGACCATTGCTTGGATCGTTGCATGAAACAGGCAACGACATTTTTCCGACAGCTGAGACCCGCGCGCGCCCTGGTGGCTGCGCTGCTCGGCATGACGGGTGCGCTGACCCTCTCCCCGGCTGGGGCGGAAGGCTTCACTGCGCCTGAAATCCTTATCGGCTCCACCCAGGGCTTTCTTGAGTTCAAGGTGGAAGATTATCTGCAGACTTCCGGCATAGACGCGCGCTACGAGATCGAAGTCGCACGCATCGACCCCCGGCTGCGCCTGGCGCAGTGCGACAAGGACCTGACGCAGAAGCTGGAAAGCCCGGCGCAGCCCGTTGGTCGGGTTACCGTGCGAGTCCTCTGCGAAGGCACTTCGCCCTGGACGGTGTTCGTACCCGCGACGGTCAAGCTGTACCGTCAGGTTGTCGTCACCACCCTGCCCCTGCAGCGCAACCATGTCATCGAGTCCGGCGACATCAGCATCGTGGAGCGCGACGTCGGCCAGTTGAACCAGGGCTACCTGACCGACCCGCAGCAGGCGCTCGGCATGAAGCTCAAGCGTCCAACCGTCAACGACCAGGTACTGGCACCGGTGTTCCTCGAACAGGCGGCCGCCGTGCGCAAGGGCGACCAGGTGGTGATCCGCGCCAAGACCAGCGCGATCAACGTATTCATGCCCGGCGAGGCGCTGTCCGATGGCGTGCCCGGCGAGCAGATCCGCGTGCGCAACCTGCGCTCGCAGCGTATCGTCAAGGCACGGGTGGTCGAGCCTGGCACCGTCGAAGTCAGCCTGTAGCTCTCGGTTTGCCGGCGTTTCTGGCATGATGAACGCAACCTTGCTGAAAATGTGCTCGGGCGCACGAAAATTCGGCCTAAAGTTTCCTTCAAGACGGCCGAAAAGCTTGGCAAGCGTCCAATACCTCCAGAGGTTTCCAACATGGTCATCGACTTCAACCGGCTGAACCCAGCCTCTACGACAGCCAGCACTGGCCGTAGCAGTGCTGCCCAGAGCGGTCGCAGCGAAGCCACCGCCGATAATGCTCCCGTCAACGCCCCGACCAAGAGCGGCGAGTCGGTGCAGCTCAGCGACACCGCCCAGCAGTTGCAGAAAGTAAGCGATCAACTGAAGGATCAGCCCGTGGTCGACAACGAGAAAGTGGCTCGCATCAAGGCGGCCATCGCTGACGGCAGCTACCAGGTCGACAGCCAGAAAGTCGCCAGCAAGCTGCTCGATTTCGAATCCCAGCGCTGAGTTTCGCGCAGCGCCAGCTCAACCGTCAGAACGCCGAGCCCAAGATGTCCGATGCCCTGCTTTCCCTGATCAACGGCGACATCGAAGCAGCCACCGCGCTGCTGCAGCTGATCGATGACGAGTACCAGGCGCTGCAAGCACGCGACCTGGACCAGTTGCAGAAGCTGCTCGACAGCAAGCTGCCGCTGTTGCAGCAGCTCGAGCAGAACGGTCGCATCCGCACCCAGGCGTTGCAGCAGGCCGGCGTCAGCGCCGACCGCGAAGGCCTCGCGCAACTCGCCCAGGCGGTCGGCAATGCCGAACTGCCGGTGCGTGCGGAAGAGCTGGGCGCCCTGCTCAATCGCTGCCAGGAAGCCAACCAGCGCAACGGCCGCATCATCCGCTCCGGCCAGGCCAGTACCGAGCGCACGCTCGATATCCTGCGCGGCCAGGACACCCCGCGACTCTACGACCGCTACGGCGGCTCGACCCAGGGCAATCGGCAGCGCCCGCTCAGCCAGGCCTGAACCTTTGGTCCGAATGCTGGCCTGACGGCACGCATTTGGGCAAAATGCCACTATCCACCCTGCCCCGTGCCTTACTCATAAAAAACACAATGGAGATCCGCGGACCGTGTCCAATCTGTTCGTCGAGGAAAATGGCCCTCAACCGCCGAAGATCCTGAAAGCTCCGGTGGAGATCCATGCCAGCCTGCGGACGCTGATGGAGAGCCACGATCCCCTGCTGATCACCTTCGAAGGCCGCGGCCAGCGCTTCCAGAGCTTCGTCGTCGAGATCAACCGCGAGCGCAACATCGTCGCGCTGGACGAACTGATCCCCAACGACGGCGAGCGCTTCCTGCAGAACGGCGAGCCCTTCCGCATCGAAGCCTTCCACGAGGGCGTGCGCATCGCCTGGGAATGCAAGCAGAACGCCTTCTTTTCCGAGATCGACGGTGCTCGTTGCTACTGGCTGCCGGTACCCGCCGAAATGCTCTACCACCAGCGCCGCAATGCCTTCCGCGCGCCGGTCGGCCAGGGCCAGCCGGTTCCGGTCGAGCTCGCCGGGGAAAAGCTCAAGTCGCCGCTCAAGGGCAACCTGATCGACATCTCCGCCACCGGCTGCAAGATCCGCCTGGACGGCAACGTCAGCGATCGACTGCAGCCCGGCCAGATCTACGAGCAGCTCACCGCCCGCCTGCCGTTCGGCGCCATTACCCTCGGTGTCGAGATGCGTCATGTGCATTTCGAGGAGAAGGTCGGCTACAGCTTCGCCGGCATGCGCTTCCACCAGGTCAGCGGCCTAGTGCAGCGCAACATCGAGCGCTTCGTCTACCAGTTGCAGCGTGAAGCCCGCCGCTTCGACAAGGACGAGCTGTTCTAGCCGCGGCGGCAAGACCTTGCCGCCCTCCCCGCCGCGCCATCAGGCCGGTCGACTTTCCTCTTCCGCCTCCGGCGACGACACCGTGGCGTCGTTGCCTTTCATCTGTTCCTCCACCGCCCTGTCATCGACCCTCGGGTCGAGTGCGGCGGACAGCGGCGAGGATGCCAGGCTGTCCGGCGTGGCGACGTGCTTGACCGGTGCCTCGTCGACCCGGTGCACGCCGCTGACCTTCTCGGGACGCACACGCCAGATCAGGATCAGCGAGCAGGCGCAGACGAACGCATAGAGCATGTTCGCGCCGAACACCTTCATCAGCGCGCCGGCCGCCAGCGGACCGATACAGGCGCCAACGCCGAAGGTCACCAGCAGCATGGCGGTCAGCGAGACGCGGCGTTCGCCCTCGACGTGGTCGTTGGAGAACGCCACCGCCAGCGGATAGAGCGTGAACTGCACCAGGCAGACCAGGAAGCCCATCGGCAGCAGCAAGGCCAGGCTCAGCGGCGGCACCGGCAATAGTGGCAGCGCCGCCAGTGGCAGGGCGACCAGCAGGAGCAGGATGGCCGCATTGCGGATCAGCACGGCGCGGTCGATGCGGTCCGACAGCCAGCCCAACGGCCACTGCACCAGCAGGCCGGCGAAGATACAGCCGCCCATGAACAGACCGATCTCCTCGGTGCTCAGACCCTGGTCCACCGCATAGAGCGGCGCCAGGCCGTAGAACGAACCGACCACCAGGCCGGATACCAGCACCGTGGTCAGCGACTGCGGCACCCGCTGGATGAAGAAGCGTGGCTCCAGCGGCGCAGGGCGCAGTGGTGCCGGGTGGACCTTGTGGGTGATCGCCACCGGAATCAGCGACAGCGCGAAGCACAGCGCGATCATCATCGGCAGCTCCGGCCCCAACCCCGGATGCACCACCAGCACCAACTGGCCGAGCACCAGCCCGAGGTACGAGGCGACCATGTAGCCGGCGAACACCAGCCCGCGCTGGCGCGCCTCGGCCTGCTCGTTGAGCCAGCTCTCGATGACCATGTACTGGCACATCATCCCCAGGCCGATGGCGACCCGCAGCACCAGCCAGAAGCCGATCCACGGCAACAGGCCGATGCCCAGCACCGCGGCGGTGACCAGGCCGCCACAGGCGACATAGGCGCGGATATGGCCGACGCGGGCGATCAGCCGGTGGCCGATCTTGCCGCCCAGCACCAGGCCGAGGTAGTAGGCCGCCATCATGGCGCCGATCCACAGCCCATCGACCTTTTCCGCGCCCAGGCGCAAAGCGAGGTAGGTACTGAGCAGACCGGAACCGGTCAGGAGCATGACAGCGGCGAAGTACAGAGCGCGGAAGGCAGTGACGATCCGAAGCATTGGACCTCCTGGTCCAGGACAACCCCGGGGCTATGCCCAGGCGGCGGAAAGCGGGACTTGCGCTGACACATTAGAGCCTGCCAATCGACGCGTCGAGAGGGCTGCCGGGCCTGGAACAGAGCGGGTCGCGCAGTGCGACGCGAGGCATTGCGAAGGATCGCGGCGGGATGAACGAGGATGCCCTGGAGATAGCCTTGAGATGGCCGCCGATCGCAGCTGCACCAGACTTTCGGCGCAGCTGTGTCGGCGTGCCCGCGAATCAGGCCTGGGCGGCCAGGACTCGACGCTCCCAGGGGCTGATCTCATCGAAGAAGCTGGTCAGCTCCATCGACTTGGTCGCGCAGTAGCCATCGATGAACTCGTTGCCGAACACCTCGCGGGCCAGCTCGCTGCGCTGCAGGCGCTGCAAGGCGTCGTACATCGTGCAAGGCAGCAGCAGTTCCGGCGGCACCTCGAATTCACCCTGGATCGGCGCGGAGGGCTCCAGCTCGCGCTCGATGCCGTGCAGGCCGGCGGCCAGGCTGGCGGCGATGGCGAGGTACGGGTTGGCGTCGGCGCCCGGCAGGCGATTCTCCACACGACGAGCGACCGGCGGGCTGGCCGGGATACGCAGGCCGGCGGCACGGTTGTCGTGCGACCAGCAGGCATTGTTCGGCGACGCGTACGGGTGGCACAGGCGCTGGAAGGAGTTCACGTTCGGCGCGAACAGCAGGGTGAAGTCCGCCAGGCATGCCTGTTGGCCGCCGATGAAATGACGGAAGGCCGGCGTGGCCCCGCCGTTGCCATCGCTGAAGATGTTGCGACCTTCGCCGTCGACGATGCTCTGGTGGATGTGCATCGAACTGCCCGGCGTGTGGGCCAGCGGCTTGGCCATGCAGACGACGATCAGGCCGTGCTTGAGCGCCACTTCCTTGAGCAGGTGCTTGAACAGGAAGGTCTGGTCGGCGAGCAGGACCGGATCACCGTGCAGGAAGTTGATCTCGAACTGGGTGGTGCCCATCTCGTGCATGAAGGTGTCGCGTTCCAGCCCCACGGCTTCCATGCAGCGGTAGACGTCCTGGAAGAACGGACGCAGGCCGTTGTTGGAGGACACGCTGAACGCCGAGTGGCCGATCTCGCGGCGACCGTCGAGCCCCACCGGCGCCTGGAAGGGCTCGTTGGCGTCCGGGTTGGGGGCGAACACGAAGAACTCGAGTTCGGTCGCCACCACCGGGCTCCAGCCGCGTTCGGCGTAACGCGCCAACACCTGCTTGAGCAGGCCGCGGGTGGACAGGCCGGAAGGTTTGCCGTCGAGCTCGACCGCATCGCAGATGGCGAAGGCGCGGGGCTCGTCGCTCCAGGGCAGGCGGTGGATCTGGGTGGGCTCGGCAACCAGGGCGAGGTCGCCATCGTCGCTGCCGTAGTATTTCGCCGGCGGGTAGCCGCCCATGATGCATTGCAGCAGGACGCCGCGCGCCAGCTGCAACCGGCGCCCGGTGAGGAAGCCCTCGCCGGTCATCACCTTGCCACGCGGCACCCCGTTGAGGTCGGGGGTGACGCACTCGATCTCTTCCACTCCAGCCAGGCGTTCGGCGAGCGGGATTCCTAGATCGCTACTCATGACTTCTTATCCTTGTTCTTCTTGTCCTTGTGACAGGACGCCGCGCGAGGTGCGCAAGCCCGTACAAAATACGCACCACGCGTTCGATATTTCAAGCGGGTCGAAGATGGGATTTTCCTGGAGGAGCGGGAGGAGACCGATGCCGTTTCGCCGCACGGCGGCCAGATCGCGGAGAAGCTCCGCTCCTACAAAAGCCGGACACCGAGCCTCACTGTAGGAGCGGACCTTGTCCGCGAATCGCGGGCATGGGCAATCCTGCAAACAGATTCGGCGCAGGAGACTTAAATTCTCTCGCCCAACCCAACGAAAACGCCGCTCCGAAGAGCGGCGCTTGGCATTCACCTACCCACTGTCAGAAGAGGTGAGTGAACACAAAAGCCGGACACCGAGCCTCACTGTAGGAGCGGACCTTGTCCGCGAATCGCGGGAATGGCCAATCCTGCAAACAGATTCGGCGCAGGAGACTTAAAATCTCTTGCCCAACCCAACGAAAACGCCGCTCCGAAGAGCGGCGTTTGGCGTTCACCTACCCACTGTCAGAACAGGTGAGTGAACACAAAAGCCGGGCACCGAGCCTCACTGTAGGAGCGGACCTTGTCCGCGAATCGCGGGCATGGGCAATCCTGCAAATGGATTCGGTGCAGGGGACTTAAAATCTCTTGCCCAATCCAACGAAAACGCCGCTCCAAAGAGCAGCGCTTGGCGTTCACCTACCCACTGTCAGAACAGGTGAGTGAACACAAAAGCCGGACACCGAGCCTCACTGTAGGAGCGGACCTTGTCCGCGAATCGCGGGCATGGGCAATCCTGCAAATGGATTCGGCGCAGGAGACTTAAAATCTCTTGCCCAACCCAACGAAAACGCCGCTCCGAAGAGCGGCGCTTGGCGTTCACCTACCCACTGTCAGAACAGATGAGTGAACACAAAAGCCGGACACCGAGCCTCACTGTAGGAGCGGACCTTGTCCGCGAATCGCGGGCATGGGCAATCCTGCAAACAGATTCGGCGCAGGGGACTTAAAATCTCTTGCCCAACCCAACGAAAACGCCGCTCCGAAGAGCGGCGCTTGGCGTTCACCTACCCACTGTCAGAACAGGTGAGTGAACACAAAAGCCGGGCACCGAGCCTCACTGTAGGAGCGGACCTTGTCCGCGAATCGCGGGCATGGGTAGTCCTGCAAATGGATTCGGCGCAGGAGACTTAAAATCTCTCGCCCAACCCAACGAAAACGCCGCTCCGAAGAGCGGCGCTTGGCGTTCACCTACCCACTGTCAGAACAGGTGAGTGAACAGCCAGTACAACGAAGCGGAAAGCACGATGGCCGCCGGCAGGGTCAGCACCCAGGCCATCAGCAGGTTGCGGATGGTGCGCATCTGCAGACCCGAACCGTTGGCCGCCATCGTCCCGGCCACGCCGGAAGACAGCACGTGAGTCGTCGATACCGGTAATCCGTACATGTCCGCCGCACCGATGGTCATCATCGCCACCAGCTCCGCCGAGGCGCCCTGGGCGTAAGTCAGGTGGGTCTTGCCGATCTTCTCGCCGACGGTGACCACGATGCGTTTCCAGCCGACCATGGTGCCCAGGCCCAAAGCGATGGCCACGGCGACCTTCACCCACAGCGGAATGAAGCGGGTCGACTCGTCGATCTTGCCCTTGAACGCGGCCAGCTTGCTGGTGGTGTCGGCGTCGAAATTGCCGACCTTGTCCTTGTCCATCAGGCGGATCGCCTCGCTGGTCAGGTACATGTCGTTGCGCACGTTGCCCATGGCTTCGGCGGGCACGCGGGCCAGGCTGCCATAACCCTTCACTTCCGTGCCGATGGCGCCGGTCAGCGCGGCCAGGGACGGGATCAGGTCCGGCTTGGCTTCCTTGGTGCGCACATATTCCGACAGCACCGCACGCGGGTCAGCCGGCGCGGGCTGCGGCGCGGCACGGACCAGCGCCTGCTGGGTGACTTCGGCGATGGCGACGAACTGGACGGTCTGGTCGGCCGGCATGGTGCGGTTCAGCGCGTAGGCCATCGGCAGGGTGCCCACCAGGATCAGCATGATCAGGCCCATGCCCTTCTGCCCATCGTTGGAACCGTGGGCGAAGGACACGCCGGTGCAGGTAAGAATCAGCAGACCACGAATCCACCACGGCGGCGGCGTCTTGCCCTTGGGCGCCTTGTACAGCGCGCGGTTCTTCACCAGCAGGCGCAGCGCCAGCAGCAGGAGCGCGGCGCAGACGAAACCGATCAGCGGCGAGAGCAGCAGCGAGTAGCCGACCTTGGTCGCCTGCGCCCAGTCGACGCCGCTGGTGCCATCGCGGCCGTGCATCAGGGCGTTGGCGATGCCCACGCCAATGATCGAGCCGATCAAGGTGTGCGAGGACGACGCCGGCAAGCCCAGCCACCAGGTGCCGAGGTTCCACAGGATGGCGGCGATCAGCAGGGCGAAGACCATGGCGAAGCCGGCCGAGGAGCCGACCTGCAGGATCAGCTCGACCGGCAGCAGGGCGATGATGCCGAAGGCCACCGCACCGCTGGAGAGCAGCACGCCGAGGAAGTTGAAGCAGCCCGACCAGACCACCGCGAAGTGCGGCGGCAGCGAGTGGGTATAGATGACAGTGGCCACCGCGTTGGCGGTGTCATGGAAGCCGTTGACGAACTCGAAGCCCAGGGCGATGAACAGGGCGACTCCCAGGAGCAGGAACGGCGTCCAGGTGGTGACCGCGGTGGTGACGTCGTCGACGTCGCGCACCAGGCTCCAGGCCGAGAACAGCAGGCCGACGGCGAGCACGGCGAAAAAGATGAAGGCGGTAATGCGGCCGGGCTTGTGTTCCAGATGGGGCCGTTCTTCGGCGACGGGAAGGTCGCCGGCGGCCAGGGTATCGGTGGTCATGCTGGGAGTCCGCGTGGGGGGAGGTCCCAGTCATGATCGGCGGGGAATGTTACAAGTTATGTCTCTACCAGCCTGCGACCGCCGTCCGCTCGAAGGTGGGCAATGCGTAGGAGCGGACTCCGTCCGCGATGGCATCCGGCGCGATGCGGACCTATCACGGACGAAGTCCGCTTTGTACAAAGATCAAAAGCCCCTCACCCTAACCCTCTCCCAGGGGGAGAGGGGACTGTTCGGTGCGGGATGAAACCATCGCGTCAGCCGGCTCGGACCGCTCCCTCTCCCTCAGGAGCGGGGCGCGTAGCCAGGGCTGGGGTGAGGGAAAGCATCGGCACGGGCTACCCCGGGAAAGACCCTTGCCCCTACGCGGAATGCATCACCTCAATAAACCTCCGGCACCACGATCTCCCGCGGGGTCGGCGTGCGCGAGTAGTCCTCGTTGCGCTGCCGCGCGGGCAGGATCACCGACGGATGCTCGACGTCCTCGTAGGGGATCAGCTTCAGCAGATGGCTGATGCAGTTCAGCCGCGCGCGCTTCTTGTCATCGGCCTGCACCACCCACCAGGGGGCTTCGGGGATATGGGTGCGGTCGAGCATGATTTCCTTGGCCTTGGTGTAGGCCTCCCAGCGCCGCCGTGACTCCAGGTCCATCGGGCTGAGCTTCCACTGCTTGAGCGGGTCGTGGATGCGGCTGAGAAAGCGCAGGTGCTGCTCATCGTCGGAGATGGAGAACCAGTACTTGATCAACTGGATGCCCGAGCGCGCCAGCATGCGTTCGAACTCCGGCACGCTACGGAAGAACTCCTCGTACTGCTCGTCGTTGCAGAAGCCCATCACCCGCTCGACCCCGGCGCGGTTGTACCAGCTGCGGTCGAACAGGACGATCTCCCCCGCCGCCGGCAGGTGCGAGACGTAACGCTGGAAGTACCACTGGGTCTGCTCGCGGTCGTTCGGCGCGGGCAGCGCCGCGACCCGGCAGACACGGGGATTGAGCCGTTGAGTGATGCGCTTGATCACCCCGCCCTTGCCGGCGGCGTCACGGCCTTCGAAGAGGATGACCACCTTGTGGCCGGTCTTCACCACCCAGCTCTGCAACTTCACCAGCTCGCCCTGCAGGCGGAACAGCTCGCTGAAGTAGCGACGGCGCGCCAGCTTCTCCTCGTCGACATCGGCGTGCTCGTCGAACAGTTCGTCGAGGTTGCGCACGTCTTCCAGCAGCTCCAGCTCCAGCTCTTCGTCGCTGTGGTCGAGCAGTTCACGGTGGATGCGGCGGATCACGGATTCATTGGTCAGGGGCATGGCGAGGCCTCGCGCTGGTTCTTTGCCTCCAGCCTAGGGCTGGTCGGTGTCAGGCTGGTGACAGCCATTGCCTGCTGTCTGTCAGTCAGGCCGGAATGGCATCGGCACCGGCGCTTCAATAATCATCTCGCTTGCGAAACGCCCAACGCCCGGCCAGGCCGGTGAAGCTGGCCACCAGCACGACGAGAATCCAGAACCCTTCCGGGTCGCTGGAGAAGGGAATGCCACCGACGTTCATGCCGAAGAAGCCGGCGATGATGTTGATTGGCAGCGCCAGCACCGTGACCACGGTGAGGGTGAACAGCGTGCGGTTGCTCTGCTCGTTGATCTTCGCGGCGATCTCTTCCTGCAGCAGCTTGATGCGCTCACCCAGGGCGGTGAGGTCGTTGATCACCAGGGAGAATTCTTCGGTGGCCTCACGCAGTACACGCACGTCGTCGTCCTTCAGCCACACAGGCGGACGGTTGAGCAGGCGCATCAACGAGCCCGGCTCCAGCGCCAGCAGGCGTTGCAGGCGCACCAGCACGCGGCGCATGGCACCCAGGTCGGCGCGGTTGTCGGACAGGCGCGAGGACAGCAGTTGGTCCTCGATGCGGTCCACGCTGATGCTGGTCTCACGGACGATGCGGGTAAGGATGTCGCCCTGGTCACGCAGCAAGTGCACCAGCAGCTCCAGCGGTGAGTGGAAGCTCTCGCCGCGCTTCACCGAAGAACGCAGCGTATCCACCGAGCGCAGCGGCTGCGCGCGGGCGGTCACCAGCAGGCGGCCACGGGCGCAGACCCAGAGTGTCGCCACGTCGGAGGACACCCGGCTACTGAAGTCGAAGACCACGTCGTTGACCACTGCCAGCAGCGCGCCGTCCACCTGTTCGATACGGGTCGAGCGCGAGCCTTCGCGCAGCGTCTCGAAGAAGTAGTCGGGCAGTTCCAGGTGCGACTTCATCCAGCGCTCGCAGGCCGCGTGCGCCAGGTTCAGGTGCAGCCAGAGAAACTCGTCCGACGCGCGCGGCTCCTGCAGGCGCTGGAGCGCGGTGGGCGAGTCGATTTCCAGGCCGGGCTGGCCGGGGCGAAAGCTGAAGCCGTAGAGCAGGCCGAACAGGTCGGAATCCTGATGGCTCTGGACGATGCTGTGGTTCATGGGGCTCCGCTGAACCTGAATGTCTGACGTAGGGCGAATGACCGCTTGCGGTCATCCGCCATGGCGGATGAAGCGTTCCGCTTCATGCGCCCTACGAAAGCCGCATCGGCTCTTCGGTGTTAGCAGAGTCCAATGAACGGCAGATGACAGCCACGTGTCAGCCGAACAGCGCCGCCACGGTGCGCTCGCCCAGCGCCGGACCGACACTCATGCCCACGCCGGTATGCATCAGCACGGCAGTGATGCCGTCGGCGGCCTGCAGCACGGAGAAAGGCCCCGGACCGCGCGAACCGTAGACGCCCTGCCAGCGCTCGACCACCTCCACGCGCATGCCCAGGGTGTCTTCGGCCAGCTCCAGCATGAGTCTGTCCACAGCCTCAGCATTGAACGGCGCGGCGTCGCCGCCGTAATGGTGGGAGTCGCCGATGATCAGCTCACCATGGGGCGTCGGGCTGATCAGCAGGTGGATGCCGTTGGCTTCCAGCTCGGGGGTTTCGCGGCGGATCTGTTCATGGATGGCCTGGGCTTCGGGCAGGTCGGCGAAGGCGCCGTAATGCACGCAGCTCAGCCCGGTCAGCACCGCGTGGGCCAAGCCGAAATCCCGTTGCGGGCGGGCGCGAAGCATCTGCAAGCGACACACCTGCGGCTCCAGCGGGGCGATCACCTCGGCCAGCAAGGTCTGGTAATCGTGGCCGGAGCAGACGATCACCTGCCCGGCGGTGAAGCTGCCCGCCGTGGTGCGCAGCACGCCGGTATCGACATCACGCACCAGGGTGGAGAAATGGAACTGCACGCCGTGCTCGTGGCGCAGGTAATCGATCAGGCTTGGCAGCGCTTCGCGGGAGTACAGCTGCTGGTCGTCGAAGCCCAGCAGCGCGGCGCGGTGATGGCGGAACTGGCCCTGGTAGAGGTCGTTCAGTTCACTGCCGCGCAGCAGGCCCACGCGGTAATCCAGCTCCTTGGCGCGACCCGCGCAGAAGGCTTCCAACAGCGCCTCCTCGGCCTCGGTGCGGGCGAACAGTAGCGAGCCGTTGCGGCGCAGGGAAAAACCCGCGCCTTCCGCCCATTGCGCCCAGATCGCCCGGCTGGCCCGTGCCAGGTCCGACATCACGCCCGGCGGCTGACCGGTGACCAGCGCCTGACCGAAGTTGCGCACCGAGGCGCCCAGCGGCGTGGCGGTGCGCTCGAAGACGCGCACGGACAGCCCGCGGCGGGCGGCGGCGTAGGCGTGGGAAAGGCCGAGGATACCGGCGCCGACGATGGCGACGTCGCAGTGGGTGTGGGTCATGGGGGTATTTCCTGCGTGGCGAAGAGCCCCTCTCCCCCGCCCTCTCCCTGAAGGGAGAGGGAGCTCTCCTCTGCGAAGAGAAACCCTGAGGTCATCCTGAAACCATCAAAGGCACAGGCAGACGCTGAAACCGAACCAACACACCGAACAGCCCCCTCTCCCTTCAGGGAGAGGGTTGGGGAGAGGGAGCCATCGGCGTCAAACCTTACTTCTGCGCCACTTTCTCCGACTTGCCGTCATAGCGCTTGCGCCACTCGGCGAGGATCTCGTCGCGGTTCTTCGAGGCCCAGGCGAAGTCGTTCTTGATCAGGCGCTGCTCGTAGTCGGCCGGCAGTTCGGTCTGCGGCTTGGCGATGCCCGGCTGGGCCAGCACGGCGAAGTTTTCCTTGTACAGCTCCATGGCTTTCGGGCTGGCGGAGAAGTCGGCGAGTTTCTTCGCAGCGGCTTCATGCTGGGTGCCCTTGACGATGCCGGTGGCTTCGATTTCCCAGCCCAGGCCTTCCTTCGGCAGGACGATGTCCAGCGGCGCGCCCTGGCGCTTGAGCTGCACGGCCGGGTACTCGAAGGAGATGCCGATCGGGAATTCACCAGCGGCGGCCAGCTTGCACGGCTTGGAGCCGGAGTGGACGTACTGGCCGATGTTCTCGTGCAGGGCGTCCATGTAGGCCCAACCCTGCTTCTCGCCGAAGGTCTGCAGCCAGGCGGAAACGTCGAGGAAGCCGGTGCCGGAGGACGCCGGGTTCGGCATGACGATCTTGCCCTTGTACTCGGGCTTGGTCAGGTCCTGCCAGCTCACCGGCTTCTCCAGGCCCAGCTTCTCGGCCTCGACGGTGTTGAAGCAGATGGTCGCGGCCCAGACGTCCATGCCGACCCACGCCGGCGGGTTCGCCGGGTCGCGGTAGTTCTTGCCGATGGCGTCCAGGTGCTTGGGCGCGTATTTCTCCAGCATGCCCTGCTGGTCGAGGATGGCCAGGCTGGAAGCGGCCAGGCCCCAGACGGCGTCGGCCTGCGGGCGGTCCTTCTCGGCCAGCAGCTTGGCCGTGACGATGCCGGTGGAATCACGCACCCACTTGATCTTGATGTCCGGGTTCTCGGCTTCGAAGGCCTGCTTGTAGGCGGTCAGCTGTTCCGGTTCCAGGGCGGTGTAGACGGTCAGTTCGGTGTCGGCGGCGTGGACCTGTGCGGCGAAACCGGCAACCACGGCGGCGGCGAGGGCAAGACGTTTGAACATGTGGAGCTCCTTGGCAGTGTTTTTTCCCCGCGCGGGGCGGGTGTTGTCAGGGGTTGAGCCCTCGCCGAAACGGGGGCGACAGCGTCCAGCGGTGTTACGGGTTCGCGCCCCTCCTCCAGGCCTGGGAACGGCGCAGCAGGCCGCGCGAGGCGCCGGCCAGCAGCAGCGACACGGCCGCGGAGGTGAGCAGGATCAGGGTGGACATGGCGGCGGCGCCGCCGACGTTGCCGGAGTCGTCCATGTTCAGCACGGCGACGGCGGCGAGGATGGTGTCCGGGTTGTAGAGGAAGATCGCCGCCGAGACCGTGGTCATCGCCGAGACGAACAGGTAGCGGGTGATGTCCAGCAGCGCCGGCAGGCAGATCGGCACGGTGACGCGCAGGTAGTGGCGCCACAGCGGCATCTTCAGCGACAGCGCGGCAGCCTCGAACTCGCCGTCGAGCTGGCGCAGCGCGGCGGTGGCGGTCATCTGCGCGGTGGTCAGGTAGTGGGCAATGGTGCACACCACCAGCAGCGCCATGCTGCCGTAGAACACGTGCAGCGGGTTGCCCGGTAGGTTGAAGAAGAACACGTAGCCCAGGCCCAGCACGAGGCCCGGCACGGCCATCGGCACGAAGCACAGCATGCGCAGCAGTTGGCTCAGCCAGCGCTGCTCGCGGGTCTTCTCGATCAGGTAGGCGCCGGTGAAGATCAGCGCGCTGCCGATGAGCGCGGTACACACAGCCATGGTCAGGCTGTTGCGGTAGGCCAGCCAGCCACCGCCGGCAGTGGTGTTGAAGTCGTAGTGGTTCAGCGACAGCGAAAGGTTATAGGGCCAGAACTTCACCAGCGAGGAGTACACGGCCATGCCCAGCACGCCCAGCAACACCGTGCTGATCAGCACGACGATGGCGAGGAAGGCGGCATCGCGGCGACGCGAGGGTTTCGGGTGATAGACCTGCGCGCGGCCGCTCATGGCATCACCCTGGCGACGGCGCAGCCAGGTATCCACGGCGAAACTGAGCAGCGCCGGCAGCAGGAGGATCATGCCGATCTGCGCGCCACGGCCGAACTGCTGCTGGCCGACCACCGCCTTGTAGGCTTCCAGCGCCAGCACCTGGTAATCGCCGCCCACCACGACCGGCACGCCGAAGTCGGTGATGGTCAGGGTGAACACCAGGCAGAAGGCAGCGAACACACCCTGCCGCGAGGCGGGCCAGGTGATACTGCGGAAGGCTTTCCACGGGCCGGCGCCCATGCTGGAGGCGGCGTCGAACAGGCGCGCATCGGCCAGTGACAGTGCCGACAGCAGAATCATCAGCGCATGGGGAAAGGTGTAGATCGCCTCACCGAGAACGATGCCCCAGAAGCCGTAGATGTTGTCCGGCAGCAGGTGGCGCAGCAGGCCCTGGTTGCCGAACAGGTAGATCAGCGCGATGCCCGGCAGCATCGACGGCGCCAGCAGCGGCAGCAGGGAAATCCCGCGCCACAGGCCCTTGGCCGGGATCAGCGTGCGTTGCAGGGCGTAGGCGAACAGGTAGGCCGCCGGCACGACGATGCAAGCCACGCTCACCGAGACCTTCAGGCTGTTGCCCAGCAGCCAGTGGAAGTTGTCGCTGCGCAGCAGCTCGCCCATGGCGGCCAGACCGCCGCCCTGCCCCGCTTCGCCGCTGAAGCCGCGCCAGAAGATGGCCAGCAGCGGCATCAGCACCGCGAGGGTCAGCAGGAGCAGCAGCAGGTACTTGCCGCCACGGACGAACAGGCGATCCCCCAGATCGCCGCGAACCTTGCCGACGGACAGCGTCGGGCTGTGCTTCACCACGGCTTCCATCTCAGGCGAACACCTGCAGGCTGCGCGGCGGCAACGACACCCAGATATCCGGAGTGCCCAGGCGCGGCATGTCCTCGGGCGCCAGCTCGGCGAGCAGCGCATGGCCCGGCAGTTGTTCCAGCTCGAAGCTCATGCGGCAGCGGTTGCCGAGGAAGGTGATCTCGCGGATCTGCGCGCGGAACAGGTTTTCCTGGTGCACCGCCGGGTTCACGCTGATTGCTTCCGGGCGGCAGAACAGCCGGCCCGAGGCGCTTTGCGCCTGGCTGTGCAGGCGCAGGTTGAGGCTGCCGACGCGGGCATGGCCATCGCTGCCGCGCTCGAAGGGCAGCCAGTTGCCCTGGCCGACGAACTCGGCGACGAAGGGCGTGCTCGGGGTGCTGTAGATCTCCTGGGCGGTGCCGTACTGCTCGATGCGCCCGTGGTTCATCACCGCGATGCGATCGGCCATCAGCATGGCCTCGTCCTGGTTGTGGGTCACCATGACGGTGGTGATGCCCAGGCTCTTCTGCAGTTGGCGCAGCTCGCCGCACAGGTGTTCGCGGACACGGGCGTCGAGCGCCGACATCGGCTCGTCGAGCAGCAGCAGCGACGGGCTCGGCGCCAGCGCGCGGGCCATGGCGACGCGCTGCTGCTGGCCGCCGGAGAGCTGGCCGGGGTACTTCTTCTCGCTGCCGGTCAGGCCGACCAGTTCGAGCATCTCGGCGACGCGGCGGCGGGCTTCTTCCTTGCTCGCGTTGGTCAGCCCGTAGGAAATGTTCTGTTCCACCGTGAGGTTGGGGAACAGCGCGTAGGACTGGAACAGGATGCCGTAGTCCCGCGCCTGCGGCGGCAGGTTCGACACATCGCGCTCGCCGAGGTGCAGGCTGCCGTCGTCCTGTTGCTCCAGGCCGGCGATGCAGCGCAGCAGCGTGGTCTTGCCGCAACCGGAGGGGCCGAGCAGGCAGACCAGTTCACCGGCCTTGACGTCCAGCGACACGCCGTCGAGAGCGACGAACTGGCCGAAGCGCTTGCGGATGTGGCGCACGCTGAGCGGCGTGCCGGCGATGGTGGGATGCATGGCGGTACCTCGTGTTCTTGTGATTCACGCCGCGAGGGCTGCCGCGTGAAGAGACGAGGTCCATGCTAGGGATGGATTGCGACGGCACTATTGCGAAGAGGCCAAGTGCACCGATAGATCCATAGGCAGATTTTGGTATGAGGGGAAAAAATTTTGCGAAGAGCCGGAGTTGAGCGGTTCGCCCTGACGCCCCTCCAGGAAAAGCATGCACCGCGCTCTGGCTCCACGCTTAGACGACTTCCACAGAAACGCCCGCGCACGCCGACGCGCGCTGAAATACCTGATTGCAAGCAGCGCAATCAGCGCAGGCGTCGGCCCTGCCGACGGATCGCGGACAAGGTCCGCTCCTACAGGGAGCGGTCTTTACGACTGCGCCAACGCCAGGAAAGCACTCGGCAACCGCGCCTGCCGCCGATCCTTCAGGCAGTACAGATACTCGTCGATCAGGCTCGCGCCCTTGATCTCCAGCACGCACAACTGCGGGTTATCCGGCACTTCCTGGCGGGCAATGATGCTCACCCCCAGATTGCGGATCACCGCCTCGCGGATCGATTCGCGGCTGCCGATCTCCAGCATCGAGGCTGGCGTCACTCCCGCCTGCTGCAACATCGCCTCGGTCAGTTGGCGCGTGGTGGAACCCGCCTCGCGCATCAGCAGGCAATGCTGGCGCAGGTCAGCCAGGCTGACGGACTGCAAGGCCGCCAATGGATGGCTGCGGTGCACCGCCAGGACCAGCGGATCGCTGCCCAGCACCACGCGGGTCAGGCGCGCGTCTTCCACCTGCTGCGACGAGGCCGCCAGGTCGACCCGGCATTCGATGAGCGATTCGAGCACCTGCTGCGAGTTGCCGATCTCCACCGACACTTCGATCTGCGGGAAGCGTTCGCGAAAGGCCTTGATCAGCCCGAGCACGTAATAAGGAGAGGTGGCGCCGATGCGCAAGGCACCCTGCATCTGCCCACAATTGCGCAGGTAGAACTCGATATCGGCTTCCTGCTGCAACAGAGCCTCGACCATTGGCAGCAAGCGCACGCCCTCGTCACTCAGAGTCAGTCGGCGGCCGCCGCGATAGAACAGCTCCACCGCGTACTGGCTTTCCAGGTTGCGGATCTGGGTCGTCACGGTTGGCTGGCTGAGGCCGAGTTTCTTCGCCGCCTGGGTGATGCTGCCCAGCTTCGCCACCCGGTAGAACGCCTTCAGTTCCGCGCTCAGCATTGGCTCGCTCCGCCTCTCGAAAAATTCATCAACAGTTTTTCTTCCGGTTGCCGGCAAACCGGCGCCAGCCCAATGACGACGCGGCTTTGCCCTTCGTCGAGAAACCCGCAAAAAGGTCAATATAGCTGACCTGTATCACAAGGATGTCCAGTTCGGGCTGGACAGCCCGGAGTGGAGCGACTTTCATTCCCCTTGGAAAAATCCCACACGAAAAACCGAAGGCGGCCCCACAGGGGTACGCCCAAGGAGCAATTGATGAAGTACAAGGTCACCATGGTTTTCGGCACTCGTCCGGAAGCCATCAAGATGGCGCCGCTTGCGCGCGTCCTCCGCCGTACCCCCGAAATCGAGCTACGCATCTGCTCCACTGGCCAGCACCGCGAGATGCTACAGCAAGTCCTGGACTCCTTCGAACTGGAGGTCGATGAAGACCTCGACGTGATGACCCAGGGACAGACGCTCAACAGCCTGTCCCTGCAGATGATGGGCAAACTGGACGACAGCTACGATCGCCACCGCCCGGACATCGTACTGGTCCACGGTGACACCACCACCAGCTTCATTGCCGCCCTCACCGCCTTCCACCGGCAGATTCCCGTCGGCCATGTCGAGGCCGGGCTGCGCACCGGCAACATCCACCAGCCCTGGCCGGAAGAGGCCAACCGCCGCCTCACCGCGGTGATCGCCGACCTGCACTTCCCGCCGACCAAGGCCTCGCGCGACAACCTGCTGCGCGAAGGGGTGAACATCGATCAGATCGAGGTCACCGGCAACACCGTGATCGACGCCCTCCTGTGGATGCGCGAGCACCTGCATGAAACCAACTGGAAGCCCGCCGCCGATTCGCCGCTGGCGAAATTCACCGGCGACCGCCGCCTGGTGCTGATCACCGGGCACCGCCGGGAGAACTTCGGCAAGGGCTTCGAGCGTATCTGCCAGGCCCTCGCGGAACTGGCGCAGCGCTTTCCCGACGTGGATTTCGTCTACCCGGTGCACCTCAATCCGCAAGTGCAGAACGCCGTCTACGGCCTGCTTTCGGACAAGCCGAACATCCACCTGATCGCCCCGCAGGACTACCAGCACTTCGTCTGGCTGATGGACCGCGCCTACATCATCCTCACCGACTCGGGCGGCATCCAGGAAGAAGCCCCGGCGCTGGGCAAGCCGTTGCTGGTGCTGCGCCGCGTCACCGAGCGCCCCGCCGTGCTGGAAGGCGGCACCGTGGTGCTGGTGGGCACCAACACCGGACGCATCGTCAGCGAAGCCAGCCACCTGCTGCGCGATGAAGAGGTGTACGAGCAGATGAGCCGGGTGTTCAGCCCCTATGGCGATGGCCACGCCAGCGAGAAGATCGTCGCCCGGCTGCTGTCCTGGTTCGGTGAGTCACGTACGCCAAGCGAGTTCGAATGAGCCTCGAACTGATCGATATCGTCACCTACGTCCTGTTCGCCCTGAAGTACCTGGCCATCATCCTGGCCGCGCTGATGTTCCTGCTCGGCCTGGATGACCTGTTCATCGACCTGGTGTACTGGGGCCGCGTGCTGGTCCGGCGCTTCCGCATCTACAGCCGCTTCGACCGGGCAGACGAGGAGCGCCTCTTCGCCGCCCCGGAAAAGCCGCTGGCGATCATGGTGCCGGCCTGGAACGAAGTCGGCGTGGTGGGCGAGATGGCGCGCCTGGCCGCGTCCACGCTGGATTACGAGAACTACCAGATCTTCGTCGGTACCTATCCCAACGATCCGCAGACCCAGGCGGACGTGGACGCCGTCTGCCTGCACTACCCCAACGTGCACAAGGTGGTCTGCGCGCGCCCCGGCCCGACCAGCAAGGCCGACTGCCTGAACAACATCATCGACGCCATCCTGCGCTTCGAGGCCGACGCGAAGATCGAATTCTCCGGCTTCATCCTGCACGACGCCGAGGACGTCATCTCGCCGCTGGAGCTGCGCCTGTTCAACTACCTGCTGCCGGCCAAGGACCTGATCCAGATTCCGGTCTACCCCTACGCCCCGGAATGGACCGGCTTCACCGCCGGCCACTATGTCGACGAGTTCGCCGAGAACCACGGCAAGGACGTGCCGGTGCGCGAGGCGCTGACCGGCCAGGTGCCCAGCGCCGGCGTCGGCACCTGCTTCAGCCGCCGCGCCATCGCCGCGCTGCTGGAAGACGGCGACGGCATCGCCTTCGATGTGCAGAGTCTCACTGAGGACTACGACATCGGTTTCCGCCTCAAGCAGAAGGGCATGAAGTGCATCTTCGCCCGCTACTCGATCACCGATCCGCAGCTCGCGCTGAAAGCCGATTGGGTGGTAGGCATGGACCGGCGCTTCTCGCAGGTCATCTGCGTGCGCGAACACTTCCCGCGCACCTGGCAGCACGCGATCCGGCAGAAGTCCCGGTGGATCACCGGGATCGTCTTCCAGGGCACGCGCAACCTGGGTTGGAGCCGCAAGGGCATGCTCAACTACTTCCTCTGGCGCGACCGCCGGGGGCTGATCGCCTACCTGCTGAGCTTCCTGGTCAACCTGCTGTTCCTGGTGCTGATCACCATGTGGCTGATCACCACCCTGTCGCCCAATGCCTGGCGCTTCCCCTCGATCCTCGAAGGCAGCCAGCTGCTGGTGGTGCTGCTGTTCCTCAACGGCCTGATGCTGCTCAACCGGCTGTTCCAGCGCTTCTGGTTCGTCACTCGCTTCTACGGCATCTTCGAAGGGCTGCTGTCGGCGCCGCGGATGATGTGGAGCAACTTCGTCAACTTCTTCGCCAACCTGCGCGCGCTCAGGCAGGTGATGGAGATGGGCGATTCGCGCCGCGTGGCGTGGGACAAGACCACCCACGAATTCCCCGCCCTCGCCGGCCCGCAGCGCACGCCGCTGGGCCAGCGCCTCAAGGAAAAGGGCCTGATCACCGAGGAGCAACTGCAATCGGCACTCACCAGCCCGGTTCGCCGGCGCCTGGGCCGCGAACTGCTGCTGCGCGAGCTGATCACCAGCACGCAATTGGTGGAAGCCCTGGCCGAGGAACTGGGCGAGGCATGGGCGCCGCTCAATCCCTTCACCCTCGATCCGAAGCTGATCGAAGCGCTGCCACGCAAGCTGGCGCTGCGCTACGCCGTACTGCCGGTGGCCGTGGAAGGCGACACCCTGGTCCTGGCCAGCGAACAGCAGATCAGCCAGGTCTCCATCGGCGCCATCAGCCGCCAGCTCAAGCGCCCCGTGCGCGGCCAGCTCGCGCCGCAAGGCCGCGTCACCCTGGGCCTGCGCCATTGGTACGGTGGCCGGCACCAGAGCGAGGAAACCCGCACCATCCTCGAGGTGCTGCGGCAACGCCAGAGCAATGAGGCGCTGATGGAGCGAGTCTGCAGCCACCTGGTGCTGTTCGGCACGCTGCTGCAGGTACGCGGCATGGTGCCGCCGAGCCTGTTCAACCAGGCCCTGATCGACTTCGATCCCGAGCAGGACTCGCTCGGCGAGCACCTGATCAAGCGCGGCATCATCACCCAGCAGGTACTCGACGAAGCCCTGCTCGAACAGGCCGGCGAGCAGCACGAGGCCTATCGCATCGCCCGGGAGGCCGCGTGAAATTGCAACAAACCCTTCTCTACGGCCTGATCCTGGCGGCGGCCGCCAGCCCTTTGGCGCACGCCGCCGACGACCAGCTCACCGAATTCCAGCGCTTCCGCAGCTTTCCCTACCTTGACCGGGGCTACAAGGAAGCGAAGAAGAACAACTGGGTAGA
Organism: Pseudomonas sp. PDNC002; assembly: GCF_016919445.1. Classification (NCBI taxonomy): domain Bacteria; kingdom Pseudomonadati; phylum Pseudomonadota; class Gammaproteobacteria; order Pseudomonadales; family Pseudomonadaceae; genus Pseudomonas; species Pseudomonas sp. PDNC002. The sequence continues at coordinate 2,994,038 of NZ_CP070356.1, read as the reverse complement.
AGTCGAACGCCTGATGCGCCACCTGCTGCAGCGTGTGCCGAACAACGGGGAGGCTCGCGGGTTGCTGGTGCAGGCCCTGGCCAAGCAGCAGCGCTACGCCGACGCCGAAAAGGAAGCTCAGGCACTGGCCGGCACCGAAGCCGGCGAGCAGGCACTGACCGAACTGCGCCTGGACATGATCGAGAACGGCCCGCCACCCGAAGCCCAGGTCAACCAGTGGCTGGCCCATACCGGCAACGCCAACGAGCGCGTGCGCCTGTGGCAGGCCTATAGCCTCAAGCTCGGCCAGACCCAGGGCGCGGCCAAGGCGCTGGAATGGCTCGGCACCCTGCCGCCAGGCAACGACGGCCGCGTGCTGCGTGAAGCCCGCGCCAATTGGGCCGAGCAGCTGCGCGACTGGGACACCACCATCGCCCAGCTGGCGCCCCTGGCCGCCAGCCACCAGCTCGGCGCGGACGACTGGCGCCGGCTGTCCAACGCGTACGCCCAGCGCCTGGAAGAGCGGCCGCTGCAACAGCTCATCGAACAGGCGCCCACTGCCGACGCCGCGCAGCAGGCTCGCTTCGCCATCATCGACCGCGCTATCGCCGTCGGCCAGACCGAAGTCGCCAAGCGCTGGTTGCTCGCCCTGCCGGAACAGGATCGCCGCGATCCGAAGCGTCAGGCGCAGCTACTGGAGCTGGCCCGCGACAGCAATGACGCCCCTCTGGTAAGCGAACTGAGCGACCACCTGAAGCGCCCCTGCCTGGAAACCAGCGAGTGGCTGTCGCGTCATGATCAGCAGGCCGCCCTGCAGAAGCTGCGCCAGTGCCACCCCCAGGAAGACCCACAGACCTGGCTGGTCCTGGCCCAGCGCCTGAACGCCACCGACCTGCTGGAAAACACCTCATTGCCCGAGCCCTGGGACAGCGCACGGCGCGCGCGATTGGTGGAGGCCTGGCAAAAGCAGGGACGCACCGACCTCGCCCTGGCGTGGCTGTCGCGCCAGCCACAGACTCCCGACACCACACGCCAGCGCGCCGAACTCCTGCAAGCGCGCGGCCGCACCGGCGAGGCGGCGGCGCTTTGGGAGCAACGCTACCGCCAGACCGGCGATACCAAGGCACTCGATCAGGCCAGCTACCTCGCCCTCAATGCCGGACGAACCGAGCACGCGCGACAACTGCTGGAGAACGCCTACGACCGCCGTGGCGGCAACCTGCCGCCCACGCTGCTGCAACGCCTGGCCGGCATTCACGCACGCAGCGACACACCGCTGGACGTGGCACGCATCGAAGCATTGCTGCCCAAGGCCGATCCGGTCTCGCGCGGCTATCTGCTCGGACGCTTGGCCGAGGCCGGGCGCTGCGATGCCCTGCAACGCTACCTGAGCCCGGATTCCAACACGCCCGGCGAGCTGCGCGCCCTGGGCCGTTGCGCCATGCCGGCGCGTCCCGGTGAAGCCGTGGTGTACTACCAGGCCGCCATCGCCCACGGCGACAAGCAAAGCCAACTACCGCTGGCCTATGCACTGGAAGCCGCGGGCGATCCGGCAGGCGCCCTGCGCATCTTCAAGGCGCTGCCGGCCGGCGACCTCAACGACAACGCCCGCCTGACCGCCAGCCGCGCTGCGCTGGTCACCGGTGACAACGCCGCCGCCGAGCGCTTCTGGCAGCAGTCGAAGAAAGGCAGCGCGGACGACTGGGCCCTCGGCGCCACTATCGCCGACGCTCGCGGCGATTATCCCGAGGCCCTGACGCGGCATCGCGAGGCGCTGCAGCACGAGCCAAACGCCCAGCATTTCTACAACGCCGCCGGTAGCGCACAGAAGGCCGGCGACAAACAGCAGAGCAAGCTCTGGCTCGCCGAGGCGGTACGCCGCGAACCGGACAACCCGCGCTTCCGTGCCGACTACGGCATGCGCCTGGCCGGTACCGACACGCCAGAGGAGCGCCGTACCTCGATCCCCTATCTGGAGCGAGCGACCCGCGACTACCCCGAGGACTTCCGCCTCGGCGAGACCCTCGCCTGGCGCTACGACGAAGCCGAGGACAGCTTCGCCGCCCGCCGCGAGCTGCGCCGGGTGATCGACCTGGAACAGGACCCGATAGCCGCCGACGACGAATACGGCAGCCTCGAAGCCCGCCGCTACCGCCAGCGCCGCGCGCACCAGGTGCTGTCGCAGCGCGACAACCTGACCATCGCCAGCACCTGGTCGCCGGCGGGCGTCACCACGGTGGCGGTCCCCATCGGCGAAAACAAGGTCGGCAACAAACGCCGTGCGCAATCGCAGAACCTGCAGACCTTCATCTGGGACCACGCCCTGGGCGAGGAACCGACCCGCAACGGCAGCACACTCTCAGTGTATGGCCGCGCCATTGCCGGCAACGAAGGGCGCAAGAACTACACCCAGACCCTCGCCGCCGGCTTCGGCCTGCGCTACAAGCCGTTCGGCGACTACAACCTCAACCTCTACAGCGAGCTGTACAAACAGAACACGGTGAAGGACGACGGCGATCCGGAAGACGCCTTCGAAGGACTGCGCTGGCACGAGATCGGCACGCCGGAGAAGTTCGAGCGCTACGCCCGCCAGCGGGACAAGTACGGCCAGACCTCCACCGACTTCCTGCTGCGCGCCACGGCGTCCGTCCTCGACCAGGGCGAGTACCGCAACGATTGGCGCGTCGATGAAAGCGACTGGGACGAGCGCTTCCTCTATACCGACTTCGCGTGGTGGACCCATGCCGGCGATCACCAGTGGGTCTCGCGCTATCAGCAGGGTCATGCCTGGAAGCTGCCCGTGGACTCACCGCAAACCATCATGCCCTACGGCTTCGCCGAGCTCTCCACCCAGGACCCGAGCAACGACTGGCGCCAGGACCTGCGCAGCGGCGTCGGTCTGCGCTGGCAATACTGGTACGGCGAGGACCGCTACAACGCCTACCGCGCCCACGTCACCGTGCGCACCGAGTACCAGTTGGGCATGGCGGGCAATCTCTATGAAAAAGCCAATGGCTGGCTGGTGGGACTCGAGGTGAACTTCTGATGCGCCGCCTGTTGCTCACCCTCACGCTGTTGCTCTCCACGCTCACGGTCCAGGCAGACGATCGCCTGTTCTACCAGCCGCTGAACGTCGACGCCTCGCTGAGCGAGGCTCAATGGCAGCAGATCTGGCGCACCAGTGCAGCCCAGGGCGCGAAGACCCTGATCGTGCAATGGACGGTATATGGCGACTCCGACTTCGGCGGCGCCGACGGCTGGCTCGCGCGCGCCCTGACAAGCGCCCACGACAATGGCCTGCAATTGGTGCTCGGCCTGTACATGGACTCGGCCTACTACCAGCGCCAGAGCGAACTGGACACCCCCGGCCTGGAAGCCTACTGGCAGCACCAGCTCGGGCGCTCCCTGGCGCAGCAACGGCAGGTGAGCGAGCAGTGGAAGCTGCCGGTCACCGCCTGGTACCTGCCGATGGAACTGGACGACTGGCACTTCCAGGGCGTCGAACGTCGCCAGGCCCTGCAACGCCAGCTCAAGGATTTCGCCGGCAAGCTGAACGCACCGCTGCAACTGAGCGCGTTCTCCGGTGGCAAGCTGGCGCCGCAGGTTTACGGCAACTGGCTGGGGCAGATCGCCGGGCTGGGCATCCAGGTCTGGTGGCAGGACGGTGCCGGCACCGGCGCCCTGCCCGAGCGCGTGCGCCAGGCCTATGCCGCTGCCCTGCCCTGTTCGGTCGGCATCGTCCGCGAAGCTTTCCGCCAGACCAGCGCCGCCGGGCAGCCGTTCCAGGCCGAACCCGCGACGCCTTCGGCAACCTCCACCGGCTGCCACGCCAGCGCAGTATTCGAGGTGCGTTACCGGCCCTGGGGCAAGGCCCTGCTGGACAACCAGCGAGCCCACGCAGCGCCCTGAAACAACCGCTGCTCGAAGCGCCCTGCCCGCTTGCGCGGGGCGCCTCCAGTTCGGCTATTCTCGCGCGAGCGATCCCACACTCGCACAGGGCGATTGATGTTCAAGACCATTGAATCCGAAGTACTCAAGCAAAGCGTGCCGGCCGGGATCAAGGCCGAATTCCTCCAGCACGACTTCGAGCGGCTCCACGGCTTCAGCCTGCTGGTATTCGGCGTCAGCATCGCCATCTGGCTACTGTTCGACCTGATCGTCAGCTTCCAGGCCGACCAGGGCTTCACCTGGAAATCAGTGGCCTTCCTCGGCGTGTTCTTCCTGATCACCATCGTCACTACCTTCGTGCGCAAGGCGGTGCACTTCTACTGGCTGAACCTGGCCTTCGTCCTCACCTTCAGCCTCGGCGCCCGGCTGGTCATCGATGGCGTTCCCGAGGCCATCCGCCAGGCCTGGCTGGTGATCGCCGCCGCCACCGTGCTGTACAGCGCCACGGCGATGCCACTGAACAACACCGCCTTCTACTCGGTGCTGGTGATTACCTGGATCTTCCTCAATCCGCTGCTGGGCGACGTGCCGGAATTCGACGCGCGCCGTAGCATGCTGATCTGCTATCCGCTGTTCATCAGCGCGCTGTCGATCTACATCTTCAATCATCTGAGCAAGGCCAAGCTGTACAACTACGCCATGGCCCGCCTGCTGCTGGACCAGGCCTACCTCGACGCACTCACCGGCATTCCCAATCGCCGCTCCTTCATGACCCGCGTTGGCCAGCGCCTGGCGGGCGACGGCGAACAGCGCTACCTGGTGATGATCGACATCGACCACTTCAAGCGAGTCAACGACACCTACGGGCACGATGTCGGCGACGAGGTGCTGACCCGCGTGGCGCAAACCATCAAGCGCGAAATGCAGGATTTCGAGTTCGCCCGGCTGGGCGGCGAAGAGTTCGGCCTGTACCTCTGGGGCATCAGCGTCGAAGACGTCCAGGCGCGGGTGGAACAATTGCGCAGTGTCACCGCGGACCTGCCCGGCAAGCCCAGCGTCACCATCAGCCTGGGCCTTGCCCACCTCACCGCCGACGGTAACCTCAGCCAGGCACTGATCAAGGCGGACCAGGCGCTCTACAACGCCAAGCACAACGGCCGCAACCGCGTGACCTATTCACCTTGATGCATCCCTGGCGTAGGCCCGGAAACGAAAAAGGCCCGCAGATGCGGGCCTTGGCGTGCTGGTGTCCCGGAGAGGGGTCGAACCTCCAACCTTCCCCTTAGGAGGGGGACGCTCTATCCAATTGAGCTACCGGGACAATCGGGTCGGCATGTTAACCACCGACAAGCGATTTGTCATGCCGCTGCCACGGCCACCGTCCATAATTTCAGCGCCAGTGGGAGAAAGATCATGACGACAGACAGCGGCGCCCTGCCCGATTCACCCTTCGCCACGTTCGATGTACGCGTCGCGACCGCGCAAGACGCGCAGGCGCTGGCTCCCTTGCTACGACAGCTGGGAATCCACGACCCGCTTCCTGACACCGCATTGCTCGCCCTCGCCCTGGGCAATCCGCAGCACTCGCGGGTCACCCTGGTGGCCGAGCGCGACGGCGCCTTGCTGGGTACCTGCACGCTCCATCTGATCGAGCACATCGCCCACGATTTCGCCCGCTCGGCGATCCTGGAGGACATGGTGGTGGACAGCCGCGCTCGCGGCCAAGGCATCGGCCAGGCCCTGATCGGTCGGGCGGTGGAATGGGCTCGGGACTGGAAGTGCTACAAGCTGGCGCTATCCAGCCATCAGGACCGCGAGATGGCCCATCGTTTCTACTCCGCCATGGGCTTCGCACCCCATGGCGTCAGCCTGTCGCTGACGCTGGACTGAGGCTCAGCCCGCTTCGGCGTCCGGAGGGTCGAGCAGGTCGAGAAGGCGGCCAACGGTGACATCGAGGGAAACCGAGTTGTCCAGCTCGAACAGCGGTCCGGGCAAGCCATCGGCGAAATGCGCATTGCGCGCCAGCCGCGCCTCGATCTCCGGCAATGTCTCGCGTCCGCGCTTGAGCAGGCGCTGCCGCAGGATCTCGGGCTCGACGCGCAGCAGCACCGCGATCAGCTGCGGATAACGGCGCCGTGCCTCGGCGAGATACTTGCGCGAGCCATTGACCAGCACGTCATGGCCGGCGCGCAGCCAGTCATCGATCTCACGTGGGATACCGTAGTGCAGGCCGTTGGCGCGCCAACTCATGGCAAAGGCGCCGTTGCGCTCCATCTCGGCGAACGCCTCGATGCTCACCGAATGCGCGGACTCACCGCGCGCTTCGGCGGAACGGGTTATCACACGCTGTACGATCCGGCAGTCCCGCGCCGCCAGGGGCACGCTGGCGGCCTGCAGGACGCTGTCCTTGCCGGCCCCGGAAGGGCCCATCAGATAAATCAGTCTGCCTGAGGTCATAAAACTCTCGGAACGCCGGCGGCTCGGCATTACATCTGTTCTGATCCGCCAGGAGGATAATACGCTGCGGAATGTGGGATATCAGCGATAAACGGTGGAATCCTACGAAGCAGAGGCTGTCTACCCTGCCGTGTGGTCAGTTGCTGTGCCATCATTCGCGACCTCCGTGATGACCCGGCGACTCGAGCCGCCCAACGGCATCCCCGGCCCGCCGAAGCCGTGTGCAAATCGTCTACGCTCACAACATCCGGCACATCGCCAGCAGTTCCATACCAAAGGAAGGTCTGCCTAGACGGTCTCATTTCGGACGATTGGTGCTGGCATTTCGCCGCTACCCACGACACAATATGCCGAAGGTTTGACGTCAACTTATTGGATTTTTCTTCAAAAGCTTTGACGACGCGCTGAACGGCCATTGGAAATCGCTGTCAAAGGGCCTGAACCAACGCTGACCCATGGCATCGGCCTCCCTGACTTACAGGTTTAATGTATGCGCCCATTGAAACAGGCAACCCCCACCTACTCCAGCCGCACTGCTGACAAGTTCGTCGTACGTCTGCCCGAAGGCATGCGTGAGCGTATCGCCGACGTCGCTCGCAGCCACCATCGCAGCATGAACTCCGAGATCATCGCGCGCCTCGAGCAGAGCCTGCTTCAGGAAGGCGCCCTGCAGGACAACCTGGGCATCCGCCTGGACAGCCCGGAGCTCAGCCTGCACGAACGCGAACTGCTGCAGCGCTTCCGCCAGCTGACCCACCGCCAGCAGAACGCCCTGATCGCCCTGATCGCGCACGACGCCGAGATGGCGCAGAACGACGCCTGAGTCGTTCGGACACACCGAAAACAGCCGGCCCTGAGCCGGCTTTTTCATGCCCGCGATTTCCCTCCGACAGCATGACGGGCACAAAAAAGCCGCCTCGCGGGCGGCCCTTTCGCTGGCGCTGGCTACATCAGGAACAGCGTGGCCAACCCGAGGAAGATGAAGAAACCACCGCTGTCGGTCATGGCGGTGATCATCACGCTGGAACCCATGGCCGGGTCGCGCCCCAGACGCAGCAGCGTCATCGGGATCAGTACGCCCATCAGGGCGGCGAGCAGCAGGTTCAGCGTCATCGCGCCGGTCATCACCGCGCCCAGCTCCCAGTTGCCATACAGATAGAAGGCTACCAGGCCGATCACCCCGCCCCATACCAGGCCGTTCACCAGGGCCACGCCGAGTTCCTTGCGCAGCAGGCGGTTGGCGCTGTTGGTCTGGATCTGGTCCAGCGCCATGGCGCGCACGATCATGGTAATGGTCTGATTGCCGGAGTTGCCGCCGATGCCGGCAACGATGGGCATCAGCGCTGCCAGCGCCACCAGCTTCTCGATCGAGCCTTCGAACAGGCCGATCACCCGCGAGGCGATGAACGCGGTGATGAGGTTGGTGGCCAGCCAGGCCCAGCGGTTGCGCACCGATTTCCAGACCGAGGCGAAGATATCTTCCTCCTCGCGCAGACCCGCCATGTTCAGGACTTCGCTTTCGCTTTCCTCACGGATCAGGTCGACCATTTCGTCGATGGTCAGACGACCGATCAGCTTGCCGTTCTTGTCCACCACCGGGGCGGAAATCAGGTCATAACGCTCGAATGCCTGGGCGGCATCGTAGCCGTCTTCGTCAGGACTGAAGGTCACCGGGTCGGTGGCCATGACTTCCGCCACGTCCTTCTCCGGATCGTTAACCAACAGGCGCTTGATCGGCAGCACACCCTTGAGCACGCCGTCGTAGTCGACCACGAAGAGCTTGTCGGTGTGGCCGGGCAGTTCTTTCAGGCGGCGCAGGTAGCGCAGCACTACCTCCAGGCTGACGTCGTCGCGGATGGTGACCATCTCGAAGTCCATCAGCGCGCCCACCTGGTCCTCCTCGTAGGACAACGCCGAGCGCACGCGCTCGCGCTGCTGCGCATCGAGGGTTTCCATCAACTCGTGGACGACGTCGCGCGGCAGCTCCGGTGCGAGGTCGGCGAGTTCGTCGGCGTCCATGTCCCGGGCGGCGGCGAGAATCTCGTGATCGTCCATGTCGGCGATCAGGGTTTCCCGCACGGAATCCGAGACTTCGAGGAGGATATCGCCGTCGCGCTCGGCCTTGACCAGCTGCCAGACCGTCAGGCGGTCATCCAGCGGAAGGGACTCGAGGATGTGGGCGATGTCAGCCGGGTGCAACTCGTCCAGCTTGCGTTGAAGCTCCGCAAGATTCTGGCGATGAACCAGGTTTTCGACGCGATCATGATGCTGGCCTTCCTGACGGTGCGTCAGGTCTTCCACCAGCTTGTGCTTGTGCAGCAGGTCGACCACCTGGTTGAGGCGGTCCTGCAGGCTTTCCTGCGGCTTCTTGGCTTCTACTTCGGTCATAGCACGCTCCACCCCCAGTGGCAGAACGGGCCAGAGGGGATCAATACATCAGGTCGTGTGTACGCAATCGGGGTTCTGAATAACTACTGGGTAAGTCCATGGTGGTGTCCCATGCGCCCATCGAGGGCAGATGCGGGAAATGATAACACTCCGGGGTGTATTAGGCGTTACAAAATGGCGGCCAGAACAATCGCTTGCGGCCGAAAGTTCACTGCCGAATCACTGCCCGGTCTGACGCCCGAAAGCTCCCACAGGACACCCGGCTCCGACTGACAAACTCCACTCCTAGGCTCTTGGCAGGCTCGTAATCACGGAGGAAACCATGCGCCTGCCCATTCTGCTGTCCTCACTCATGACCTTAGTACCGACCAGCGAAGGTGCCACGGTGTTCCGCTGCACCGCCGCTGACGGCAGCGTGCTGTTTAGCCAGCATGGCTGCCCCGTCGATGAACAGCAGGAGGTGACAGCGCCGAGCAATCCCACGCCCGGCAGCGGCAAGCCCGTCCCCATGGCTACCGCGCCAGCCTCTGCGTCCCACAGGAATGCACGCGCACAGGAAGCCACCACCCAGACCGATACGCTTGTGGTTGTCGGCGAGCAACAGAACGGATGCGGCAATCGCGTTACCGGCGCGGACCGGCGCAAGGCGATCATCGAAGGGAGAATCCGGACGGGGATGACGCGCGCGGACGTCGAGAGCGCCCTGGGGCGACCGGACACGATCAGCCAGAACAACGAAACGCTGCGCTACCACTACCTGGCGGACAAGAAGCACGGGGCACGCAGCGTCACATTCGACGAGGACGGTTGCGTGGCGGGAAAGACAAAGCGCTGACAGCACTTCGAGTGGAAATAACTTTCTTCCGCGCAAAGAAAAAGGGCCTGCATTTCTGCAGGCCCTTTTGTATATGGCGCACTCAGGAGGATTCGAACCTCCGACCGCTCGGTTCGTAGCCGAGTACTCTATCCAGCTGAGCTATGAGTGCGTCGTCGGTAAAGTTTAACCAGATTCACCAACTGGCTGCAGCAAGTTCAGGCTTCGCCTTCTTTGCCACTGAAACCCCGCTTTCGCGTTGCTTCGTATATGGCGCACTCAGGAGGATTCGAACCTCCGACCGCTCGGTTCGTAGCCGAGTACTCTATCCAGCTGAGCTATGAGTGCGCTGATGAGGGCGCAAATTCTAGTGCTAAACTTCTGACCTGTCAACACGATTTTTCAATCATTTCAGCCACTTACGTAACCGGACAGCTCATCGCACCAGGAGATGCAATGGCGGAGAGGGGGGGATTCGAACCCCCGACACCCTTTTGAGGTGTACTCCCTTAGCAGGGGAGCGCCTTCGGCCACTCGGCCACCTCTCCGCAACACGGGGCGCATGATAACCATGTTTTCCCCGTTTGCAAAGAAAAAATTTAGAAAAATTAATGGTTTGGTTCTTGGTCTTTCTCTTTCTGGATGCGCTGGTAAATTTCCTCACGGTGCACAGCAACTTCCTTCGGCGCATTCACACCGATACGCACCTGATTTCCTTTGACGCCCAGCACAGTCACGGTGACGTCATCACCGACCATCAGGGTCTCTCCGACCCGGCGAGTCAGAATCAGCATTCCTTTCTCCTTACGTGTTACGGGATAAGCAGTCTGCAAAAAAAGAAATGGTGGCAGATTCGTGTAGATCAAGTGCTCGAATCCTTCACCCAAGTATTGACCAGTCCTGTCGGAAAGAAAGTTCCTGACTGACAGTCAAAAACGACAAAAGGCGCGGGTTAGCCGCGCCTTTCGAAGTTTCTCCCCTTACTCGCCCTGTCGGGCGGGGGCGTCGAGTTCAAATGCGGTGTGCAGAGCACGGACCGCCAGCTCGAGGTACTTCTCTTCGATGACCACAGAAACCTTGATTTCCGAGGTGGAGATCATCTGGATATTGATGGTCTCCTTGGCCAGGGCTTCGAACATGCGGCTGGCGACACCGGCATGGGAGCGCATGCCGACGCCGACGATGGAAACCTTGGCGATGTTGGTGTCGCCGGTGGCTTCGCGCGCACCGATGCTGGTGGCGGTCTGCTTGAGGATTTCCAGGGCGGCCTGGTAGTCGTTGCGGTGCACGGTGAAGGTGAAGTCGGTGGTGTTATCGTGCGAGACGTTCTGCACGATCATGTCGACTTCTACATTGGCGGCACTGATCGGGCCGAGAATCTTGAAAGCAACGCCGGGGGTATCCGGTACGCCACGGATGGTCAGCTTGGCTTCGTCGCGGTTGAAGGCGATGCCGGAGATGATCGGCTGTTCCATGGATTCCTCTTCATCAAGGGTAATGAGGGTGCCCGGACCCTCCTGGAAGCTGTGCAGCACGCGCAGCGGGACGTTGTACTTGCCGGCGAATTCCACCGAACGGATCTGCAGCACCTTGGAACCGAGGCTGGCCATTTCCAGCATCTCTTCGAAGGTGATCTTGTCCAGGCGGCGCGCCTGCGGCACGACGCGCGGGTCGGTGGTGTAGACGCCATCGACGTCGGTGTAGATCTGGCACTCGTCAGCTTTCAGCGCCGCCGCCAGGGCCACGCCGGTGGTGTCGGAGCCGCCACGGCCGAGGGTGGTGATATTGCCGTGCTCATCCACACCCTGGAAGCCGGCGACCACGACTACGCGGCCAGCCTTCAGATCTGCGCGAATGTTCGCATCGTCGATGCTCAGGATACGCGCCTTGGTGTGGGAACTGTCGGTCAGGATACGGACCTGGTTACCGGTGTAGGACACCGCCGGCACGCCGCGCTTCATCAGCGCCATGCTCAGCAGGGCGATGGTCACCTGCTCGCCGGTGGAGACCATGACGTCCAGCTCACGCGGGATCGGCTGGTCCATGATCTGTTTGGCCAGACCAATCAGGCGGTTGGTCTCGCCGCTCATGGCGGACACCACTACGACGATGTCGTCGCCTGCTTCACGGAATTTCTTCACCTTCTCGGCTACCTGCTCGATTCTCTCGACGGTGCCGACGGAGGTCCCTCCAAACTTCTGTACGATCAAAGCCATTTCAAAAGCCGCCTGATTCCTGAAGGGCGCCCATTAAACATGCATCACCGCATGCTGCCAAGGCCCGCCGGACGCGCTGCGGGCCCCGTATTTCAGGGCCTTTAGAGGCCCTGTTCGACAAATTTCACTGCCAGTGCCAGAGCTTCGTCCAGCTTGCCGGCATCCACGCCACCGCCCTGAGCCATGTCCGGGCGACCACCGCCCTTCCCACCCACGGCTGCAGCGGCCTGCTTCATCAGATCACCGGCCTTGAGCTTGCCGGTCAGATCCTGGGTCACACCGGCGACCAGCACGACCTTCTCTTCGAACACGCCGCCCAGCAGGATCACGCCGCTGCCCAGCTTGTTCTTCAGTTGGTCGACCAGCGCCAGCAGCGCCTTGCCATCGAGGCCGTCGAGACGCGAGGACAGCACCTTCACGCCGCCGACGTCCACGGCGGAACCCGCCAGGTCGTCGCCGGCTGCGCTGGCGGCCTTGGCCTTGAGCTGTTCCAGCTCTTTTTCCAGCTGACGGTTGCGCTCGATCAGGCCGGACAGCTTGTCCAGCAGGTTGTCACGGCTGCCCTTGACCAGGCCGGCCGCTTCCTTGAGCTGCTCTTCGGCACCATTGAGGTAAGCCAGCGCAGCGGCGCCGGTGACCGCTTCGATACGGCGCACGCCGGAGGCCACACCGCCTTCGCTGGTGATCTTGAACAGGCCGATGTCGCCGGTACGGGACACGTGCGTGCCGCCGCAAAGTTCGACGGAGAAGCTGCCGCCCATGCTCAGCACGCGCACCTGATCACCGTACTTCTCGCCGAACAGCGCCATGGCGCCCTTGTTCTTGGCGGATTCGATGTCGGTCTCTTCGGTCTCGACCTCGGAGTTCTTGCGGATCTCAGTGTTGACGATGTCCTCCAGCTGCTTCAGCTGCTCGGGCTTGATCGCCTCGAAGTGGCTGAAGTCGAAGCGCAGGCGCTGACTGTCGACCAGCGAGCCTTTCTGCTGGACGTGATCGCCCAGCACCTGGCGCAGCGCGGCGTGCAGCAGGTGGGTAGCGGAGTGGTTCAGCGCAGTGGCCTGGCGCACGGAGGCGTCGACTTCGGCTTTGACAGCCGCGCCCACGCTCAGGCTGCCCTGGGCAACCACACCGTGGTGCAGGTGCGCACCGCCGGCCTTGGTGGTGTCGCGCACGTCGAAGCGCACGCCGGCACCCTGCAGGTAGCCGCTATCACCGACCTGACCGCCGGACTCGGCGTAGAACGGGGTCTGGTCGAGGACGACGACGCCCTCCTCGCCTTCGTTCAGTTGCTCGACGGCCTTGCCATCCTTGAACAGCGCGATGATCTGGCCAGCGCCGGAAACGCCCTGGTAGCCGAGGAAGCGGGTGTCGCCATCCACTTTCACCAGGCTGTTGTAATCCATGCCGAAGGCGCTGGCGGAGCGGGCGCGCTCGCGCTGGGCCTCCATCTCGCGCTCGAAGCCTTCCTCGTCGAGGGTCAGGCTGCGCTCGCGGGCGATGTCGTTGGTCAGGTCCACCGGGAAGCCGTAGGTGTCGTACAGCTTGAACACCACGTTGCCGGGGATGACGCTGCCCTTGAGCTCGGACAGGTCCTGCTCGAGGATCTTCAGGCCCTGCTCCAGGGTCTTGGCGAACTGCTCTTCCTCGGTCTTCAGCACACGCTCGATGTGCGCCTGCTGCTGCTTGAGCTCGGGGAAGGCTTCGCCCATCTCGCCGACCAGCGCGGCCACGATCTTGTGGAAGAAGGTACCCTTGGCGCCCAGCTTGTTACCGTGGCGGCAGGCGCGACGGATGATGCGGCGCAGCACGTAGCCGCGGCCTTCGTTGGAAGGCAGCACGCCGTCGGCGATCAGGAAGCCGCACGAACGGATGTGGTCGGCCACGACTTTCAGCGACGGCGCGTTGTCGTTGGCGCAGCCAATGGCTTCTGCGGAAGCCTTCAGCAGGCTCTGGAACAGGTCGATCTCGTAGTTCGAGTGGACGTGCTGCAGCACGGCGCTGATGCGCTCAAGACCCATGCCGGTGTCCACGCTCGGCGCCGGCAGCGCGTGCATGACGCCGTCCGCGGTGCGGTTGAACTGCATGAAGACGTTGTTCCAGATCTCGATGTAGCGGTCGCCGTCTTCTTCCGGCGAGCCTGGCGGGCCGCCCCAGATGTCGGCGCCGTGGTCGAAGAAGATCTCGGTGCACGGGCCGCACGGACCGGTGTCGCCCATCGCCCAGAAGTTGTCGGAGGCGTACGGCGCGCCCTTGTTGTCGCCGATACGGACCATGCGCTCGGCCGGAATGCCGACTTCCTTGGTCCAGATGTCGTAGGCCTCGTCATCGGTGGCGTAGACGGTGACCCAGAGCTTGTCCTTGGGCAGGTTCAGCCACTTGTCCGAGGTGAGGAATTCCCAGGCGTAGGTGATGGCGTCGCGCTTGAAATAGTCGCCGAAGCTGAAGTTGCCCAGCATTTCGAAGAAGGTGTGGTGGCGCGCGGTGTAACCGACGTTTTCCAGGTCATTGTGCTTGCCGCCGGCACGCACGCACTTCTGGCTGGTGGTGGCGCGGGTGTAGGCGCGCTTTTCCAGACCCAGGAAGCAGTCCTTGAACTGGTTCATGCCTGCGTTGGTGAACAGCAGGGTCGGGTCGTTCGCGGGGATCAGCGAACTGGACGCTACGCGGGTGTGCCCCTTCTCTTCGAAGAAGCGGAGGAAGGCTTCACGGATTTCAGCGCTTTTCATAGGTTCTTCCACGGAAAAATGCGGCCACGAATCGCCGGCAAAGGGCCGCATTATATCGGCCCCGCATCAAGGTTGTAGTGTCTTTGCGCGATAGTTAACGCCTATCGCGCAATAATTTCTGTCAGGAACGACGAAAGGCGGCGAATGCTTCGACGATTCGAGGAATGGCCGCGCTTTTCACGTCGAGATGAGTGACCAGGCGCAGGCGCGCCGCCGGGCTGACGCGGATGCCGCGCTCGGCCAAATGCTCGCCCAAAGCGCCGGCCTGCTCGCCGATACCGACATAGACCATGTTGGTCTGTACCGGCTCGATGCTGTAGCCCAGTTCCGCGAGGCCACGTCCCAGCGCTTCGGCGTTGGCGTGGTCCTCGGCCAGGCGCTCGACCTGATGATCCAGCGCATACAGTGCAGCCGCTGCCAGGCCGCCGGCCTGGCGCATGCCACCGCCGACCATCTTGCGCAGGCGGCGCGCCCGGCCGATCAGCTCAGCATCGCCACAGAGCACCGAACCCACCGGCGCACCAAGGCCCTTGGAAAGGCAGACCGAAACGGAATCGAAGTGGCGGGTGATCTCGCGGGCGTCCACACCCAGCTTCACCGCCGCGTTGTACAGGCGCGCCCCATCCAGGTGCAGCGCCAGGCCACGACGGCGGGTCATCTCGCGTGCAGCCGCCAGGTAGGTCAGCGGCAGGACCTTGCCCTGCATGGTGTTTTCCAGCGCCAGCAGGCGGGTGCGGGCGAAGTGGAAATCGTCCTGCTTGATCGCTGCCTCGACCTTGGCCAGATCCAGCGAACCATCGGCTTCGCCATCGATGGGCTGCGGCTGGATCGAACCCAGCACGGCGGCGCCACCACCTTCATATTTATAGGTATGTGCCTGCTGGCCGACGATGTACTCGTCGCCCCGGCCGCAGTGGGCCATCAGGCCGAGCAGGTTGCTCATGGTGCCCGTAGGCACGAACAGCGCGGCAGCGAAACCCAGGCGCTCGGCCAGGGTTGCTTCCAGGCGGTTCACTGTCGGGTCTTCGCCGTAGACGTCATCGCCCAGTTCGGCCCGCGCCATCGCCTCGCGCATGCCGGCGGTGGGCAGGGTCACGGTGTCGCTGCGAAGGTCGATGATGGACATGGCAAGGCTCCTCGGGCATCAGGCGGAAAGGGCCGATGCTAAGGGCTTGGAGGCAGAGGAACAAGGCGCGGATTATTAATAGAGCCTCGTCGGCGAGCAGCATCACCTGCAGCCACGCCGGATGGTCCCCTCTCCCTTAAGGGGGAGGGTTAGGGAGGGGGAATGGTGCCAAGTCTACGCCGAAGTATCCCCGTAGCCCGCTCCCCTCTCCCCAGCCCTGGCTACGCGCCCCGCTCCGAAGGGAGAGGGAGCCGTTCGGCGTGAAGGGAAACCGCGAAGCCAGCCGGGAAGAATGGCAAATCAGAGCTCGGTAGGCACCACCAGAATGCCGGCACGCAGGCCGTTCTTCACCCGCGGGTTGGGGAAGATGATCCGCGCCCCCTGCTCTTCCACTATCCAGCGGGTGCCGCCGATGTCCTCGGCAAGCAGGAAGCCGTGGTCCAGCTCGGTGAAGTTGTCCACCGCGTCGTCCAGGTGAAGGCGGAAGTGGTCGCTGTGCTTGATCACTTCGCGGGAAACGGCGAACAGCTGCAGGCCGTCGAGCTGCGCACTGTCTGCCTCCTGGCCGCTGATTACGCCTTCGAGCATGGCTTCCAGGCGATCCAGGTTCACCGACTGGTTCTGCCCGAACGGCCGCGCCTTGCCCAGCTCCAGGGTGAAGGCCTCGGCGCCCAGGTGGCTGTACGTGTAGGCGCTGAAGGTGATGCCCGGCTTGCTCTGCAGCAGCACGGCGTCGATGCCGGCGCTGCGCAGGCGCGCCAGCTCCTCGCGGGAATGTTCGCGGCCGCTGGCCCAGGGATAGAGCGCGAACTGCTCGATCTTCGAGCCGCGGATAGCGGTGTGCAGGTCGTAGTGCAGGCGTGGGCGGCCGTCACGGGCGAAGAACGCAGCGGCCAGTCGCTCGAGCTCCGCCGCGCGCAGGGCCTCGTTGCCGCTGCCCTCTTCATGGCGACCGCAGAACAGGCGGTTGATGTCCTGTTCCAGGTAACGCTCGCCGCGACGCATGGCCTCGGGATTGCCGAGCAGGAACAGCACCCGCGCCGCCGGCTTCAGCTCGCCGCGGGCGATGCGGTGCACCAGGCGGTCGATCAGCTCGATGGGCGCGGTCTCGTTGCCATGGATACCGGCCGAGAGCAGCAGGTCGCGGCCATTGTCCCGCGCCACCGGCGGAGTGATTTCAAGGGCGCCTTCGGCCAGCCAGTGCAAACGGGTGCCGTCTGCGGTGAGCTGAATCTTTTCCGTCGGCTCACGGCCGGCGAGGGTCAGTTCGAGCAGTTTGCCCAGGGCTAGCATGCGGACGCCTCCATCATGTCCTGCGGCCTGGCCGGCCGTGGACTCCGCGGTCAGTGGTGGTGGTCACATCCACAGTCTGGACCATGTTCGTGGACTTCGGCGGCTTCCAGTTCCAGGCTCAAGCCCAACTGGTTCACCGCCTGCGGGCGCACCACCAGCAGCGGGATCTCGGCGTCGTCCTCATGGGAGTCGGCGTAGATCACCAGGCCGCCCTTGCCGTCGGCTTCCAGCCACAGCTCGCGCCCTTCCAGTCGGATGGCCAGGCGCGCGGTGTGGGTCTCGCGGCGTTCGCCCTTGTTGTCTTCGAGAATCAGCGGGAGGCTTTCGGTCATGTCATTCACTCAGTTCAGCTGGAAGGGATAAACCGAGCCCAGTTTAAGGATCTGAGTCAATTCATCCAACGCCGTCCGGCACTCGACCAGCAGTTGCGGGTCGGCCAGGTCGGACTCGGCAAGTCGATCGCGGTAGTGCTTGTCGACCCAGGTGACCAGGGTGTCGTGCAGGGTCGGGGTCATGATCACGCCGGGATTGACCGCCGCCAGCTCGGCGTCGTTCAGCGCCACGCGCAGGCGCAGGCAGGCGGGGCCGCCGCCGTTTTGCATGCTCTGCTTGAGGTCGAACACCTTCACCTCGCGGATCGGGCCGTCCTCGGCAGTCAGGCGCGACAGGTAGCTCCACACGCGCTCGTTCTTGCGGCACTCCTCCGGGACGATCAGCAGCATATTGCCGTCGGCACGGGTGAGCAGTTGGCTGTTGAACAGGTAGGACTTCACCGCGTCTTCCACAGTGACCTGGTCGCGCGGCACGCAGACGGCGCGGAAGCGGCCGCCACGGCGACCCAGCTTGTCGTGCAGTTCGGCGAGGACGCGCTCGGTGTCGAGGAAGGCGTCTTCGTGGTGGAACAGCACTTCGCCGTTGCCAACCGCGATCACGTCGTTATGGAACACGCCCTGGTCAATCACCGCCGGATTTTGCTGGGCATAGACCACGCCGTCATCGCTCAGGCCGTGCAGGAGGGCGACCGCCTGGCAGGCTTCCAGGGTCTGCCGCGCCGGATAGCGTTGCGGCGCCGGGAAGCGGCTGTCGAAGGCGCTGCGGCCGAACACGAAGAACTCCACGCCCGCTTCGCCGTAGGACTTGCAGAAGCGCGTGTGGTTGGCCGCACCCTCGTCGCCGAACTGGGCGACCGCCGGCAAAGCGGCGTGGTGGGCGAAGCGCTGCTCGTCGTTGAACATCGCCGCGAGGATGCGGCTGGTCTGCGGATGCTCGATGGAGCGGTGGAACTTGCAGTTCAGGTTGGCCGCGGTGAAGTGCACGCGACCATCGGCGGTGTCGGCACTGGGGCTGACGGTGGCGGCGTTGGCCGTCCACATGCAGGACGCAGAGCTGACCGCGGCCAGCAGCGGCATGGCCTCCTTGGCCGCCTTGGCGATGACTTCGGCGTCAGTGCCGGAGAAGCCCAGGGCGCGCAGCGAGGCGACGGCCGGGCGCTCCTGCGGGGCGAATACACCCTGCTTGAAGCCCAGCTCCATCAGCGCCTTCATCTTCGACAGGCCCTGCTTCGCCGCTTCACGCGGGTTGGATGCGGCCTGGCTGTTGCTCTGCGACGCCACGTTGCCGTAGGACAGGCCGCCGTAGTTGTGCGTCGGTCCGACCAGGCCATCAAAGTTCATTTCATAGGCGGTCATCACAGGCTCACTCCCGGAGTCAGGGTTGCAGGCAGGCTCAGGCTGTCGCTCTCCAGCGAGGCGACCGGGTACGCGCAGTAATCGGCGGCGTAATAGGCGCTCGGGCGGTGGTTGCCGGAGGCGCCGATGCCGCCGAACGGCGCGCTGCTGGCGGCGCCGGTCAGCTGCTTGTTCCAGTTGACGATGCCGGCGCGGCTTTCGATGAGGAAGTCCTCATAGCGCTCGCGCGAGTCCGACAGCAGGCCGGCGGCGAGGCCGTACTGGGTGGCGTTGGCTTCGCGCACGGCGGCATCGAAGTCGGCGTAGCGGATCACCTGCAGCAGCGGGCCGAAGAACTCTTCGTCCGGGCGCTCGGCCACGACAGTCACATCGAGGATGCCGGGGGTCAGCAGCGCGGCGGTAGCCAACGGCTGGGTCATCGCCAGCAACGGCTTGGCGCCCTTGGCCAGCAGATTGTCCTGGGCCTTGATCAGATGCTCGGCAGCGGCGAGGGAAATCACCGAGCCCATGAAGGGCGCCGGTTGTTCGTCGAAGCGGCCGACCTTGATGGTCGAGGCCACCGCCACCAGGCGCTCCAGCAGCGCGTCGCCCCAGGCACCCTGCGGCACCAGCAGGCGGCGGGCGCAGGTGCAGCGCTGGCCGGCGGAAATGAAGGCGGACTGGATGATGGTGTAGACGGCGGCGTCGACGTCTTTCACTTCGTCGACCACCAGCGGGTTGTTGCCGCCCATTTCCAGCGCGAGGATCTTCTGCGGGCGACCGCCAAACTGGCTGTGCAGCAGGTTGCCGGTGCGGCTGGAGCCAGTGAAGAACAGGCCGTCGATGTCGCCATTGCCTGCCAGAGCCACGCCGGTATCGCGGGCGCCCTGGACCAGGTTGATCACGCCAGCGGGAATGCCCGCCTCGATCCAGGCCTGCAGGGTCAGCTCGGCAACCTTCGGGGTCAGCTCGCTGGGCTTGAACACCACGGCGTTACCCGCCAGCAGCGCCGGCACGATATGGCCGTTGGGCAGGTGGCCAGGGAAGTTATACGGGCCGAACACGGCCACCACGCCGTGGGGCTTGTGGCGCAGCACGGCGGTGGCGTCGGCCAGCGGGCCGCTCTTCTCGCCGGTGCGCTCACGGAAAGCCTGGACCGAGATGGCGACCTTGTTGACCATGCTGGTCACTTCGGTGGCGGCTTCCCACAGCGGCTTGCCGGTTTCCTCGCCGATGGCGCGGGCCAGCTCCTCGGAGCGGCCTTTCAGGGAGGCAGCGAAGCGCTCCAGCACGGCGATACGCTCTTCCACCGGGCGGCGCGCCCAGGCCGGGAAGGCATTGCGCGCGGCGGCAACGGCGGCGGCGACCTGCTGCTCGGAGGCGGCACGGCCGGACCAGACCACGGCCTGGCTGACCGGACAGAGCGATTCCAGCGGCTCGCCTTCGCCCGCCAGCCACTGGCCGGCAATGTAGTGGGTATTCATCATCAGGCTCCCCTGACGCCGGGCGGCGTCAGTTGCGTTTTCCGGAGAGGGGCACCGCGCGGACCGAAGCCCCGGCGGACAGGCGCAGGCGCTTGGCGGTCTGCGCATCGACCACCAGCGAACCAGCGGCCAGGCGCGCGGGTGCGGCGGTGATGCGGCACTCCTCGCGCTTGCGGTTGTGGATCAGGAAGGGCTCGGCGTCATCGCCCGGCGTGCCGATGGCCAGCACCAGGTTCTGGCTGTCGGCGATGGCGCGGATCTTCTCGGTCGGCGCCTCGATGGCGGGGCCGGCGTCGAAGATGTCGACGTAACCCTGGTAGCTGAAACCCTCGGCCTTGAGCATGGCCAGCGCCGGCTCGGTGTCCGGGTGGACGCGGCCAATCACTTCGCGCGCATCCTCGGAGAGGAAGCAGCTGTAGAGCGGGAACTTGGGCATCAGCTCGGCGATGAAGGCCTTGTTGCCCACGCCGGTCAGGTAGTCGGCCTGGCTGAACTCCATCTTGAAGAAGTGCCGGCCCAGGCTTTCCCAGAACGGCGAACGGCCAGCCGCGTCGGACATGCCGCGCATCTCGGCGATCACCTTGTCGCCGAACAGCTCGCGGAATTCGGCGATGAACAGGAAGCGTGCCTTGGACAGCAGCCGGCCATTCAGGCCGGCGCGATGGTCGGCATGCAGGAACAGCGAGCACAACTCGGACTGCCCGGTGAGGTCGTTGGCCAGGAACAGCGTGGGAATCTCGCGATGGATGCCCAGTTCCTGGGAGGCGCTGACGGTCAGGCCGACGCGGTAGTTGTACCAGGGCTCGCGGAGGCCGACGGCGCCAGCGACGGCGGAAATCCCCACCACCTTGCCGTCATCGTTTTCGAGGACGAACAGGTAGTCGGCATCGGCGCGCTCGGCTTCGCCGCGGAAGGCTTTTTCGGCCCAGTTCACGCGGTGCTGCAGGCGCTGTTCATTGGCTGGCAGCGTGGTCAGGCCGGTGCCGGTGCTGCGCGCCAGATCGAAAAGAGCCGGCAGGTCGGCGCTGGTTACGGGACGGACGATCATGCTCTCTCCCCTCAGATCGCAACCAGGCGCACGCTGGCGCCCTCGCCGATGCCCAGGGCTTCGGCGGCTTGCTGGTTCAGAGTCACGGGCTTGCCCGGTACCCAGTCGAGTTCGACGACGATGGCGCGGAAATCCTGCAGCTGGCCGTTGGTCACCAGGTAACCGCGATTGCCCTTGCCGCCTTCACCGATGCGCACCGGCACCTGACGGCTCTGGGCGATGGAGCGGATGCCCGAGGTGCGCGCGTGCAGCGCCGGGCCACCATCGAAGATGTCGACGTAGTTGTCGGATTCGAAGCCATCGCGCATCAGGATGTCGAAGGTGATCTGCGCACGCGGATGCACCTGGCCCATGGCCTCCTGCGCGTCGTCCGGCAGCAGCGGCACGTAGATCGGATAGTGCGGCATCAGCTCGGCGAGGAAGGTGCGGCTCTTCAGCCCCGAGAGCTTCTCGGCCTCGGTGTAGTCGAGGTCGAAGAAGTTGCGCCCGATGGCGTTCCAGAACGGCGACTGGCCCTGCTCGTCGCTGTAGCCGACGATCTCCACCACCACCGCGTCGGCGAAGCGCTCCGGGTGGCTGGCCATGAACAGCAGGCGGCCACGGGAGTTGAGCTCGGCGATCGGCGTGTTCACCAGGTCGCGCTCGACGTAGAAGCTGGTCAGCAGGCTGTTGCCGGTGAGGTCGTGGCACAGCGACAGGACGTGGATCTTGTTATGGATCTTCAGCTCGCGGGAGGCGTGCACGAAGGTCTCGTTGCGGAAGCTGTAGAACGGTTCGGAGAAACCGGCCGAGGCGACGATGGCCGAGCAGCCGACCAGGCGGCCGGTGTCGGTGTCTTCCAGCACGAAGAAATAGCTCTCTTCACCGTTGAAGCTCACTTCGGCGGCGAACGAGGCCTCCGAGGCAAGGATCTTTTCCCGCAGGCGTTCCGCGTCGTCCGGCAGCGACGTGACGCCGACCGGGCTGTCCGCGGCGAGACGCTGCACTTGCTGCAGGTCGGCCACTTGGGCGGGGCGCATCACCAGCATGGCGTCACTCCTCTAACCAGACAAAATTCGTGATTGGCAGGCGCGACACGACCCGTGCCGCACTCATCAGGGCATTCGAAAGCACCAGCCGGGACAATCCGGCCGGCTAAACGGCGAGGCGCGGGCCCCGCCGATTCAGCGTAGCCGGGGGATCAGCCGCGGGTCAGCTTGGCGATGGCGCGCTCGAGGCGATCCAGGCCTTCGTCGATGTCGGCGTCCGGGATCACCAGGCTGGGCGCGAAACGCACCACGTCCGGGCCGGCCTGCAGGACCATCACGCCTTCCTTCTCGGCGGCGTTGAGAACGTCCTTGGCCTTGCCCTTGAAGGCGTCGTTGAGCACCGCGCCGATCAGCATGCCCATACCGCGCACCTGGGTGAAGATGCCGTACTCGGCGGCGATCTTCTCCAGGCGGACCTTGAAGCGCTCGTGCTTGGCCTTCACGCCTTCGAGCACTTCCGGGGTGTTGATCACGTCGAAGGCGGCGCCAGCGACCGCACACGCCAGCGGGTTGCCGCCGTAGGTGGTGCCGTGGGTGCCGACGACCAGGTGCTCGGCGATCTTCGCGGTGGTCAGCATGGCGCCGATCGGGAAGCCGCCGCCCAGGCCCTTGGCGCTGGAGAGGATGTCCGGGTTCACGCCGTAGTACTGGTGGGCGTAGAGGTAGCCGATACGACCGAAGCCGCTCTGCACTTCATCGAAGATCAGCAGCGCGTTGTTCTCGTCGCACAGCTTGCGCACACCTTCCAGGTACGCCTGGTCGGCCGGCAGCACGCCGCTCTCGCCCTGCACCGGCTCGATGATCACGGCGCAGGTCTTGTCGGAGATGGCCGCCTTCAGGGCTTCCAGGTCGTTGAACGGAATGTGGGTGATGCCTTCGACCTTCGGGCCGAAACCATCGGAATACTTGGCCTGGCCGCCAACGTTGACGGTGAACAGGGTGCGGCCGTGGAAGCTGTTGACCATCGAGATGATCTCGTACTTCTCGGGGCCGTAGACGTCATGGGCGTAGCGACGAGCCAGTTTCAGCGCGGCCTCGTTGGCCTCGGCGCCGGAGTTGGCGAAGAACACGCGCTCGGCGAAGGTGGCGTCGATCAGCTTCTTGGCCAAGCGCAGGGCTGGCTCGTTGGTGAACACGTTGGAGACGTGCCAGATCTTGCTCGCCTGCTCGGCTAGCGCCTGCATCAGCGCCGGATGGCCGTGACCCAGGGAGCTCACCGCGATGCCGCCCGCGAAATCCACCAGCTCTCGGCCGCTCTGATCCCAGACTCGCGAGCCTTCGCCACGCACCGGAATGAAGGCAGCCGGCGAATAGTTGGGAACCATGACCTGGTCGAAGTCGGAGCGTTGGACCTGAGCTTGCGGAGCGGACATCGGTGTTCTCCTGCCTGGTGAGGCGGCTATCGATGGATGGATTGTAGGGACGATCCGCGGGCCGTCATTGCCGCCATGCGACAACTTGTTATAGCGCCAACCCGCGAATTGCCGAGGCTTACGGAAATGCGACAGAAAGCGTCGGGAAGGCGCAGTGTAAGGCCTGCGAACTGCTGCGGGTACCAACGGGCGTGGAATTTGTTCGCTCGGCGAACAAGGGGAAAAGGAATAAGGCGGGAGGAGCATTCGTTGCAGGAGCGAGCCGGACTGTAGGGCGCATAACGCGCCAGCGTTATTCGCCGTGCCAGGAGCGGCGGATAACCTGTTCCAGGTTATTCGCCCTACGGCGCAGACCCAATGGGAACGATTGCGCGCACGCCTCCCTCTCCCCAGCCCTCTCCCTGAAGGGAGAGGGGGCAAGCGGTGCCGGCTGACGCCATGGATTCGCCTGTGCCGAACGATCCCCTCTCCCGTTTGAGGAGCGAGGCGCGCAGCCAGGGTTAGGGGGAGGGGTTCTTGCAGAGGCCTGAAACCGGACGGGCCTCAACCCCGCTCGGTGGCGACCGGAGCGGCTTCGGCGGCACCCTGGCCGCGACGCTGGTTGCGGTCTTCGCGTGGAGTCACGCCGAAGAAGTTGCGGTACGCGCTGGAGAAGTGCGGGCCGCTGGAGAAACCGCAGGACAGGCCGATCTGGATGATCGACTTGCTGGTCTGCATGAGCATCTGCCGCGCGCGGTTCAGGCGCAGTTCCAGGTAGTACTGGCTCGGCACGCGGGTCAGGTACTGCTTGAAGATGCGCTCCAGCTGGCGGCGCGAGACACACACGTGCTGGGCGATCTCGTCGGTGGTCAGCGGCTCCTCGATGTTCGCCTCCATCAGCAGCACCGCCTGGGTGAGCTTCGGGTGGCTGGAGCCGAGGCGGTTCTTCAGCGGGATGCGCTGGCGTTCGGAGCCTTCGCGGATGCGCTCCACCACCAGCTCTTCGGATACCGCGCCAGCCAGTTCCGCGCCATGGTCGCGGGACAGCACGGCCAGCAGAAGGTCGAGCACCGCCATGCCGCCGCAGGCGCTGAGGCGATCACGATCCCACTCGAACAGGTGGTTGGTGGCGATGACCTTGGGATAACGCTCGGTGAAATCGTCGTGCCAACGCCAGTGCACAGCGGCGCGGTAGCCGTCGAGCAGGCCCAACTGCGCCAGCGGATAGATACCGGCGGACAGCGCACCAATGCTCACGCCGCTGCGCGACAGCTGCTTGAGCACGGCGGCCAGCGGCGCAGAGACCGTCTGTGGAATCTCGTCGGCGACCAGGAAGATGCGCTGGCATTGCTCCAGCACGCCATTCCAGGCCTGCCCCGGCAGGCGCCAGCCATCGGCTTCGGCCACCGTCTCGGCACTCATGAACACGGGCTCGTAGAGCGCCTCGGGGTGCAGTCGGCGGGCGACCCGCAGGGCCTCCTCGGCCAGCGCAAGGGTCAGCGCCCGCGTGTGCGGCCAGAGCAGGAATCCGATGCGTTGTGCGGTCATGCGGCAGGTTCACCCAACGGTGCGAATGACAGACAGCTTACTTCAAGCTGCCGGAAAGGAACTGCTTGAGGCGTTCCGATTGCGGGTTGGCGAGGACTTCCCTCGGGCAGCCCGTCTCTTCCACCAGTCCCTTGTGCAGGAACACCAGCTGGTTGGAGACCTCGCGAGCGAAGCCCATCTCGTGGGTCACCACCACCATGGTGCGGCCTTCCTGGGCCAGGTCCTGCATGACCTTCAGCACTTCGCCGACCAGTTCGGGGTCGAGCGCCGAGGTCGGTTCGTCGAACAGCATCACTTCCGGCTCGACCGCCAGCGCACGGGCAATCGCCACGCGCTGTTGCTCGCCACCGGACATGTGCGCGGGATAGGCGTCCTTGCGGTGCGCCACGCCAACTTTCGCCAGGTAGTGCTCGGCCTTTTCCAGCGCCTCTTTCTTCGACACGCCCAGTACATGGACCGGCGCTTCGATGACGTTTTCCAGGGCGCTCATGTGCGACCACAGGTTGAAGTGCTGGAACACCATCGACAGGCGCGAGCGCATGCGCTGCAGCTGCTTGGCGTCGGCGGCCTTGAGCGCACCGTCCTTGTTCGGCACGAGCTTGAGCTCTTCGCCATTGAGCAGGATCTTGCCGGCGTGGGGCTGCTCCAGCAGGTTGATGCAGCGCAGGAAGGTGCTCTTGCCCGAGCCGGAGGAGCCGATGATGCTGATCACGTCGCCTGCCTTGGCCGCCATGGAGACGCCCTTGAGCACCTCGTGGGTGCCGTAGCGCTTGTGCAGGTCCTGGATTTCAAGTTTGTACATGGTGTCGGTTCTCGAATTCAGTCGTTGATCAGCCGGCCCTTGCGGAACGGCTCACGCCCGGCCACCTTGGCCAGCCAAAGCCCTGGCTGGGCGTAGCGCCCACGCTCGATGGCGAACAGCACGCCGGAGGTCCCGGCGCGTACGGTGCTGACCTTGTCGTTCAGCGGGTCGACCACCTCGAACAGCGCGTCGCCCTTCTCCACCCACTCCCCCGCCTTGCGCAGGAAGCTCACGACACCGACGTGGGGCGCGTAGAGGTATTCGGTGCCTTCGAACGGCATGCCTTCGCAGCATTCAGCCGGGGCTGCCGGCCAGTCGCCGGCGATCAGGCCCTGCTCGGCCAGGAAGCCGAGGATGGCTTCGCAGTTGTCCTGCGCCTGGTCGACGCGGGTATCGCCCACGCCACCCAGCTCGACCGTGGTCGCCAGGCACGCCAGCGGAATCGCCGCCTGCGGGAAGGCCTGCGACAGGCGCAGCCAGGGCAGCGAGCAGGATTCATCGAAGGAACTGCCGCCGGAATCTTCGGCGAGCAGCGCCACGCCAGCCTTCAGGCGTGCGGCCAGGGACTTCCAGCGCGGCCAGTGCTGCGGGATCGCATAGACATGGATGGCGGCGTCGAAATCGCAGTGCAGGTCGAGTACGACCTCGGCATCACAGGCATGGCGCAGCAGTATGCGCTGCATGCCCTGCAGCTCGGACGAAGCCGGCGGCAGCGCGTCGAGGCCATCACGCATGGCCTGACGGATCAGCTCGACGTTGGCGGCTTCGTCAGCGCCCAGCTTTTCACCGACACGCTCGGCAACCAGAGCGCTCAGCTCGACGAAATCGCGGTTGAAGTTCTTCCCGCTGCCGAACTCGAAACGGCCCAGGTGGCTGGCCTGCAGGGTCTGGCCCAGGCCGATGGGGTTGGCCACCGGCACCAGTTCGACGACGCAGTTCAGTTGCCCGCGCGACTCGAGGTCGGCCAGGCGCTGTTTGAGTTCCCAGGCGGTGCGCATGCCCGGCAGCTCGTCGGCGTGCAGGCTGGACTGGATATAGACCTTGCGCGGGCCCTTGCCGTAGCGGAACACGCTCAGGCGGCGCTCGCTACCCAGGCTGCTCCACGGCAGCAGATGATCGATACGTTCCACGGTCTTTTCCTCAGTGCTTGCGCGGCGCGAGATAGGCCAGCCAGCGGCGCTCGGCCAGCTTGAACAGGCGCACCAGGGTGAAGGTCATGATCAGGTAGAAGATGCCGGCGGTGATGAACGCCTCGAACGGCAGGTAGTACTGCGAGTACACGGTGCGCGCGGCGCCGGTGATGTCCACCAGGGTGACGATGGACGCCAGGCTGGTGGTCTGCAGCATCATGATCACTTCGTTGCTGTACTGCGGCAGCGCGCGGCGCAGGGCCGAGGGCAGCAGGATGCGGCGATACATCTTCAGGCGCGACATGCCCATGGCCTTGGCGGCTTCGATCTCACCATGGGGTGTGGCGCGAATGCTGCCGGCGAGGATCTCGGCGGTATAGGCGCTGGTGTTGATGGCGAACGCGGCGCAGGCGCAGAAGGTGGCGTTGGACAGCCACGGCCAGAGGAAGCTTTCGCGCACCACGGCGAATTGCGCCAGGCCGTAATAGATGAGGAACAGCTGCACCAGCATCGGGGTGCCGCGGATCACGTAGGTGTAGAGCCAGGCGGGCAGGTTCACCGCCGGGTTCTTCGAACAGCGCATCAGCGCCAGCGGCACCGCCGCGAGCAGGCCGAAGAACAGCGAGATGGCCAGCAGCTTGAGGGTTACCAGCAGGCCGCTGAAGTAGAGCGGCAGGCTGTCCCAGATGACGGAGAAGTCGAATATCACGATGGCGTCCTCTGACTCAAAGCTCGGCGACTTTCACGCCGACCGAATAACGGCGTTCGAGCATGCGCAGCAGCACCAGGGAAACGCTGGTGACCACCAGATACAGCGCCGCCACGGCGAGGAAATAGGTGAAGGGTTCGCGGGTGGCGTCCGAGGCCTGCTTGGCCTTGAACATCATGTCCTGCAGGCCGACCACGGAGATCAGCGCGGTGGCCTTGACCAGCACCAGCCAGTTGTTGGTGAAGCCCGGAATGGCCAGGCGGATCATCTGCGGCACCTGGATGCGGAAGAACACCTGAAGCCCGCTCATGCCATAGGCGAAGCCGGCCTCGCCCTGCCCTTTCGGGATGGCCATGAAGGCGCCACGGAAGGTTTCGGACAGGTAGGCACCGAAGATGAAGCCCAGGGTGCCGACGCCGGAGGCGAAGGGGTTGAGATCGATGTAGTCGTCATAGCCGACCATCGGCGCGACCCAGTTCACCGCAGCCTGGCCGCCGTAGAAGATCAGCAGGATCAGCACCAGGTCCGGCACGCCGCGGATCACGGTGGAATAGAGGTCGCCGCACCAGGCCAGCCACTTCACCGGCGACAGGCGGATGGCCGCACCGAGCAGGCCCAACGCGATTGCCAGGGCCATCGACAGCAGGGATAGCTGAAGCGTCAGCCAGGCACCATCGACGATGGTGGCTCCGTAGCCATTGAACATAGTTTCGCACCTCTAGACCGGAAGCCGCCCGCAACCGCACGGACGCTGCAGGGCGCCCGCCACCTGACGGATCGCCCCCAATAAAAAAGTGGCACAAACTTCAGGACCGGGCCTGGGTTTGCGCCACTTCTGGACGTGGATCAGTTCTCGCCGTAGACGTCGAACTTGAAGTACTTGTCCTGTACTTCCTTGTACTTGCCGTTGGCACGGATGCCGGCGATGGCCGCGTTGAATTTCTCGGCCAGGGCGGTATCGCCCTTGCGCACGGCGATGCCGGCGCCACCACCGAAGTACTTCGGATCGTTGTATTCCGGACCTACGAAGGCGTAGCCCTTGCCGGCGTCGGTTTTCAGGAAGCCGTCGTCGAGGTTGACCGAGTCGGCCATGGTCGCGTCGATGCGGCCGGAGACCAGGTCCATGTTGGCTTCGTTCTGGGAGTTGTAGCGCACGACTTCGATGCCGGCCGGCGCCAGGACGTCGGTGGCATAACGGTCATGGGTCGAAGCGCGCAGCACACCGACCTTCTTGCCCTTCAGGTCGACCAGCGGGTCGTTCAGGGTCACGCCTTCCTTCATCACGAAGCGCGCGGGGGTGTGGTAGTACTTGTTGGTGAAGTCGACGGACTTCTTGCGCTCGTCGGTGATGGTCATGGACGAGAGGATGGCGTCGATCTTGCGGACCTTCAGCGCCGGGATCAGGCCGTCGAATTCCTGCTCGACCCAAGTGCACTTGACCTTCATTTCTTCGCACAGGGCGTTGCCGATATCCACGTCGAAGCCGGCGAGCTTGCCGTCGGGAGTCTTGAAGGAGAAAGGCGGGTAACCGGCTTCGATGCCGATGCGGACCGGCTTGTCGTCAGCGTGGGCAACCAGGGAAAGCGCGGACAGGGCCAGCGCACCGAGAAGTGCAAACTTCTTCATCAGTAACTCCTTCGAGGGTAGGACTTCGATTGGCAGGAGAAAGGGGTTGGCCCAGGCTGCCCGTGCAGAAGTGAAGGTTATTGTTCGTCTGCGCATTGCCGGCGCGATTCTTGTGAAAAGCGCGCCTACCGGGGTGAGCGGCATTCTAGCGACAGCCCCGGAGCGGTTATTTCTTCAATGCGACAAGTAATTATAGAAGCGCCGGAGACAGAGCCCCGGCGGCTTGACGGCGCGGATTTTACGTGATCTGAAAGCGAGTAGTAAAACCCAATTTACCTGCAGAAATTGGGCCACAAATATGAAATCGCAGGTCCTGCGCGGGGTGCGCGATATTGACTCATTCCGCACAGACAGAAAAGTCGCACCGAAGCTGTGCGAATTGTTTCCTGGCGCCTCATTTTGTCGCAGGGAAATGTTACCGATGGGCAGGAAGCACACTGTAGGAGCAACTGTCTTCTTCAGGTAAGTCCGTGCCTGGGCCGTCCCTCACCCCAGCCCTCTCCCAGAGGGAGAGGGAGCCGATTGTGTCGGCTGATGCCGAGGTTTCCTCCTGCACCAAACGGTCCCCTCTCCCGCTTGCTGGAGAGGGTTAGGGTGAGGGGCTGTTGATCATTGTAGGAGCGGACTCCGTGCGCGATTGCCCCGCCGCCGCGCCATACTTGAATAAGCTCACGAGTCAGGAACAGGCGCCCCTTCTACAAAAGCACAAAAAGAAAAACGCCCCGGCAAGCGGGGCGTTTTTCATCGGCTGGCAGATCAGGCCGCGCGCATGGCCTGGTGCGTGTCGATCAGGTGCTGCACCACACCCGGATCGGCCAGGGTGGAGATGTCACCCAAGGTGTCGTACTCGGCCGTGGCGATCTTGCGCAGGATGCGGCGCATGATCTTGCCCGAGCGGGTCTTCGGCAGGCCGGGCGCCCACTGGATCACGTCCGGAGTGGCGATCGGGCCGATTTCCTTGCGGACCCAGGCACGCAGCTCCTGGCGCAGCTGCTCGTTGGTTTCCTCCCCGGCATTCAGGGTGACGTAGACATAGATGCCCTGCCCCTTGATGTCGTGCGGCACGCCAACCACCGCGGCCTCGGCGACTTTCGGGTGGGCCACCAGAGCGCTCTCGATCTCGGCGGTGCCCATGCGGTGGCCGGAGACGTTCAGCACGTCATCGACGCGGCCGGTGATCCAGTAGTAGCCGTCCTCGTCGCGACGGGCGCCGTCGCCGGTGAAGTACATGCCCTTGAAGGTCTTGAAGTAGGTGTCCACGTAGCGGTCGTGGTCGCCGTACAGGGTGCGCGCCTGGCCCGGCCAGGAGTCCAGGATCACCAGGTTGCCCTCGGTGGCCCCTTCCAGGATGTTGCCCAGGTTATCCACCAAAGCCGGCACCACGCCGAAGAACGGCTTGGCGGCGGAGCCCGGCTTCAGGCCGTGGGCGCCCGGCAGCGGGGTCATCAGGCAGGCGCCGGTTTCGGTCTGCCACCAGGTGTCGACGATCGGGCAGCGCGACTGGCCGACGGTCTCGTAGTACCACTGCCAGGCTTCCGGGTTGATCGGCTCGCCCACCGAACCCAGCAGGCGCAGGCTGGAACCGTCAGCGCCTTCGACCGCGGCCTTGCCCTCGGCCATCATGGCGCGGATGGCGGTCGGTGCGGTGTAGAGGATGTTGACCTTGTGCTTGTCGACGATCTTCGCAACGCGGGAGATGTCCGGGTAGTTCGGCACGCCCTCGAACAGCACGGTGGTCGCGCCATTGGCCAGCGGGCCGTAGACGACATAGGTGTGGCCGGTGACCCAGCCGATGTCGGCGGTGCACCAGAAGACTTCGCCCGGACGGTAGTCGAACACGCGCTCGTGGGTCAGCGAGGCGTAGACCAGGTAGCCGCCGGTGGTGTGCAGCACGCCCTTGGGTTTGCCGGTGGAGCCGGAGGTGTAGAGGATGAACAGCGGGTCCTCGGCGCCCATTTCCTTCGGCGCGCAGGTGGAGCCGGCGACCTTCATCAGGTCCTCGAACCACACGTCGCGGTGCTGGTTCCACTTGATGTTCGAACCGGTGCGCTTGCAGACGATGATCTTCTGCACGCTGTTGGTTTCCGGGTTGGTCAGCGCGTCGTCGACGTTGGCCTTCAGCGGGGTTTTCTTGCCGCCACGCAGGCCTTCGTCCGCAGTGATCACAACTTTGGAGCGGCAGTCGATGATGCGGCCAGCCAGGGCTTCGGGGGAGAAGCCGCCGAACACCACGGAGTGGATCGCGCCGATACGGGCGCAGGCCAGCATGGCGACCACGGCTTCGGGAATCATCGGCATGTAGATGGTCACCACGTCGCCACGGTGCACGTCCTGGCCGCGCAGGGCGTTGGCGAACTTGCAGACCTGCTCGTGCAGTTCGCGGTAGGTGATTTCCTTGTGTTCGGAAGGATCGTCGCCTTCCCAGATGATGGCGAGCTGGTCGCCGCGCTCGGCCAGGTGACGGTCGAGGCAGTTGTAGGAGAGGTTCAAGGTGCCGTCGGCAAACCACTTGATGTCGACGTGGTGGTCGTCGAAGGAGGTCTGCTTGACCTTGGTGAACGGCTTGATCCAGTCGATGCGCTGGGCCTGTTCGCGCCAGAAGCCGTCGGGGTTGACCACCGACTGCTGGTACAGCTTCTTGTAGGTGGCCTCGTCGGTCAGAGTGGTCGCGGCCACTTCGGGACGCACGGGGTACACGGATGCCGCTGTCATGGCGTTTTACCTCGGTGAAGAGTGTTGTTTTTGTTGCCGTCAGTTGTAACGGCGACACCCTTCCCCGGGCCATTCGACCATGGTCTTACCACTAGGGCCCCATGCTGATGGGCCCCATAAGCGCGGCTTCTGGCGCTCGCAGGCGGACCTCAGACCAAAGCAGTACGACCGTGCTGGACCATCATCCGCTCGTGCTCTTCCAGCATGCCGGGCACGCAGTCGCGCAGAAACTCCACCCAGGTGCGAATCTTCGCATCGAGATACTGGCGCGACGGATACAGCGCATAGACGTTGAGGTGGAACAGGCTGTAGTCCGGCAGCACGCGCACCAGGCTGCCGTCCTTGAGGCCCTGCACGGCGGAGTACACCGGCAGCGCGCCGATGCCCATACCGGCGCGCACCGCCTCGGTCATGGCGTCGGCGGTATTGACCTGGAAATGGCTGTGGTTGATGCCGACCATTTCCTGGCCATCCGGGCCGTCGAACAGCCACTTGTCCAGGGACATCACCGAGTTCACCAGGCGCAGGCAGCGGTGGTCAGTCAGCTCGGCGAGCTGCTTCGGCATGCCGTGGCGCGCCACATACTCGGGCGAGGCGCAGAGCACGCTGTAGGACTTGCCGATGCGCTTGGAGACAAAGCCTGAATCCGGCAGCTCCTGGGCGATGACCACGGAAATGTCGTAGCCCTCGTCGAGGATATCGGTGATGCGATTGGCCAGGGTCAGGTCGA
The DNA here is from genome assembly GCF_016919445.1 of Pseudomonas sp. PDNC002. Taxonomy (NCBI): domain Bacteria; kingdom Pseudomonadati; phylum Pseudomonadota; class Gammaproteobacteria; order Pseudomonadales; family Pseudomonadaceae; genus Pseudomonas; species Pseudomonas sp. PDNC002. Next base: position 2,961,315 of record NZ_CP070356.1, on the reverse strand, counting down.
ACGTGACCTCGGGGTAGATCTCGCAGTACTGCGCGATGGCCCGGATCAGGTAGTGCTGGCCAATGCCGGTCATGGCATGCACCTTCACCTTGCCGTGGGGTCGGGCATGGGCGTCGCCGGCTTCGGCCTCGGCCTCCTCGATGTAGCCAAGGATCTGCTGGCAGCGCTGCAGGTAGCGCTGCCCGGCTTCGGTGAGGGCGATACGGCGGGTGGTACGGTGCAGCAGGCGGGTACGCAGGTGCGCTTCGAGTTTGGCCACCGTCCGCGAGACGTACGCGGTGGTGAGGTCCATGCGCTGGGCGGCGGCGGTGAAGCTGCCAGTCTCGGCGACACAGACGAAAGCACGCATGTTGTGCAGCAGGTCCATCATTTCTCCTGAGAGCCTGTCCACGCCACGGCGGGCGCCTCTGCAACGGCGCTCGAACGAGCAACGCCTTGTTACAGATTCATGACAGGCGGCGAATTGTCGCATACCTGTCGCGACGGGATTATTGTCCTTTCAGGCAACAATAATTCATCCAACCGTCAGCTTATCCTGCCCCCCGGCGCACTTCTAGAATCGCCATCCCCAACGCGGCCCGCCGCGACACCCCAGGATTCGCACCCGTGCTCCGCCCTTCGTGCAACGTGCTTCCACCCCTTCGCTCCGCCTTCGAACTACAGGGTTCTAAAAACCCAACCCAGCCCGATCACCGCCTGCCGAGATAAGCCCGATGAGCAGTCTGTCCGTGCGCCTGCCCAAGGCCGCCGCGGTGCGCTTCGCCCTGTCCGACTGGGCGCATACCGACGGCGTCACCTGGATGTTCATCCTCAAGACGCTGATCACCGCCTTCACGGCGTTGTGGCTGGCCTACCGGCTGGAGCTGCCGCAACCCAACACCGTGCTGGTGAGCGCCTTCATCGTCCTGCAACCACAGAGCGGCCAGGTGCTGGCGAAGAGCTTCTACCGCATCCTCGGCACCCTCGCCGGGCTCACGGTGATGGTCACCTTCATCGCCCTGTTCGCCCAGGAGCGCGTGCTGTTCCTGCTCTGCGTGGCGATCTGGGTCGGCCTGTGTACCGCCGGCGCAGCGCGCTATCGGGACTTCCGCGCCTACGCCTGCCTGCTCGCCGGCTACACCGCCGTGATGATCGGCATTCCCGCCACGCTGCACCCCGAAGGCGCCTTCATGCAGGCGCTGTGGCGGGTGATCGAGATCACCCTGGGCATCCTCTGCACCGGCGTGGTCAGCGCCGTCGTGCTGCCGCAGACCAGCACCGCCGCCCTGCGCAATGCGCTGAACACCCGCTTCGGCGACTTTGCCGGCCTCGCCAGCGCCGGCCTCAATGGCACGCTGGAGCGCGAGCGCTTCGAACAGGCCAGCGCACGTATCGCCGCCGAGGTGGTGGGCCTGGAGAGCCTGCGCAACGTCACCGCCTTCGAAGACCCGCACATGCGCTTGCGCAGCGGTCGCCTGGCGCGGCTGAACAGCGAGTTCATGCAATTGACCACACGCTTCCACGCGCTGCAGCGCCTGCTCGATCGGCTGCGCGAGCGCCAGGCCTGCAACGTACTCGAAGTCCTGATGCCGTGCCTGATCGATGTCAGCGAACTGCTCGCGAGCTGGCACGGCCGGCCACTCGCCGAAGCGGATGCCGAGCGCCTGAGCGTGCAACTGGAACTGTGCAAGCATCACTTGATGCCGCGTATCCGCGAAGCCCGCGCCAGCCTCGGCCACACCTGCCCGCGGGAAGCCGACCAGCTGGATTTCGAGACCGCCGCCGAGCTGCTGTTCCGCTTCGTCGACGACATGCACAACTATGCGCAGACCCACGCCTCGCTCGCCGCGCACAAGCACGAGCGCGAGCAGTGGAAAGAGCGCTTCACGCCCAAGGCCAACGCCCTTGCCGCCGCCGTCGCGGGCTTCCGCTGCGCGCTGCTGGTGATCGTCGGTGGCGTGTTCTGGATCGAAACCTCCTGGCTCAGCGGCGCCACCTTCGCACTGACCTCGGTGCTGATCGCCGCGCTCTCCTCCGCCTCACCCAATCCCAAGCGCCTGTCGCTGCAACTGACCCTCGGCACACTGCTGGGCGCGACGCTCGGCTTCATCCTCACCTTCCGCGTGCTGCCGCACATCGACGGCTTCCCGCTGCTGTGCTTCGTGCTCGCGCCGGTGTTCGCCCTCGGCGCCTTCCTGATCACCCGGCCGAAGTGGAGCGGCTACGGCGTCGGCCTGCTGGTGTGGTTCTGCATCGCCTCGTTGCCGGCGAACCTGGCGCGCTACGACGCCTACACCTTCATCAACGAATACCTGGCGATGCTGCTGTCCATGGGCATGGCGGTGGTCGCGGCGATCGTCATCCTGCCGCCCAACCGGCCGTGGTTGTGGGAGCGCCTGGAAGCCGAGCTGCGCCTGCGCGTGGTGCGGGTGATCAGCGATCCGCTGAAGGGCCTGTCGTCCAATTTCGAGAGTGGCACCCGCGATTTGCTCAACCAGGCGTATGGGTTATCCACAGGCCGCCCGGATGTACAGCGCCGGCTGCTGCGCTGGACCTTCCAGGTGCAGGAGATCGGCCTGTCGATCATCGAGCTGCGCCGTGAGCAGGAGGCCCTGCCGAAGGAGCCCTGGTACGCCGAGCGCATGCCCTGGCGCCGTGCGATCCGCGCCCTGGGCCGTGCGCTGATCCGACTGTTCATCCAACCCAGCGAAAGCAACCGCCAGCGGGCGCTGGCGGCGGTGGAGCACGCTATCCATGCGACGCGCACTACCGATGATCGTCGCCCACCGCACTTCGATTCCTCACCCCTGCGGCGGGTGTGCAGCTACCTGCACTTCATCCGCACCTCGTTGCTCGATCCGCAGTCGCCGCTGCTCGATTGAGCTGGTCGCGAACCGCACGGCGCAGAACTTCAGATCGTTTCGTAGGAGCGGACTCCGTCCGCGATGGTCTCCGGCGCGCCGCAAATCTATCGCGGACGAAGTCCGCTCCTACGCCATCCGCAACCGCATCGCAAATCGATCGAACCTGCGACCACCCGCCGCAAGACCACCCCTGCAACCCGCGTCAATCCTGGATTGTTGCCTCTGAGTACGAAGTCTTGTTGGCGCCTGGATATATGACTCAGGTCAGGCAAATCCTATTATTTCCGTGCTGTTACAGCGCGCGCCGCAACACCACCCAAGACCCGTAATTCATTTCCCCAACGCTTCCCGATGCAGCTCCGGCTGAGCGTCACGGACGAGTGTCGTCCGGACACCGGGAACAAGGCAGGTAAATTCATGAAAGCTGTAGTCATCCTGGCCATGCTGGGCTTCTCTTCGCTCGCCCTGGCCGAGCAGGTGAACGCCGCCGACCAGGCGCCAAGCGCGGCCGTGGAGCAGTACACCTACGACATGAAACTGGACGTCGCCCACGTGATCTCGACCACCGACGTGTCCAGCGAGTGCGGCATCGTGCCGGCGCGCATGACCTACGAAGATTCCCAGGGTCAGCGTCACACCGTCGAATATCAGGTGTGGGGCAACGGCTGCTCCGGCGGCTAAGCGACTTGTGCGATTACGCCGGGGCCCACGCAGCCCCGGCGTAATTGCCAGCCCTCTTTTACGGCTGCAGGGCCGCCTTCGCGATGTTGCGACTGTGCGCGCCGAAGTGCCGGATCAATTGCAGAATCTGCTCATCCAACGCCTCATCGTGCCGGAACGGCTCCGGTGAGTTCCCCGCGCTGAAATCCCCCGCCGGCGCCTTCTCGTTTTCCAGCCAATGGCCGATCGCCGCATCGAACGCCGCCGCATGGGCATGGGACTCGCTCGCCACCACCTCGCGCAGATACTCCGTCGAGTACGGTGGATAAGTGCCGTCGGTACTGACATCCGCATAGGCCGTCAGCAACGGCGACTGCCCGCCCAGGCGCAGCGTCTCGCGCAGCCAGTCCACCTGATAACGCTCCACGCCCGTATGTCGGTCCGCCACGCGCTGGATCGCCGCCTGCTTGTCGGCGTCGAAACCGGCCATGGACTTGCCCGCCGTCCACAGCATGCTGGTGGTGGTCTCGCCCGGCAGCGGCGTCGAGTGATAGGGCTGGGTCATGTCCTGGATGTAGTGCATCGCCCAGCCGAGGAAGCGATAGCCCCAGTACGGATGGCCGTTCTCGAAGGCGAAGCGCGCCAGGCCGAAGAACTGGTACGCGCGCCATTCCGGCCAGTTGCGCTCCAGGTACGGCGCGCCGGTGAAGATGATCGCGTCCTCATGGTAGAAGCCCATGTGGAACGGCGCCTGGGAGCTGAACTCGTAGCGCGGATCACCGAACGGCTGCGGGCCGAAGCCATAGCGCTGGCCGGCCTCGCCGGGATTGTCACTGAACAGGTTGATGTCGTGACCGAAGTCCGGCTCGTCGGCGGCGCTGGCCAGCACGTCGATAGCCGGAATCTTCTCGCCCGCCTGCAACTGCACGAAGCGCCACTGATTCCAGCCGGACAGGTTGCGGAACACCAGCACCTCTGCCGGTTGCAACGCGGCGTGATTGGGCAGCTCACCGCCGGGCGGCGGCTGCACCGCGGTAGCCAGCTTGATCTCCGGATTCAGACGCAGCGCCATGAGAAAGGCCTTGCGCAGGTCGTCGCGGCCATCTTCGGTCAGGCGCAGGTCGTCCGGGCGCGACGGGTACTCGCGGAAGTGCTCGCGGGCATAGGCTTCCTGCTCGTCCAGCAGCTTTACCAGGCCCGCGCGCTGCTGGCTGATGAAGCTCTCGAGCGGCTCCACCTCGACTTCCGGCGCCTGGGCGACGGCGGGTAATTGCTGCAGGGCGATGTAGCTGCCCAAGGTGTGATTGGACCAGGCCCAGAGGCTCTGCGGCAACGCCAGCAGGCCGGCCAGCAGGCAAGTGGAAATTCGCTTCATCGGCTCTTCGCTCTTGTTGGCAAATCGGACAGAAAAGGTCGTCGCAGACTAGCAATCCACGGCCACTCAGGCACTGTCGAAGCTTGCCAGCGCAAGTCACCGATAACGCCACGGCTGACCATCATCAATGGCGCGAACCGCCTCAGCCACTACACTTGCCCGGCATGGAAAGGCGCCGCTGCGACGCGCGTACCGACCACTCGAAATAAGGGCGTCCCCATGCTGCAGTCCGTTTCACCCAAGCAAGACCTTCCCCTCAAGCCCGATCCAGCCGAATCCCGCAGCGGCGTCCTCGCCCCCTTCAGCATCGCCGCGTTCCGCATCATCTGGATCTGCAACCTGTTCGCCAACCTGGGCACCTGGGCGCAATCGGTCGCCGCCGCCTGGGTGGTCACCGAAGCCCATGCCAGCCCGCTGATGGTGGCGATGATCCAGGTCGCCTCGGCGTTGCCGCTGGTGCTGCTGTCGATCATGTCCGGCGTACTGGCCGACAACCACGACCGCCGCAAGATCATGCTGGTGGGGCTGACCGTCGAACTCTCCGGCGCCGCGCTGGTGACGGTACTGGCCTTCATGGGTTATCTCGACCCGCTGATGCTGATCGTGTCGATCCTCTGGCTGTCGCTGGGCAGCTCGATCACCATCCCCGCCTGGCAGGCGGCGGTGAACGAGCAAGTGCCGCCGCGCATGCTCGGCGATGCGGTGCTGCTCAACAGCGTCAACTACAACGTCGCCCGTGCCGTCGGCCCGGCCATCGGCGGCCTGCTGCTGTCGGCCACCGGCGCATCCTGGGTGTTCCTGTTCAACTGCATCTGCTACGCCGCGCTGATCTGGGCGATCTGGCAATGGCGCCGTGACGTGCCCAAGCGGACCCTGCCACCGGAGCATATCTTCGAAGGCGTGATCGCCGCGCTGCGCTTCACCCAGTACTCCAGCGTCACTCGCCTGGTGATGCTGCGTTCGGCGGTGTTCGGCCTCTCGGCCAGCGCCATCTGGGCACTGCTGCCGCTACTGGCGCACCGCAACCCGGACGGCAGCGCCTCGGTCTACGGCTACATGCTGGGGGCTCTCGGGCTCGGCGCCATCGTCGCCAGCACCGTGGTGAGCAAGGCGCGGCAGTGGCTGGGCAGCAGCCGGCTGATCAGCTTCGCCGCCGCCACCCTCGCCGTCGTCATGCTCATCCTGGGCTGGGTCGACAACCTCTGGGTGATCTTCCCCGCGCTGGTGCTGGGCGGTGCCTGCTGGATCGCCGCAGTGGCGACCTACAACTCCGCCGTACAGATCCTCGTGCCGGACTGGGTGAAGGCTCGGGCCCTGGCGCTGTACCAGACAGCCATCTATGGTGGCCTCGCGGCGGGCTCCTTCCTCTGGGGGCACTTCGCCGAGACCATGGGTGTGCAAGGTGCGCTGATCGCCGCCGGCTGCCTGCTGCTGATCTCCGTGGCGCTGCTCTACAACTCGCGCCTGCCGGAGCTGAACTCCGCCAGCATCGCTCGTGCGCCGGGCGGCGTGCCGGGGCAACCGACCTTCGTGTTCAACCCAGAGCGCGGCTCGGTACTGGTCTCCATCGAGTACCGGATTCCCGCCGAGCGCACCCGCGACTTCGTCCGCGCCGCCAAGCCGCTACGCCGTCTGCGCCTGCGCAATGGGGCGGAGCGCTGGGCGCTGTACCGCGACGTCAGTAATCCCGAGGTCTGGCAGGAGCTGTTCCTGGTGGACAACTGGATCGGCCACCTGCGCATGCTCGACCGCCTGACCCTGGAGGACAAGACCATCATCGACAACGTGACAAGCCTCCACGATGGCGATGCACCGCCGGTGATCCGTCACGGCGTGAGCTACGAGTCGGGTAGCTACGAGGCGCCGCCGGAGACGCTGGGCTGATCCACGCAGAAACAAAAACGCCTCCCGATCAGGGGAGGCGTTTCAGGTGACACGGAAGACTTATTCCGCCGCCGGCTTCTTGCGCTTGAGCGGCGCAAGGCCGTCCTGGCTCACGACCTTCGACGGGCCGGCCTTGGGCTTGGCGGAGGGCTTCTTCTTCGCAGGCGCCTTGCTGCCGGTCTTCTTCGTATCGTCCTTTTTCTTCTTGCTGCCGGCGGCCTTGCCGGACGCCTTGACCTTCTTCGGCCCCTTATAGGTGCCCTTCAGTTCCTTGATGGTGCGCAGCTCGAAACGCAGCTTGAGGTAGCGCTCGATGCTCGACATCAGGTTCCAGTCGCCATGGCCGACCAGCGAGATCGCGGTGCCGCCGGCGCCCGCGCGGCCGGTGCGGCCGATGCGGTGCACGTACTCGTCGCCGCGACGCGGAATATCGAAGTTGATCACCAGGTCCAGGCTGTCGACGTCCAGACCACGGGCAGCGACGTCGGTGGCGACGAGGATCTTCACCGCGCCCTGCTTCAGTCGTTCGATGGCCAGCTTGCGGTCCTTCTGGTCCTTCTCGCCATGCAGCACGAAGACCTTGTGCCCGGCGGCGATCAGACGGCCGGTCAGGCGATCGGCGGCGACACGGGTGTTGGTGAAGACGATGGCCTTCTCATAGGTTTCGTTGGCCAGCAGCCACTGCAGCAGTGCTTCCTTGTGGCCGACGTGGTCGGTCAGGATCACCTGCTGGCTGACATCTTCGTTCAGCTCGCTGACGCGGTTGAGCTGGAGAGTTTCCGGCTCGCGCAGGACCTTCTCGACCATCTCGTGCAGGCCACTGCCGCTGGTGGCGGAGAACAGCAGGGTCTGGCGCTCGGCCGGGCACTGCGCGGCAAGCTTGAGCACGTCCTCGGAGAAGCCCATGTCGAGCATGCGGTCGGCTTCGTCGAGGATCAGCACTTCGACATCGCCCAGCGGCAGGTTGCCGGCGTTGAACTGCTCGTTCAGGCGGCCCGGGGTGCCAATGATGATTTCCGGGTTCTTGCGCAGGCGCGCGCCCTGCACCTTGAAGTCTTCGCCACCGGTGATCAGGCAGGCCTTGATGAAGGTGAACTGGGCGAAGCGCTCCACTTCCTTGAGGGTCTGCTGGGCCAGCTCGCGGGTCGGCAGCAGGATCAGCGCGCGGGCGCCGCTCTTGGGCTTCTCTTCGCTCAGCAGGCGATGCAACAGCGGCAGCAGGAAGGCCGCGGTCTTGCCGCTGCCGGTCTGCGCCGTCACCCGTAGGTCGCGTCCCTCCAGGGCCTTCGGAATGGCCGCAGCCTGGACCGGAGTCGGCTCGGTGAAGGACAACGAATCGAGCGCCTTGAGCAGGCGTTCGTGCAGGGCGAATTGGGAGAACAAGGCAGACCTCGATATCACGTAAAGACCAAATAGCTGCATAGCGTACCGTTTGCAGCGCCGGCGCGCTGGAAATATTGCCGGACAAAGCGCCCGGCTGGTCCCGACACCCCGGGATGTCGAACGCCAACCGAGCCGGCAGCGTCAAGAATCGGACAAACGCACCGGCAGCGCGTCAACTCCGATGCCATGCTCTGACTGGGCCTGACAAAAAGGGGAATTCGGGTGCCAGCAACTCTCATCTATTACGTAGCTGCCAGCCTCGATGGGTACATCGCCCGGCCCGATGGCAGCGTGGACTGGCTCGACGGCTACGACCCAGGCGGAGACGATCACGGTTACGCCGCCTTCTACGCTGGCATCGACGGCCTGCTCATGGGACGCGCCACCTACCTGTTCTGCCTGGGCCTGGGCGAATGGCCCTACCCGGACAAGCCCGCGCTGGTCATGACCCGCTCCAACCACCTGCCCCGGGCCGCGCCGCAAGTCGAGCTGGAGCATTACGCACCAGTGGACGCCCTCGCCTCCCTGGAGGCCCGAGGCTGCCAGCGCATATGGCTGGTGGGCGGCGGTAGCCTCGCCGGCAATTTCCTCGCCGGAGGCTTGCTCGACGAAGTGATCGTCAGCATCATTCCGCACCTGCTCGGGGCTGGCATTCCGCTGTTCAGCATCGGGCTGGAGCAACGCCTGCAGCTGCTCGAGCAGCGCAGCTTCCCCAGCGGCATCGTGCAGATGCGCTACCAGGTATTGAAGGAAACGCCCACGCCATGACCACCTCCACGATCAGTATCGCCGCCGCGTGCCTGCTGGATGACGGCGGACGCCTGCTGCTGGTGCGCAAGCGTGGCACGCGGGCCTTCATGCTGCCCGGCGGCAAGCATGAGCCCGGTGAAACGGCGATCCAGGCGCTGCTGCGCGAGCTGGGCGAAGAACTCGACCTGCACCTTTCCCCTAACGCATTGATCCCGCTCGGCCACTTCCAGGCCGACGCCGCCAACGAGCCAGGGATGCGCGTGGATGCGCACGTCTTCATCGCCTCCCTGCCCCACTCCGTCCAGCCCGCCGCCGAGCTGGAAGAGCTCGCCTGGCTGAACCCCGATGGCGAAACTCCGCAGAATCTCGCGCCGCTGCTGCGCGAACAGGTCATTCCGGCGCTTCTCGCCCATTTAGGCTGATTATTTCCGCTTAATTACCTGCATTTCGTCGGGTTTTTCCTTAAGAGAGTGCGCGCGCCTGGCTTTTGGCCAGCAAGCCGTCAGCTTTCCGCCACCCGGCCGAAAGCCCCATTCCATAGGGCTTCCGGCTATAAGGTCAGGCCGTGACTGATGCGTCCGGACACATGTCACGCACCGTTCGACGAGTCACATGCACGACAGCGGAATCGACCAACGGTACGAACTGTCATGAAAACTCGTTCAGAATGCGTGGAATTTTTGAGCGGACCAAAGGAAACCACGCCGAGAACAACGGCGATCCAGCGGAGTCTGGGCGACATCAACCAGCAAGAAGACATGCCGAATGCGAAGTACCCTTTTGACATGCCTTTCCATAGGCTTGGCGACCCTCTTGGCCGCCACCGAGGCAACCGCCTCCTCCAAGATCACGCGCACCTATCAACCCGCGCCGATTGACCTTCGGGTCCCGGTTCAGGGGAGCGCCCTGCTGACCTTCAACGCCAAGCCGGTCAAACCGACCAAGAGCGAGGCGCACCAGGTCACCCAACGCGCCTACAGCATGATCGGCACGCCCTATCGCTGGGGCGGCACCTCGCCCAAGCGCGGCTTCGACTGCAGCGGCCTGGTCAACTACGTATTCCAGAACGTCGATGAAGTGGATCTGCCGCGTACTGCGCGGGAGATGTACAGCATGCGCGGCAACTCGAACGTGGCACGCGGCGACCTTCAACCCGGCGATCTCGTTTTCTTCCGCATCCACAACCGCCGCAATGTCGACCACGTCGGCATCTATGTCGGTGACAACCAGTTCGTCCATGCGCCGCGCCGCGGCCAGAAGGTCCGCGTCTCCGACCTCAGTGGCGACTATTGGAAGAAGCACTACACCGCAGCCCGCCGCATCCTGCCGGAAACCCTGGCGAAGGCCGACGTCGGCAGCCGCCGCTTCGACTGATGCATCACGCTCTCCCCTTGCGGGAGAGCGTTTTTCTTCCTAGCGCTTCACCTCGAACGCATCGCGACGCGCCTGCCGGCGCAGCAGTCGCGCGCTATCCCAACCGGTCAGCAGCACAGCAATCCAGATCGGCCCGTAGGTCCAGATCTGCGCCGGGTTGAACGCCTCGCCCAGGAACAGCACGGCGATAGCGAACAGCAACACCGGCTCGACATAGCTCAGAATCCCGAACAGCCCCATGGGCAGCAGCCGGCTGGCCGCCATCATGGCGCCGAACGCCAGCGCACTGATCAACCCCAGCAGTGGCAGCAGCGCCCACAGGCGCGGTACCTCCTCCAGCACCTTGCCACTATCGGTCATCCACAGCGCCGCAAAGGCGAACGGCAGCAGCACGAGCATTTCGAAGACGAAGCCGGACAGCGCATCCACCGCCATCTTGCGCCGCAACATGAAGTACGGCGGGTAGCCCAGCGCAGTGATCAGCGTGAACCAGGAGAATGCGCGGGTGAGCCACAACTCGTGCAACACGCCGACGAGGGCGAAGGCCACGGCGATGGCCTGCAGCGTGGTCAGACGCTCGCCATAGAACACCCGGCCGCAGAGCACCATGGTCAGCGGCAGCAGGAAATAGCCCAGCGACAGCTCCAGTGTCCGGCCAACCATGGGCGCCCAGATGAACACCCCCCACTGGATCAGCATCATGGCCGCCGTCAGCGGGAAGCATGCCAGCAGCCACGGCTCACGCAGCAGGCGCCGGCCGGCATCACGCAACACACCACCCTGGCGAGTGAACAGCACCAGCAGCAGGACCATGGGAATCGACCAGACCACCCGGTGGGCGATCACCTGAATACTGGTCAGCGGCTCCAGCGAGTGGATATAACCCGGCAGGGTCACGAACAGGATCGAGGACGCCAGGGACAGCGCCACGCCACGACCGGAAATATTCAAGCGATGCGCTCCTTGCGACGACACAGACCAAAGCGGTTCACACCCAGGGATGCCACGATGATCGCGCCGCCCAACGCCAGGCGGGGCAGGTCCGCTGATTCATTCCAGATCAGCAGGTTGATCAGCAGGCCTACCGGCACATGCAGGTTGTTCATTACCGCCAGCGTCCCGGCATCCACCAAGGTGCCTCCCTTGTTCCACCAGAACTGGCCCAGTGCGGTGGCCAGCAGGCCCATCCACACCAGCACACCCCATTGCAGGTCAGTGGTTGGCAGCTTCTGCGGGTTGCCGAACAACAGCCAGCCCGGTAGCGCAATCAGCAGCGCGCCGACGAAGAAGTAGCCGAAGCGGCGGTATTGCGGGATGTCGGACGGGAAACGCTGCACCAGGTGCTTATAGAACACCTGCCCTGCGGCGAAGGTCGCGTTGGCCACCTGCAGCAGCAGGAAGCCCTGGATGTAGTCGCCGCTGACGCCGTCGTAACGGATGATCCCGGCACCCAGCACCGCTACGGCGGCCGCCAACAGCGCCCAGGCATTGAAGCGGCGGATCAGCGCATCGTCGATCAGCGCCACGTGCAATGGCGTCAGCACAGTGAACAGCAGCACTTCCGGCACCGTCAGCACGCGGAAACTCTGGTAGAGGCAGACGTAGGTAATGCCGAACTGCAGCGCCCCTACCAGCATGACCCCAGCGATGAAGCGAGGGTTGACGCCACGCCAGCGGGTCAGCGGCAGGAACACCAGGCCGGCCAGCACCACGCGGGTCAGCACGGCGAAATAACTGTCGACCTGCCCGGCGAGGTATTCGCCGATCAGGCTGAAGGAGAACGCCCAGAGGACGGTGACGAAAAGCAGGTATGGCATGGACAAGGCGACCGGAACGGGGCAAGCAACATAGCGCCTGTCTCAACTCGGAGAAAAGCACTGCGCGCCCGCCGCCAGCGAAAGGCAGAAACGAAAAAGGGCGACCGAAGTCGCCCTTTTTCTGGATGGTGAATCAGGGATTAGCCCTGGTTCTCCATCTGAGCACGGATCAGATCACCGATGGTGGTCGGACCAGTCGCTTCTACGTCTTGCTTGTGACGCAGTTCTTTCATCGCATCTTTCTCGTCATCAACGTCTTTCGACTTGATGGAGAGGGAGATGACGCGGCTCTTACGGTCGATGCTGATGATCTTGGCTTCGACTTCTTCGCCTTCTTTCAGAACGTTGCGAGCGTCTTCAACGCGGTCACGGCTGATTTCGGAGGCTTTCAGGACGCCTTCGATTTCGCCGCCCAGGCTGATGACAGCGCCTTTGGCGTCCACTTCTTTCACGGTACCGCGAACGATAGTGCCTTTCTCGTTGAGCGACGCGTAGTTGGAGAACGGATCGTCTTCCAGCTGCTTGATGCCCAGGGAGATGCGCTCACGCTCCGGATCAACGGAGAGGATGACGGTTTCCAGCTCGTCGCCCTTCTTGAAGCGGCGAACGGCTTCTTCGCCAACTTCGTTCCAGGAGATGTCGGACAGGTGAACCAGACCGTCGATGCCGCCTTCCAGGCCGATGAAGATACCGAAATCGGTGATCGACTTGATGGTGCCGGAGATCTTGTCGCCCTTGTTGAAGCGGCCAGAGAAGTCTTCCCACGGGTTGGACTTGCACTGTTTGATGCCCAGGGAGATACGACGACGCTCTTCGTCGATGTCCAGAACCTGAACTTCCACTTCGTCGCCAACCTGAACGACTTTCGACGGATGGATGTTCTTGTTGGTCCAGTCCATTTCGGAGACGTGTACCAGGCCTTCCACGCCCTCTTCCAGCTCGGCGAAGCAGCCGTAGTCGGTGAGGTTGGTAACGCGCGCGGTAACGCGGGTGCCTTCCGGGTAACGGGCTTTGATGGCAACCCATGGGTCTTCGCCCAGTTGCTTCAGGCCCAGGGATACGCGGTTGCGCTCGCGGTCGAACTTCAGAACCTTGACATCGATCTCGTCGCCAACGTTGACGATTTCCGACGGATGCTTGATACGCTTCCAGGCCATGTCGGTGATGTGCAGCAGACCATCGACGCCGCCCAGGTCAACGAACGCACCGTAGTCGGTGAGGTTCTTGACGATACCTTTGACTTGCTGACCTTCCTGCAGGGATTCCAGCAGAGCTTCGCGCTCGGCGCTGTTCTCGGCTTCCAGCACGCTGCGGCGGGAAACGACAACGTTGTTGCGCTTCTGGTCCAGCTTGATGACCTTGAACTCGAGCTCTTTGCCTTCCAGATGAGTAGTGTCGCGAACCGGACGTACGTCGACCAGCGAACCCGGCAGGAACGCGCGGATGCCGTTGACGTCGACGGTGAAACCACCCTTGACCTTGCCGTTGATGACGCCTTTGACCACTTCGTCGGCAGAGAAAGCAGCTTCCAGAACAATCCAGCTCTCGGCACGCTTGGCTTTTTCGCGGGACAGCTTGGTTTCACCGAAGCCGTCTTCTACCGCGTCCAGCGCAACGTGGACTTCGTCACCCACATTGATGGTCAGCTCGCCCTGTTCGTTGTAGAACTGCTCGACCGGGATGACGCCCTCGGACTTGAGGCCAGCATGGACGGTGACCCAGTCACCATCGATGTCAACCACGATGCCGGTGATGATTGCACCCGGCTGCATGTCGAGGGATTTCAGACTTTCTTCAAAGAGTTCTGCGAAGCTTTCGCTCATGTCTATACCTGTAGTCAAAGGCTTGTAAGCCCGATTCCGCGTCACCAGCGAACACGGTCAAGTGATGAAAAAGAAGCCAGCAGGATCAAGACTGGTATCCCGCCGGCCCCCTGTTGCACCCGCCGAAACGGGCACTCCACATTCAGATTTTAGGGGAATCGATTCGCTCCGGAGGGGCGAAACGGTCCCGATATAAGGTCTGGAATGTTAGCAACGATGCCCTTTCTGGTCAATGGCCGCCATCAACACAGCTCGAAGCTTGCGCAGTGGAGCCGTAAGGCGCCACGACCGGCTGGAAAGCATTGCCTCATTCACACGACAAAGGTTATCGACTTCCGCCGCTTTCACAAAAAGCTCATGCGCAAGCCGGTCAGCCTCGAATTGCGCGGCCGCCAATTCCAAGCCACGACCTTCCACTAACGCCTCTAGCTCGGCCTTCGCAAGTGAAAACTGCCTACAGTCAAGGAGCCAGCTCGTAAGCAGCAGCAACCTATCTCCCTCTAAGCGTCCCAAGTCTGCTGTGAGTGAATTGACTTGCGACTCCAGCTGACCGGTCCAACTGGACAGTTCTCGCTCTCTCTCGTCCCACCGCTCGCGCTCGGAGCATCGTTCCTGCCACGACCGCCAAAGGTTAACGTCCTGCTCTCCGCAATGACGCAGCAATGTCCAGAGCGAACGGTAATCCTCTTCGACTTGGGCGAGCTTCAGCTGAAACTTCTTGTCGGATTGGCAGCTGTCATTCGAGATATCGCACAAAACATCATAAAGGCGACAAAGTGCTGGGAATGAGTCTGGATGAGCACGCAGATCGTTCGAATCAAAGGAGCTATGTCGTAACTCTCTATCAAAAACGCGTTCAACGAAACTATCTATCCTATCAACGTCAAAGGTCAGATGAATTTTTTCCGCAACCCTTGATAGTACCGCCGCCGGATCATCGAGAAACACATCATAGTCTACAACGACAACTTCTCGATCCTTGGCATACGATAAAGCCCGATACATATGCTCATACCAGAGAAGCATCCCCTTGCGCATGGAAAAGCCATCCCTAGCATTCAAAGAGGCTGCAACACTCAATGGATTCCGCAGAGGTACAAGATAGCTAACGTGATCAGCGGCGCTCTCCAGAAGCGGACCCCATACTGCCATGAGTCGCGCCATACGAGGATCCTTGACACCATAAACGGGATGAGATCGCAAACGACAAGATATTAGCTCTACTATTTGAGCCTCAATCTCACCATACTGTGGTGCAAGCACGAGCTCCCGCTCATCGAAGCCGAGACTTGATGAAAATCCGCCCAACACGTTATACAAAGCATCATTGATATTTATAACATCCTGATCCTCCCAAAACCCTTTGGGATTATCCACGCGCGGCTTAATTAGTTGATCACCAAACTCCACACCAAGCGACTCCATCGCAGCCGCTAGCAGACTAGAGCCAGACCTGTGCATACCGAGCACAACTAGGATCCTGCTCACTTTCAGTCCCCTGCTTGAAAAAGTCTTGTCCCTAACAGAGCCTTGCCAAATGCCCAAGCGACAAATAAAGCCTTCAATAAATTCTGCGGCATGCTTGCCGCCAATAGCATCCTTCCCAATCGCGTATGCTCCATCTTACGACGAGCTCTAGCATACCCCCACTGGCCATGGAGTCTTGAAATAGCAAAAAACCGCGTCCCCACCGAAGGGGCAGGGGGCGTAGCATTTGAATCTTTCAACGCCACTTCCAGCAACACATCTAGTCGACGACGGAATTGACTAGAGTTGAAGGAAGATAAAATACGCTTCCTGGCATTTGCGCCCATTCGCTCCCGAACTTTGGGGGCGCTTAGTCTCGGAAATGACACCGGAGCGCATGAGGATCGCCCCCAGGCGTCCGCCGATACGCACCTGCAAATCGATGGCACGTGCGATCTCCTGGGCGCTGGCGAGTTCCTTGGCAATCAGCCGCTGACCGAGAAGGTCGGACGGTGCCGTCTGCGTCTCAAAGGACATCCGCGAATCCACTCTTGACGCGCAGGAAGAGGGACACGCCGAGCAGGGCGATCAACGCCGAAATGAGGGTGTAGGACCAGATCTGCGATTCCGGAGGAAGCGGCGATCCGAACAGGACGCTTCGCACCGTTTCCACCGGAATCGTCAGCGGATTCAGCAGCAGAAAATCGCGTGCCTCGGGAGGCAGGGAAGTCAGTGGATACAGCACCGGACTGAGGAACAGCAGCAGGACCAGCAGAAATTGCACGATCTGGCCGACGTCACGGAAGTAAGCCCCCAGGGCGGCGACGCCACACGCCAGGCCAACCACGCAGATGAGGAAAGGCAAAAGTGCCAGCGGCAACAGGAGGGCATTCCAACCCGGCGCCGGCCCCAACAGGAACATTGCCAGCAGCAGTATCAGGTACCCCACCACGGTATTGGTCAGCGCGGCGAGAACGACCGAGAGAGGCAGCGTTTCCAGCGGAAAGACCAGCTTCTTCACATAGTTGCTGTGCTGGTGAACGACGCCGGAGGCTCGCCCCAGGCAGTCGGCGAGGAGACTGTTGAGCAGGAGCCCGGAGAACAGCGTGAGGGCAAATGCGGTGGTGCTCTGATCACCACCCCAGCGGGCCTTGAGGATGTGACCGAAGACGAAGGTATAGACCAGCAGCATCAGGAGGGGGGCGAGGAACACCCATACGCTGCCAAGCAAGGTGCCATGGTAGCGGGAGGCGACGTCGCGACGCGCCAGCGAAAGGATCAGACCGGACCGATCGCGGAATGCATCGAGCCAGGTAGGAAGGAAACGTGTTAGCAAGCAACCCCCGACCGAACTAGGCGGCCAATCTAAGGGCTGCCAGAAATACTAGGACGGGTATGGTGCTCGTGAGCGGGAGGGATGAATGCAGGATGCTTCCGCATCCTCGGAAAGCAATTTCCGAGTGCTCCGCCGAGCGATCCGCGATTCAGCGAACCGCCCGGTGAAGGGCGATCAGTCGGTGAAGCCCAGGCGCACGACTTCCGTGTGGATTACCTCCAGCACCTCGTCGATCGACATGCTGGTGGAGTCCAGCACGATCGCACCATTTGCCGGCTTCAACGGCGCTACCGCACGCTGGCTGTCACGCTCGTCGCGGGTGCGAATCTCCTCGGCCAACTGGGCCTGGTCGCTGTCGATACCTTTGCCTTTCAACTGCAGGTAACGGCGACGGGCGCGCTCTTCGGCGGAGGCGGTAAGGAAGATTTTCAGCGGTGCGCTGGGAAAGACCACGGTGCCCATGTCGCGACCGTCGGCCACCAGGCCAGGCGCTTCGAGGAATGCGCGCTGGCGTTGCAGCAGCGCATCGCGCACCGCCGGTAGCGCGGCGACTTGCGAGGCACCGGCACCAACCTGTTCGGTGCGGATCACATCGGTGACATCATCGCCTTCGAGGATGATGTGCTGGCCTTGCCCACCCTTGGCGTGGGTGAACTGCACGTCCAGGTGCGCGGCCAGGACCTTGAGGGCTTCCTCGTTGGTCAGGTCGATGCCGTGGTTGCCGGCGGCGAACGCCAGCAGGCGATACAGCGCACCCGAGTCCAGCAGGTTCCAGCCCAAACGCTTGGCCAGCAAGCCGGCGACAGTGCCTTTACCGGAGCCGCTGGGGCCGTCGATGGCGACGACCGGCCATTCGCCGTTCATCAGTTTTTCTCCTCGGCGACGCGAATGCCCGCGCCGGACGCCAACCCGAGGAAGTTCGGGAAGGAGGTCGCGACGTTGGCGCAGTCGTGGATGCGGATAGGCGCGCCAGCGCGCAGGGACGCCACGCTGAAGGACATGGCGATACGGTGGTCGCCGTGGCTCCAGACTTCGCCGCCGCCGTAGCTGCCGCCGTCGATGATGATGCCGTCCGGGGTCGGCTCGCACTTCACGCCCAGCGCCAGCAGGCCGTCGGCCATGACCTGGATGCGATCGGACTCCTTCACCCGCAGTTCTTCCGCGCCACGCAGCACGGTGCGACCTTCGGCGTTGGCGGCAGCGACGAAGAGCACCGGAAACTCATCGATGGCCAGCGGCACCAGGTCTTCGGGGATGTCGATGCCTTTCAGCTGGGCCGAACGAACACGGATGTCCGCGACCGGCTCGCCGCCCACTTCACGCTGGTTTTCCAGGGTGATATCGGCGCCCATCAGCTTGAGGATGTCGATGACTCCGGTGCGGGTCGGGTTGATGCCGACATGCTCCAGGGTCAGGTCGGAACCTTCGGCGATGCTCGCGGCAACCAGGAAGAAGGCGGCGGAGGAAATGTCGGCCGGGACTTCGATGGAGGTGGCGGTGAGCTTGTGGCCGGACTCGACGCGGGCGGTGGCGCCGTCGACGTCGACCGGGTAGCCGAAGCCGCGCAGCATGCGTTCGGTGTGGTCGCGAGTCGGAGCCGGCTCGGTGGTGGAGGTTTCACCAGCGGCATAGAGGCCGGCGAGCAGCAGGCAGGATTTCACCTGGGCGCTGGCCATGGGCATGTCGTAGTGCATGCCGGTCAGCTTCTGGCCGCCACGAATGGTCAGCGGCGGACGGCCCTCGGGACCGGTCTCGATCACGGCGCCCATCTCGCGCAGCGGCTTGGCGACGCGGTTCATCGGGCGCTTGGACAGCGAGGCATCACCGGTCAGGGTGGTGTCGAACGGCTGGGCGGCGAGCAGGCCACTGAGCAGGCGCATGGAGGTGCCGGAGTTGCCCAGGTAGATCGGGCCGGGAGGCGTCTTCAGGCCATGCAGGCCAACGCCGTGCACGGTCACGCGGCCGTGGTGCGGGCCTTCGATGACCACGCCCATGTCGCGGAACGCCTGGATGGTGGCGAGGGCGTCTTCACCCTCGAGGAAGCCTTGCACCTCGGTCGTGCCTTCGGCCAGCGAGCCGAGCATGATCGAGCGGTGGGAAATGGACTTGTCGCCCGGTACGCGAACACGTCCGGAGAGGCGGCCACCCGGCTGGGCCAGGAAAATCAGGTCATTGTTGTGCATGGCGTCCACATAGGCCCGGCGGGCCAGGATTTTGCTGAAGTGCTCGCGGGCAACCCGGGCGCGGGTGAAGACGCCCATCAGTTGTTGCCCGTCCCCATAGTCGACGGCCTCGCGCAGATCATCGAGGTCGTCACGGAATACATCGAGGATGCGCAGCACCGCCTCGCGGTTGGCGAGGAAGATGTCGTGCCACATCACCGGGTCGCTGCCGGCGATCCGCGTGAAGTCGCGGAAGCCACCAGCGGCATAACGGAAGATTTCCAGATTTTCGCTGCGTTTGGCCAGCGAGTCGACCAGCGTGAAGGCCAGCAGGTGCGGCAGGTGGCTGGTGGCGGCGAGGACTTCGTCGTGGTGCTCGACGTCCATCTGCTCGACATCCGCGCCCAGCTCGCGCCAGAGCGCTTCGATGCACTGGATCGCGTCCGCATCGGCATTATCCAGCGGTGTGAGGATGACTTTATGACGGCGGAACAGTTTCGCGTTGGCCGCCTCCACCCCGCTCTGCTCCGAGCCGGCGATGGGATGGCCGGGAACGAAGCGCGCCGGCATGCTGCCGAAGACGGCTTTCGCGGCGCGCACGACATTGCCCTTGGCGCTGCCCACGTCGGTGAGAATCGCATTGCCGATATCGAGGGTGGCGAGTTCGCCAAGGACTTTCTCCATGGCCAGGATCGGCACGGCGAGTTGGATCACGTCGGCCTCGCGGCAGCCAGCGGCGAGACTCTCCTCGCAGCGGTCGACCACGCCCAGCTCAACTGCCAGGCGGCGGGTCTGCGGATCGCGGTCGACGCCGACCACTTCCTCGAACAGCCCCTTCTCGCGGATGCCCTTGGCAAAGGAGCCGCCGATCAGGCCGAGCCCCACCACGACGAGGCGGCGGAGCTTGTGCGGCTGGACATCAGGCACGGGCGAGCACCTTGGCCAGCGCTTCGAGGAAGCGGGCGTTCTCGGCCGGCAGGCCGATGGAGATACGCAGGTGCTGCGGCATACCGTAGCCGCCCACCGGACGGACGATTACGCCTTCGGCGAGCAGAGCCTGGTAGATCGGACCAGCGTCGCGCTTGAGGTCCACGGCGATGAAGTTGCCCTTGGAGGGAATCCATTGCAAGTCGAGGGCACGCAGGCCGCTTTCCAGCTGGACCATGCCTTCGTCGTTGATGCGCTTGCCTTCGGCCAGGTACTGCGCGTCATCCAGTGCGGCACAAGCGGCGGCCAGGGCCAGGCTGTTGACGTTGAACGGCTGGCGCACGCGGTTGAGCACGTCGGCGACCTGCGCCGAGGAGATCGCGTAGCCCACGCGCAGTGACGCCAGGCCATAGGCCTTGGAGAAAGTGCGCGAGACCAGCAGGTTCGGGTAACGGGCCAGATATTTCAGGCCGTCGGGCAGTTCCTCGCCTTCGGCGTACTCGATGTAGGCCTCGTCGAGCACCACCAGGACGCTCTCCGGCACCTGCGATAGGAAGCGCTCCAGCGCATCCGGGCCGAACCAGGTACCGGTGGGGTTGTTCGGGTTGGCGATGAAGACCACGCGGGTGTTGCCGTCGATGGCCGCCAGCATGGCTTCCAGGTCATGCCCCCAGTCTTTCGCCGGCACGACCTTGCCCTGGGCACCAACAGCCTGGGTGGAGATCGGGTAGACGGCGAAGGCGTACTGGCTGAACACGGCGTTCAGGCCGGGCGCGAGGTAGGCGCGGGCAACCAGATCGAGGATGTCGTTGGAGCCGTTGCCCAGAGTGACCTGCGCGGTCTCGACGCCGCAACGGGCGGCCAGGCGGGACTTCAGCTCGAAGCCGTTGCCGTCGGGGTAGCGGGTCAGTTCGGCCAGTTCGGCGCGGATGGCGTCGAGGACCTTCGGGCTCGGGCCCAGCGGGTTCTCGTTGCTGGCCAGCTTGACGATGCCGGCGGGGTCGAGCTTCAGCTCGCGGGCCAGTTCATCGACCGGCTTGCCCGGCACATAGGGGGAAAGCTTCTGCACGCCCGGCTGGGCCAGGGCAAGGAAATCACACGACATCGCTAAAAGCCTCAAGCTATGGGCCGCAAGCCATCAACCATCCACCGGCGTACCGGCAGCTTGCGGCCCTGGCTTGCGGCTCGCGGTCTCAGAGGACCGCTTTGGGGTACGAGCCCAGCACCTTCAGGGCAACGGCTTCGCTGTTGATCTTTTCCAGCACGTCCTTGATCAGCGGGTCCTTGTGGTGGCCGACGAAGTCGATGAAGAACACGTAGGTCCACTTGCCGCTGCGCGACGGACGGGTCTCGATACGGGTCAGGTCGACACCGTTGCTGTGGAACGGCACCAGCAGTTCGTGCAGCGCACCCGGCTTGTTGCGCATGGAGACGATGATGGACGTCTTGTCGTCGCCGGTGGGCGGCACTTCCTGGTTGCCGATCATGAGGAAGCGCGTGGAGTTGTCCGGGCGGTCCTCGATCTTCTCGTGCAGCTTGTCCAGGCCATACAGGCTGGCCGCCATGTCGCCGGCGATGGCCGCACTGTTCCACTCGCTCTTCACCCGCTTGGCGGCGTCGGCGTTGCTGGAGACCGCCACGCGTTCGACGTTCGGATAGTGGGCGTCCAGCCACTTGCGGCACTGGGCCAGGGACTGGGCGTGGGAATAGATGCGGGTGATGTTGTTGGTCTTGGTGTTCTCGCCCACCAGCAGGTGGTGGTGGATACGCAGTTCCACCTCGCCACAGATCACCAGGTCGTGTTCGAGGAAGCTGTCGAGGGTGTGGTTGACCGCGCCCTCGGTGGAGTTTTCCACCGGCACCACGCCGAAGTTCACCGCACCGGCGGCAACTTCGCGGAACACTTCGTCGATGGCCGCCATCGGCGTGCTGATCACCGCATGACCGAAGTGCTTGAGCGCCGCGGCCTGGGTGAAGGTGCCTTCCGGGCCGAGGTAGGCCACTTTCAGCGGCTGCTCCAGGGCCAGGCAGGAGGACATGATCTCGCGGAACAGACGAGCGACTTCCTCGTTATCCAGCGGACCCTTGTTCAGCTCCATGATGTGCTTGAGCACCCAGGCCTCGCGCTCGGGCCGGTAGAACACCGGCTTCTCGCCTTCGGGCAGGGAGGCCAATTTCACGCGCGCCACGTCGGTGGCGCAGCGGGCGCGTTCGCTGATCAGCTCGAGGATCTTCTCGTCGAGGCTGTCGATGCGTACGCGCAAAGCCTTGAGCTGGTCAGCGTCGCTCATCAGCCGTGCTCCTTCTCGAACTCGGCCATGTAGCCAACCAGGGCTTCGATGGCGTCCAGGCCCAGGGCGTTATAGATGGAGGCACGCATGCCGCCCACCGAACGGTGGCCTTTGAGGTTGAGCAGGCCGCGCGCGTCGGCGCCTTCGAGGAAGGCCTTGTCGAGCTTCTCGTCGGCCAGGCGGAACGGCACGTTCATCCAGGAGCGGGCACTGGGCTGGATCGGGTTGGTGTAGAAGTCGCTGCTGTCGATGAAGCCGTACAGCATGTCCTTCTTGGCGCGGTTGCGCTGCTCCATGGCGTCGACACCGCCCTGCTCCTTCAGCCACTGGAAGACCAGGCCGGAGAGGTACCAGGAGTAGGTTGCCGGGGTGTTGTACATGGAGCCGTTATCGGCGGCGACCTTGTAGTTGAGCATGGTCGGGCAGATGCTGCGGGCGCGGCCCAGCAGGTCTTCGCGAACGATGACCACCACCAGGCCGGACGGGCCGATGTTCTTCTGCGCGCCGGCGTAGATCAGGCCGAATTTCGACACGTCGGTCGGGCGGGAGAGGATGTCCGAGGACATGTCCACCACCAGCGGGACGTCACCGACTTCCGGAATCCAGTCGAATTCCAGGCCGCCGATGGTCTCGTTGGACGCGTAGTGCAGGTACGCCGCGTCCTTGGACAGGTTCCACTCGTTCTGGCCGGGGATGGCGAAGTAGTCGTACTTGGATGCGCTGGCGGCGACGTTGACGTTGCCGTAGCGGCGAGCCTCTTCGATGGCCTTCTTCGACCAGATGCCGGTTTCCACGTAGTCCGCCACGCCGTCTTCGGGCAGCAGGTTCAGCGGAATCTCGGCGAACTGCTGGCTGGCGCCGCCCTGCAGGAACAGCACCTTGTAGTTCGACGGGATCGCCATCAGGTCGCGCAGGTCCTGCTCGGCCTTCTCGGCGATGGCCACGTAGTCATCGCTACGGTGGCTCATCTCCATGACCGACAGGCCCTTGCCCTGCCAATCCAGCAGTTCGGCGCGGGCGCGCTCCAGTACCTCGGTGGGAAGCGCCGCGGGACCGGCGCAGAAGTTAAAGGCTCGCTTGCTCACATCCACTCTCGCTATCAGTCTTCGCTGGCTTGCGGGGCTTCTTCAGCCGCGACTTCGCCTGCTTCTTGGTTCTCGTCCGCTACTTCACCTTCGACGATCTCGCCGTCGACGATCTCGCCTTCGATCTCTTCGCCTTCGACGACGGTCGGCTCCTGCACCCGCTCCAGGCCTACGACGGTTTCGTCGGCGGCCAGCTTGATGAGGATCACGCCCTGGGTGTTACGGCCAGCGCCGCGAACTTCGTCGACACGGGTACGCACCAGGGTGCCCTGGTCGGAGATCAGCATGATCTCCTCGCCGTCCAGCACCTGCACGGCGCCTACCAGGTTGCCGTTACGCTCGTTGATCACCATGGCGATCACGCCCTGGCCACCACGACCGCGACGCGGGTAGTCGGCCAGCGGGGTGCGCTTGCCGTAACCGCGCTCGGAGGCGCTGAGGATCTGCGCTTCGCGGCATTCGGGGATCAGCATGGAGATGATGCGCTGGCCCTCGGCCAGGCGCATGCCGCGCACGCCACGGGCGTTACGGCCCATGATGCGCACCTTGCTTTCCTTGAAGCGGATCACCTTGCCGGCGTCGGAGAACATCATCACGTCCTTCGAACCGTCGGTGATGGCGGCGGCGATCAGCGAGTCGCCCTCTTCCAGCTTCAGGGCGATCAGGCCGTTGGAGCGCGGCTTGGTGAACTGGATCAGCGGGGTCTTCTTCACGGTGCCTTTCATGGTGGCCATGAAGATGTACGCGCCGGTCGGCTCGTCCTGGCTGAAGTCGGCGTCGTCGCCCTCTTCGCCTTCTTCGGCTTCCACCACTTCGGCGACCTGCTCGGCGACCACGTCGTCATCGTCGCTCTCGTCACCGGCGAACTGGGCGCGCACGGCTTCCAGGTCGATCTGCAGCATCGCGGTGATGCGCTCGCCTTCGTCCAGCGGCAGCAGGTTCACCAGCGGACGGCCACGGGCGGTACGCGAGGCTTCCGGAATTTCGAAGGTGCGCAGCCAGTAGACCTTGCCCTTGCTGGAGAACAGCAGCAGGGTGGCGTGGCTGTTGGCGACCAGCAGGTGTTCGATGTAGTCCTCGTCCTTCACGCCACTGGCCGACTTGCCCTTGCCACCACGACGCTGCGCCTCATAGGCGGCCAGCGGCTGGGACTTGGCGTAGCCGCCGTGGGAGATGGTGACCACGCGCTCTTCTTCGGTGATCAGGTCGGCGATGGTCAGGTCCATCTGCGACGCGACGATCTCGGTGCGGCGGGCATCGCCGAACTCTGCCTTGACCTTCTCCAGCTCCTCGCGGATGACTTCCATCAGGCGCTCGGGATTGGTCAGGATGCGGATCAGCTCGCCGATCAGGGTGAGGATTTCCTGGTACTCGGACAGGAGCTTCTCGTGCTCCAGGCCGGTCAGGCGGTGCAGGCGCAGTTCCAGGATGGCCTGGGCCTGTTCCGGCGACAGGTAATACTTGCCTTCGCGCAGGCCGTACTGCTCGTCCAGGTCTTCCGGACGGCAGGAATCGGCGCCGGCGCGCTCGACCATGGCTTCCACGGCGCTGGATTCCCAGGCGGTGGCGATCAGGCGCTCCTTGGCCTCGGCCGGGGTCGGCGAGGTCTTGATCAGCTCAATCACCGGGTCGATGTTCGACAGGGCAACGGCCTGACCTTCGAGGATATGGCCGCGCTCGCGGGCCTTGCGCAGCTCGTAGACGGTCCGGCGAGTCACCACTTCACGGCGGTGGCGGACGAAGACCTCGAGCATGTCCTTGAGGTTCATCGTGCGCGGCTGGCCATCGACCAGGGCCACCACGTTGATGCCGAAGACGCTCTGCAGCTGGGTCTGGGCGTAGAGGTTGTTCAGCACGACCTCGCCCACTTCGCCACGGCGCAGCTCGATCACGACGCGCATGCCGTCCTTGTCGGATTCGTCGCGCAGCTCGGTGATGCCTTCGATCTTCTTCTCTTTCACCAGCTCGGCGATCTTCTCGATCAGGCGAGCCTTGTTCAGCTGGTAGGGCAGCTCGGTGATGATGATCTGCTGGCGGTTGCCGCCCTTCTCCATGTCCTCGATGGTCGCGCGAGCACGGATATAGATGCGGCCACGACCGGTGCGATAGGCCTCGATGATGCCCGCACGGCCGTTGATGATGCCCGCGGTCGGGAAGTCCGGGCCGGGGATGTACTGCATCAGGTCGTCGATGGACAGCTCGGGGTTGTCCATCAGCGCCAGGCAGCCGTCGATCACCTCGGTGAGGTTGTGCGGCGGGATGTTGGTCGCCATGCCCACGGCGATACCGCTGGAACCGTTGACCAGCAGGTTCGGGATCTTGGTCGGCATGACCGCCGGGATCTGCTCGGTGCCGTCGTAGTTGGGCACCCAGTCGACGGTTTCCTTGTCCAGGTCGGCCAACAGTTCGTGGGCCAGCTTGGACATGCGCACTTCGGTGTATCGCATGGCAGCGGCGTTGTCGCCGTCCACCGAACCGAAGTTGCCCTGGCCATCCACCAGCATGTAGCGCAGCGAGAAGGGCTGGGCCATACGGACGATGGTGTCGTACACCGCGGTGTCGCCGTGCGGGTGGTACTTACCGATCACGTCACCGACCACACGGGCGGATTTCTTGTAGGGCTTGTTCCAGTCGTTGCCCAGTTCGCTCATGGCGTACAGGACGCGGCGGTGCACGGGCTTCAAGCCATCGCGTGCATCGGGCAGGGCACGACCGACGATCACGCTCATGGCGTAATCGAGGTAGGACTGTCGGAGTTCGTCTTCGATGTTGACCGGGAGGATTTCTTTGGCCAGTTCGCCCATGAGAAGCCTGGTTCCTTTTTCAAATGGGTCTCCGTCATGCCCGTCCTGGGCCTGGCGGAGCGCGGTGAGCTATCAAAGCGCCACCGACTCTCTACAAATCAACGACTTGGCCGTTGATCCGCGATGCTGTGGGGGGCGAAAAAATGCCCCATCAAGAACCGTCGGAGCTTACCACAAGCCAGGGTCAAACCCTACCCTCGGCCAAGCCCCACGATGAATTGCCGCAGGCCCCGTCAATGCAGGCGCTTGCGGCTCATCAGCTGGGCCATGCGCTCGGTGTCCGGACGCTCGACGACGCCGCGCTCGGTCACGATGGCATCGATCAGGTCCGCCGGAGTCACATCGAACACCGGGTTGTAGGCATCGACGTCAGCCGCGATACGTTTGCCGCCGATTTCCAGGAGTTCGCGACCGTCGCGCTCCTCGATCGGGATGTCCTCGCCGCTTTCCAGCCCCATGTCGATGGTCGAACTGGGCGCCACCACCATGAAGCGCACACCGTGGTGCATGGCGTTCACCGCCAGCTGGTACGTGCCGATCTTGTTCGCCACGTCGCCGTTGGCAGTGATGCGGTCGGCGCCGACGATGACCCAGGTGATGCTTTCGGTCTTCATCAGGTGCGCGGCGGCGGCATCCGCGTTCAGGGTGACCGGCACGCCTTCGTTGGCCAGTTCCCAGGCGGTGAGGCGCGCGCCTTGCAGCCAGGGGCGGGTTTCGTCGGCGTAGACACGCTCGATCAGCCCTTCCAGGTGTGCCGCGCGCAGCACGCCCAGCGCGGTGCCGAAGCCGCCAGTGGCGAGGGCGCCGGTATTGCAGTGGGTGAGGATTTTCTGCGGGCCGCCGTGATGCTTGCGGATCAGGTCCACGCCCAGCTGGGCCATGGTCAGGTTCGCCTCGCGGTCGCTCTCGTGGATCGCCACGGCTTCGGCTTCCAGTACCGGCAGCGGGTCTTCGCCCGGCTTCAGGCGCTCCAGGCGGTCACGCATGCGGTTCAGCGCCCAGAACAGGTTGACCGCGGTGGGACGCGATTCGGCCAGCACGGTGAAGTCTTCTTCCAGCGCCGCGCGCCAGTCGCCACCAGCCGCCAGACGGGCGCGCAGCCCGAGTGCCAGGCCGTAGGCAGCGGCGATACCGATGGCCGGCGCACCGCGCACGACCATCTGGCGGATGGCCTCGGCCACGCCTTCGGCGGTTTCGTAGGACAGCCAGGTTTCCTCCAGCGGCAGCAGGCGCTGGTCCAGCAGTCGGAGTGTGCCCTTGCGCCAATCAATGGCCGTGACCCGTTCGGCCGCCAACAGTCGCTCACGCATGGAACACCTCTTCATTCGAATGGAATCGCGGGCCTTTCCCGGCCCCCAGGAATCTTCCCGCGCAGGCGGGTAAAAGCGCCGAGTATACCGAGCCTGCGGCGGTGGCGCTCGGCTATACTCGGGCCCTTTATCAACGCGCCCAGGATGCGCTTCATGCCCACCGCCAAAGCCCTGCTCGACCTGCTGCTATTCCCCACCTGGATCGTCCCCGTGGAACCCGCCGGCGTCGTCCTGCGCGATCATGGCCTGGGCATCCGCGACGGCCGCATCGCCCTGCTTGCGCCGCGCGCCGAGGCGATGCGCCATCCAGCCACGGAAACCCGCGAGCTGCCGGGCATGCTGCTCTCCCCCGGCCTGATCAACGCCCACGGCCACGCGGCGATGAGCCTGTTCCGTGGCCTGGCCGATGATCTCGCGCTGATGACCTGGCTGCAGGAGCACATCTGGCCGGCCGAGGCCAAATGGGTCAGCGAGGACTTCGTCCGCGATGGCACCGAGCTGGCGATCGCCGAGCAACTCAAGGGCGGCATCACCTGCTTCTCTGACATGTATTTCCTGCCGCAGGTGGCCTGCGAGGCGGTACACAAGGCCGGAGTTCGCGCGCAGATCAGCGTGCCGGTGCTGGATTTCCCGGTCCCCGGCGCCCGCGATGCCGACGACGCCATCCGCCAAGGGCTGGCGCTGCGCGATGACCTCAAGCATCACCCGCGCATCAAGGTCGCCTTCGGCCCGCACGCGCCGTACACGGTCAGCGACGACAAGCTGGAAAACATCCTGATGCTCGCCGAGGAACTGGACGCCGGCATTCATATGCACGTCCACGAGACCGCCTTCGAGGTCCAGCAGGCGCTGGAGAAGCACGGCGAGCGCCCGCTGGCCCGCCTGCATCGCCTGGGCCTGCTCGGCCCGCGCTTCCAGGCCGTGCACATGACCCAGGTGAACGACGAGGACCTGGCCAGGCTGGTGGAAACCAACAGCTCGGTGGTGCACTGCCCCGAATCCAACCTCAAGCTGGCCAGCGGCTTCTGCCCCGTAGAGCGCTTGTGGCAGGCCGGCGTCAATGTCGCCATCGGCACCGACGGCGCGGCCAGCAACAATGACCTCGACCTGCTTGGCGAAACCCGCACCGCCGCCCTGTTGGCCAAGGCCGTGGCCGGCCAGGCCACCGCGCTGGATGCCCACCGCGCCCTGCGCATGGCCACCCTGAACGGCGCCCGCGCGCTGGGCATGGAGCAGGAGACCGGCAGCCTGGAGCTGGGCAAGGCCGCCGATATCACCGCCTTCGACCTTTCCGGACTGGCCCAGCAGCCGGTGTATGAGCCGGTTTCCCAGCTGATCTACGCCAGCGGCCGTGACTGCGTGCGCCACGTCTGGGTCGGCGGCAAGCAACTGCTCGAAGACGGCAAGCTCACCCGCCTGGACGAAGAGCGCCTGATCGCCGTAGCAGGCGAGTGGGGCCGGAAGATCGCCGGGGCCCGATAGATACTCCGCTCAGGAAGAGCCCCTCTCCCTAACCCTGGCTGCGCGCCCCGCTCCGAAGGGAGAGGGGACTGGATCGGCGCGAAAGTTGAGTCTGAAGGTCGCCTGATACTATGGCAGCTGGAAGCGCAGAATCCTTCACGCTGCACAGAACGCTCCCTCTCCCTTCAGGGAGAGGGCTGGGGAGAGGGTAACGCCCAGCACCAGCACTCCAAAGCCACGGCAGGCCACTTCAGGTTCGCATCCTGCTGATTGCTACACGCGCCCGACCAAGGCGCCGCTGCGACAATCTGTCATGCCGCGCCCCATCCATTCCGCGAAGCTGGCATCATAGTCAGTCTTCGTTTCCAGCTTTTTGATCAATAGGGACCCCATGAGCAACGTCGACCACGCCGAGATCGCCAAATTCGAGGCCCTCGCCCACCGCTGGTGGGACCGCGAAAGCGAGTTCAAGCCCCTGCACGACATCAACCCGCTGCGGGTCAACTGGATCGACGAGCGCGTCAGCCTCGCCGGCAAGAAGGTGCTCGACGTCGGCTGCGGCGGCGGCATCCTCAGCGAAGCCATGGCCCAGCGCGGCGCCACCGTCACCGGCATCGACATGGGCGAAGCGCCCCTGGCCGTCGCCCAGCTGCACCAGCTGGAATCCGGCGTACCGGTGGAATACCGCCGCATCACCGCCGAAGAGCTGGCCGAGGAAATGCCCGAGCAGTTCGACGTGGTGACCTGCCTGGAAATGCTCGAGCACGTGCCCGACCCGGCCTCGGTGATCCGCGCCTGCCACAAGATGGTCAAGCCCGGCGGCCAGGTGTTCTTCTCCACCATCAACCGCAACCCGAAGGCCTACCTGTTCGCCATCGTCGGCGCGGAATACGTGATGCGCCTGCTGCCGCGCGGCACCCACGACTTCAAGAAGTTCATCCGCCCCTCCGAGCTCGGCGCCTGGTCGCGTGACGCGGGCCTGGCGGTCAAGGACATCATCGGCCTGACCTACAACCCGCTGACCAAGCACTACAAGCTGGCCAACGATGTCGACGTCAACTACATGATCCAGACCCTGCGGGAGGAGTGAATCGCATGCTCAGAGCGGTTCTCTTCGACATGGACGGCACCTTGCTGGACACCGCGCCGGACTTCGTCGCCGTGTGCCAGGCGATGCTCAAGGCCCACGGCCGCGCGCCGATCGACGACCAGCGCATCCAGGACGTGGTTTCCGGCGGCGCCCGCGCCATGGTCGCCGCGACCTTCGACATGGACCCGGAAGCCCCAGGCTTCGAGACCCTGCGCCAGGAGTTCCTCGACCGCTACCAGGAGCATTGCGCCGTGTTCACCCGCCCTTATGACGGCATGGCGGAACTGCTGGAGAGCATCGAGCGCTCGCGCCTGATCTGGGGCGTGGTGACCAACAAGCCGGTGCGCTTCGCCGCGCCGATCATGGAACAGCTGGGCCTGGCCGAACGCTCCGCTGTCCTGGTCTGCCCGGACCACGTCACCAGGAGCAAGCCGGACCCGGAAATGCTCCTGCTGGCCTGCAGCCAGCTGAACATCGATCCGTCCGAAGTGCTGTTCATCGGTGACGACCTGCGCGACATCGAATCGGGCCGTGCCGCCGGGACCAAGACCGCGGCCGTGCGCTACGGCTATATCCACCCGGACGACAACCCCGCGCACTGGGGCGCCGACGTCATCGTCGACCATCCCCGCGATCTGCTGGCGGTTCTCGACCGCGCCCTCTGCTCCTGCTGAACCGAACCTCGCGAACCCGCCAGACACTGACGGGTTCCGCCAAGGAGAAACCATGTTCGACTATTCCGCCCGCCCCGACCTGCTCAAGGGCCGCGTGATCCTGGTGACCGGCGCCGGCCGCGGCATCGGCCGGGCCGCCTCGCTGACCTTCGCCGCCCACGGTGCTACCGTGCTGCTGGTGGGCAAGACCGAAGACTTCCTCAACGAGGTCTACGACGAGATCGTCGCCGCCGGCCATCCGGAACCGGTGGTGATCCCGCTGAACCTGGAAACCACCCTGCCACACCAGTACGACGAGCTGGCGGCCATGGTGGAGCAGGAGTTCGGCAAACTCGACGGCCTGCTGCACAACGCCTCGATCCTCGGCCTGCGTTCGCCCATCGAGCAGATTTCCACCGACAACTTCACCCGCGTCATGCAGGTGAACGTCAACGCCATGTTCAGCCTCACCCACACCCTGCTGCCGTTGCTCAAGCTCTCCGAGGACGCTTCGGTGGTCTTCACCTCCAGCAGCGTCGGCCGCAAGGGCCGCGCCTACTGGGGCGCCTACGCGGTGTCGAAGTTCGCCACCGAAGGCCTGATGCAGGTACTGGCGGACGAGTGCGAGGACATCACCAGCGTGCGCGCCAACAGCGTCAACCCCGGCGCCACCCGCACCGCCATGCGCGCCCACGCCTATCCGGGCGAGAACGCTTACAACAATCCGGCTCCGGAAGAAATCATGCCGGTCTACCTGTACCTCATGGGTCCGGACAGCAAGGGTGTGAACGGCCAGGCCTTCAACGCCCAGGACTAATCTGGCGGCACGAGCGTACCAGATAGTGGCGCCCTGCAGCCCAGCAGCGGCGCCGCCTCCCGCCACTTTTCTGACTCCCTTCCCTCTCCTTTCCCGGCAAAGTGCCATCATTTCGCCAGACTTCTGGCGAAACCTTTCTCCCCTCGGGAACCCTGACCGCCATCGGTCGGTCAATACGGCGTCTTTTCAGGCGTTCAGCGCGGCTGGCACGGAAATCGCTCTGTCCATCCCAAACGCCGTACAAATGGTCAACGCCATGGTTCCTCCCAAGCAGTCCAACACCATCGACTTCGATGCCGCCAAGCTCCAGCGCCTGGCCGTGCAGGAAAAGCGCAAGCCGTCGCGGCGCCCGCTGGACCTGCTGAGCCTGCGCCAACAGCTCAACCTGCAACTGCAGGCGAGCCTGGAGGCCGAGCGCATCCTCGCGGTGTTCTTCCGGGAAATTCAGCAGATGCTGCCGGTGGACTACCTGGCCTACGCCCACGCGGGCGCCGATTACCGCCTGGAATTCGGCGAGGTGGCTCGCCACAGCGCCGATTACCGCCTCACCCACGGCAGCGAATACCTGGGCGAGATCAGCTTCCGCCGGGCGCAGCGTTTCTCCGATGCCGAGTTGTCGCAACTGGAATCCCTGATGGCTTGCCTGCTCTATCCGCTGCGCAACGCCCTGCTCTACCGCGCCGCCGTGCAGTCGGCGCTGCGCGATGCATTAACCGGCACCGGCAACCGCATTGCCATGGACCAGGCGCTGGGTCGCGAGGTGGAGATTGCGCGGCGTCACCTGATGCCGCTGTCGATCCTCATGCTCGACCTCGACCATTTCAAGCAGATCAACGACGCGCACGGCCACAGCGTCGGCGACGAGGCCCTGCGTGCCGTGGCCACTGCGTTGAAGGACAGCCTGCGCAACGTCGACATGGTGTTCCGCTTCGGTGGCGAGGAATTCCTCGTGCTGCTCTCCAACACGCCCGGCGTTTCCGCCGTGCAGGTGGGTGAGCGGTTGCGCGCTGCCGTGGAGGAACTGAACCTCGCCGCCGACGGCAAGCGTTTGCCGCTCTCCATCAGCCTGGGCTGCGCCACCCTCAATGGCGGCGAAACGGTGGACGACCTGCTGCGCCGAGCTGACAACGCGCTCTACGAAGCCAAGCGCGACGGACGCAATCGGCTGGCCTGCGCCAGCTGAGTGGGCGATCACGGGCATGGCCCGCTACGAGATGCCTCTGCGCTTGGATCGACCCTCACCCTCTCCCAGGGGGAGAGGGGACCATTCGGCGCAGGTTGAAACCTTTGCGTCAGTCGGCTCGGATTGCCCCCTCTCCCTGAGGAGCGGGGCACGCAGCCAGGGCTGGGGTGATGGGGATGCACGGGCATGGATTTCCCAGAGGAAGACAGTTGCTCCTACCGGCCTGCAACTGGTAAATCGCAGGCAATAAAAAAGGACTCCGAGGAGTCCTTTTTTATTTACCACTGACGCTTAGCGCTTGAAGCCCGGACGCATGCCGTCACCGGCAGCCTGCGGACGACGCTTGGCGATCGGCTTGCGCGCTACCGGCTTGCCGGGACGCTCGGCCAGCGGAGAGCCCTTCTCGCGAGCGGGACGGTCGCTCGGAGTCTTGCGCGGAGCACGGTTTTCACCAGCATCGCTGCGCGGACCACGGGCCGGACGATCAGCACCATCGCGAGGAGCGCGAGCAGGGCGATCACCACCGGCGTCACGCGGCTTGCGCGGAGCACGGCTGTCGGCCGAATCGCTACGCGGGCCACGGGCCGGGCGGTCACCGGCATCACGCGGAGCGCGAGCGGGACGATCACCACCGGCGTCACGCGGCTTACGCGGAGCACGACTATCAGCCGCGTCGCCGCGAGGGGCACGAGCCGGACGATCACCACCCGCATCACGCGGAGCACGAGCCGGACGCTCGCCAGCACCATCACGCGAGTGGCGCGGGGCACGGCTGTCAGCGGAGTCGCCGCGCGGCGCGCGCGCAGGGCGCTCATCGGAGTCACGCGCGGCACGGGCCGGGCGTTCACCGGCGGCGGGACGCGGCGCACGTTGCGGGCGCTCGCCTTCGGCGTGTTCCTTGCGAGTCCGCGAACCACGACCCGGACGCTCGCTCGGGGCAAGTTTCTTGCCGAGCTTGCGCTCCTGGCGCTCAACCTTCTCTTTGGTCTTGGTCGACACGGCGGGCAGGGCGACCGGCGTCAGGCCGACTTCCTCGCTGAGGATGTCCAGCTCGCGCTGGCCCATTTCGCGGTAGCGCCCCATGGTCAGTTCGGAGGTCAGGAACACCGGTCCGAAGCGCACGCGCTTCAGGCGGCTGACCACCACGCCCTGGGATTCCCACAGGCGGCGAACTTCGCGGTTACGGCCTTCCATCACCACGACGTGGTACCAGTGGTTGAAGCCTTCACCGCCCGGCGCTTCCTGGATGTCGCTGAACTTGGCGGGGCCGTCTTCGAGCATCACGCCGGCTTTCAGGCGTTCGATCATCTCTTCGTCGACTTCGCCGCGTACGCGCACGGCGTACTCGCGGTCCATCTCGTAGGACGGGTGCATCAGGCGGTTGGCCAGCTCACCGTCGGTGGTGAACATCAGCAGGCCGGTGGTGTTGATGTCCAGGCGGCCAACGTTGATCCAGCGGCCGCTGCGCAGACGCGGCAGGCGGTCGAAGACGGTGGGGCGACCTTCCGGGTCGTCACGGGTGCAGACTTCGCCTTCGGGCTTGTTGTAGATCAGGACGCGGCGGACATGCTCTTCAATCTTTTCACGCTTGAGCAGGCGGTCATCGACGGCGATGGCATCGCGGTCGCCCACGCGTTGGCCAAGGGTGGCGACGGCGCCATTTACCTTGACCCGGCCTTCCTCGATCCAGGCTTCGACGTCGCGGCGCGAGCCCACGCCCATGCGGGCCAGGACTTTCTGCAGCTTCTCGCCTTCCGGAGCGGGGGTCAGTTCTGTGTTTTCGTGCTGGTCGTTCATCTCGGCACCTCCCGGTGTGTCGTGCAACGAAGAAAAAGGTCGCGCATCATACGCGCTTGTGTGCGGCAAAGCACCGCCCGCGAACGGGAAAGACTAGCCGACTTACAAGGGGAACGGGTCCATGCACGGCGACGACGATTTCACCGGGGCGAAACTGGCGCTGTTCCATGCTGGCCAGTTGGTGGTCTACAAGCGCGACGACAAGCCGGGAATCCCCTACCCCGGCTGCTGGGACTTTCCCGGCGGCGGCCGCGAAGGCGACAAACCCGGCGCAATGCGCGCTGCGCGAGCTGGAAGAAGAGTTTGGCCTGCGCCTGGGCGAGCAACGCATCGAATGGCAACGCCGCTACCCTGCCACGCACGGCCCCGCGCCCTGGGCCTGGTTCCTGGTGGCGCGGCTGCAGCAGGCGGAGTTCGAGGCCATCCGTTTCGGCGATGAGGGCCAGTACTGGCGGCTGATGCACGTCAGCGAATACCTCGCCGAGGAACAGGCCGTGGGTTACCTGCAGGAACGCCTGCGGCATTTCCTCGCAGGGCGCATGGACATCGCCTGAATCCGCGCGCCGGGCCGCTGATACGCATTTGAGCGGCCCATCTGAATCTGTTTCCCCTGCTCGCATTTTCCTAGATTGCCCGCTCACCGGAGCGCCCTGGTTTTCCTCCAGCGCTGCGCCCGGACGTTCTGTCACAAGCGGGAATCCAGCATGAACACGAGAAGCACGGAGCAGGCGTACAACTACAAGGTGGTCCGCCAATTCGCCATCATGACGGTGGTCTGGGGCGTCGTCGGCATGGCCATGGGGGTACTGATCGCCTCCCAACTGGTCTGGCCGCAACTGAACCTGGACCTGCCATGGACCAGTTTCGGGCGCCTGCGCCCGCTGCACACCAGCCTGGTGATCTTCGCCTTCGGCGGTTGCGCACTGTTCGCCACCAGCTACTACACGGTGCAGCGCACCTGCCAGACGCGGCTGTTCTCCGACAGCCTCGCGGCCTTCACCTTCTGGGGCTGGCAGGCGCTGATCGTGGTGATGATGATCAGCCTGCCGCTGGGCTACACGACCACCAAGGAATACGCCGAGATCGAGTTCACCGGCGCGGTGTGGATGGCCATCGTCTGGGTCGCCTACGCCGTGGTGTTCTTCGGCACGCTGATGAAGCGCAAGACGCCGCACATCTATGTGGGCAACTGGTTCTTCGCCGCCTTCATCCTGGTCACGGCGATGCTGCACATCGTCAACCATCTGGCCATTCCGGTGGACTGGTTCAAGTCCTACCCGGTCTACTCCGGCGCCACCGATGCCATGGTGCAGTGGTGGTACGGGCACAACGCCGTCGGCTTCTTCCTCACCACCGGCTTCCTCGGGATGATGTATTACTTCGTGCCCAAGCAGGCCGGGCGCCCGGTGTATTCCTATCGGCTGTCCATCGTCCACTTCTGGGCGCTGATCACTCTCTATATCTGGGCCGGCCCGCACCACCTGCACTACACCGCCCTGCCCGACTGGGCGCAATCCCTCGGCATGGTGATGTCGCTGATCCTCCTGGCGCCCAGCTGGGGCGGGATGATCAACGGCATGATGACCCTCTCCGGCGCCTGGCATAAGTTGCGCACCGACCCGATCCTGCGCTTCCTCGTGGTCTCGCTGGCGTTCTACGGCATGTCGACCTTCGAGGGTCCCATGATGGCGATCAAGACCGTCAACGCCCTGTCTCACTACACTGACTGGACCATCGGCCACGTCCATGCCGGCGCGCTGGGCTGGGTGGCGATGATTTCCATCGGCTCGCTCTATCACCTGATCCCCAAGGTCTTCGGTCGCGAACAGATGCACAGCATCGGACTGATCAACGCACACTTCTGGCTGGCCACCATCGGCACGGTGCTCTACATCGCCTCGATGTGGGTCAACGGCATCACCCAGGGCCTGATGTGGCGGGCGGTGAACGCCGACGGCACGCTCACCTACTCCTTCGTCGAAGCGCTGCAGGCCAGCCACCCCGGCTTCGTGGTGCGCATGACCGGCGGGCTGATGTTCCTCAGCGGCATGCTGCTGATGGCCTGGAACACCTGGGTCACCGTGCGCCAGGCACGGCCCGAGGCGATGCGCGTCGCCGAGCGGATGGCCTGAGATGACGCTCTGGCTGGGGCTGGTCGGCCTGCTGGCGCTGTATTTCGGCGTCGGCTGGAGCCTGCGGGCGCACCGCGAGCGCGGCATCGAGGAGGCCAGCATGCTGCCCTTCGCCGATGACGAGGACGTCGCCCGGCGCATGGAAAAGGCCACCGGCCGCAGCCGAACCGGTTGCGCCTGCCCTGGCCAGTGCCGGGGCGACTGCGAGCACTGGCGCGACTGGCAGCCCTAGCGCGCCACTTTGCGGGCATGCCTGCGACAGGGCGCCACATCACCTCCATCAATTTTCATTAGCAAGCACATCAATTTCCCGGCGGGCGCCCCGAGGAGGAATATCACTCCCGTGCCCCGCCACCTGATGGACGCCTGAAGCATCGTCCCCTGTCCTGTCTGGACCCCAGGACAGACATCATCGATGCCAGTGCTCCCCGGTGGGGCTTTCAAACCCATTCAAGGGCCACAGGCCCTTCACCGAGGAAACAAAGAATGAAGCTTGCCTCTGTCGTGTCGGCTGTCATCTCCAGCCTCGCCCCGATGGCTTTTGCCCAGGACGCAATCAAGACCCCCGGCGCCGATCTGCCGGCCACCGAATACCACTACGGCATGTCCCTGGACGTCGACAAGGTGCTGCACCGCACCGACAACTCCGGCAAGGTCGGCATCGTGCCGGCATACATGGTCTACCAGGATCACGAAGGCCAGACCCACAAGGTCCGTTTCCTCGAATGGGGCGGCAGCACCAGCCAGGGCTGAGTTTCAGCGAACATCGCCTTCCGGCCGTCTTGGCCAAACCCCGCGAGCCAGTGGTGGCGGTCGGGGGGCGATCCTAGAAAGAAAAAGCGCGCCAATTGGCGCGCTTTTTCGTACGGGTGGCAGATCAGATTTCCACCTGCGTCCCCAGCTCGATCACCCGGTTCAGCGGCAGGTTGAAGTAGCGCAGGTTGCCGTTGGCGTTCTTCAGCAGGAAGGCGAACAGCGCCTCGCGCCAGCGCGCCATGCCGATCAGCTTCGACGGGATCACGGTCTCGCGGCTGAGGAAGTAGGTGGTACGCATCGGGCTGAAATCCAGCTCGTTGAGGTGGCACAGCTTGAGCGCCTGCGGAATGTCCGGGTCCTCGATGAAGCCGAAGTGCAACACCACGCGGAAGAAGCCCTCGCCGTAGGCGTCCACCTCGAAGCGGCGATCCGGGGCGACCCGCGGGCTGTCTTCGTTGACCACGGTGAGCAGCACGACCTGCTCATGCAGCACCTGGTTGTGCAGCAGGTTGTGCAACAGCGCATGAGGCACCGCGTCGGAACGTGCGGTCAGGAACACCGCAGTACCTTGAACGCGGTGCGGTGGCTGCGAGCGGATGCTGGAAATGAACAGCGGCAGCGGCAACGAGCCTTCGTCCAGGCGGTCCACCAGCAGTTGGCGACCGCGCTTCCAGGTGGTCATCAGGATGAACAGGCCGATACCGGCGATCACCGGGAAGGCACCGCCCTGGACGACCTTGGGCAGGTTGGCGGCGAAGAACAGGGTGTCGACGAACAGCATCATCAGGAAGAACGGAATCGCCAGCCACAGCGGCCATTTCCACATCAGCCAGACCACCACGCCCATCAGCAGCGTGGTCATCAGCATGGTGCCAGTCACCGCCACCCCGTAGGCCGAGGCCAACGCGGCGGAGGACTCGAAGCCCAGCACCAGCAGCACCACGCCGACCATCAGCGCCCAGTTCACCATGCCGATATAGATCTGCCCCTGCTCGTGGCTGGAGGTGTGCTGGATCACCATGCGCGGCACGTAGCCGAGCTGGATGGCCTGGCGGGTCAGGGAGAAGGCGCCGGAAATCACCGCCTGGGACGCAATCACCGTGGCCGCGGTGGACAACGCCACCATTGGCACCAGCGCCCAGCCCGGAGCTGTCAGGTAGAAGGGGTTACGCGCGGCTTCCGGGTTGACCAGGATGGTCGCGCCCTGGCCGAAGTAGTTCAGCACCAGCGCCGGCAGCACCAGGGCAAACCAGGCGCGGGCGATGGGCTTGCGGCCGAAGTGGCCCATGTCGGCGTACAGCGCTTCGGCACCGGTCAGCGCCAGCACGGTGGCACCGAGGATGGCAACGCCGATGCCCGGGTGGGAAATGAAGAAGTTGACGGCCCAGGCCGGGTTCATCGCCTTCAGCACTTCCGGCTGCTGCGACACGCCGTAGGCCCCCAGCGCCGCCAGCGCCACGAACCACGCCACCATCACCGGGCCGAAGAGAATGCCGATGCGCGCGGTGCCGTGCTTCTGGATGAGGAACAGGCCGACCAGCACGATCAGCGACAGCGGCACCACCCAGTGCTCAAGACCGTCGAACGCGATCTCCAGGCCCTCGATGGCCGAGAGGACCGAGATCGCCGGGGTGATCATACTGTCGCCATAGAAGAGCGCCGCGCCGATCAGGCCGGCGACCACCACCATCGCCTGCAGCCTGCGGCGCCCAGTGGCGGCCCGGCGGGCCAGCGCGGACAGTGCCATCACCCCGCCCTCGCCCTGGTTGTCGGCGCGCAGCACGAAGATCACGTACTTGATCGACACCACCCAGATCAGCGACCAGAAGATCAGCGACAGCACGCCAAGCACACCATCGTGGTTGGCTTGCACGCCGTAACCGCCGACGAAGACTTCCTTGAGGGTGTACAGCGGGCTGGTGCCGATATCGCCGTAGCAGACGCCCACGGCGCCGACCATCAGGCCGACGGCGGAGCTGGAATGGGGCTGCTCATGCTCAACGGTGCCGGCGCTTGCATCGGACATGTAACAAAATTCCTCAAAAAAATTCGGCGCATCCTGCTCCGACCCTTTCGTCGATGCAAGAGTCGGGTGCGATCGTTCTGAATGACTATAGAGCCTGTTGCCTACAATTACCGGGCAATCCGGGCTGTCCAGCGGCGTGCGACAGACTGTCCCAGAGAGGCTGGTCAAGTGCGCGGGACGCCGCTAGAATTGCGCACTTTTTGATCAGAGGCGCCGCCAGCGCGCCCTTCGAGGTTAGCCGCACATGTCCACCGCCACACCCAAAGTAGGATTCGTCTCGCTCGGATGCCCGAAAGCGACTGTCGACTCCGAACGCATCCTCACCCAACTGCGCATGGAAGGGTACGAAATCGTCCCCACCTACCAGGACGCGGACGTGGTGGTGGTGAACACCTGCGGCTTCATCGATAGCGCCAAGGCCGAGTCCCTGGATGCCATCGGCGAAGCCATCGCCGAAAACGGCAAGGTGATCGTCACCGGCTGCATGGGCGTCGCCGAAGACAGCATCCGCGACGTGCACCCCAGCGTGCTGGCCGTGACCGGCCCGCAGCAGTACGAGCAGGTGGTCAACGCCGTCCACGAAGTGATCCCGCCCAAGGCCGAGCACAACCCGCTGATCGACCTGGTGCCGCCGCAAGGCATCAAGCTGACCCCGCGCCACTACGCCTACCTGAAGATTTCCGAAGGCTGCAACCACAGTTGCAGCTTCTGCATCATCCCGTCGATGCGCGGCAAGCTGGTCAGCCGCCCGGTGGGCGACGTGCTCAGCGAAGCCCAGCGCCTGGTGAAAGCCGGCGTGAAGGAGCTGCTGGTCATCTCCCAGGACACCAGCGCCTACGGCGTGGACCTGAAGTACAAGATGGATTTCTGGGACGGCCAGCCGGTGAAGACCCGCATGCTGGAGCTGTGCCAGGCGCTCTCCTCGATGGGCGTATGGGTGCGCCTGCACTACGTCTACCCGTACCCCAACGTCGACGACGTGATCCCGCTGATGGCCGAGGGCAAGCTGCTGCCTTACCTCGACATCCCCTTCCAGCACGCCAGCCCGAAAGTGCTCAAGTCCATGAAGCGCCCCGCCTTCGAGGACAAGACCCTGGCGCGCATCAAGAAGTGGCGCGAGATCTGCCCCGAGCTGACCATCCGCTCCACCTTCATCGTCGGCTTCCCCGGCGAGACCGAGGAAGACTTCCAGTACCTGCTGGACTGGCTGACCGAAGCCCAGCTCGACCGCGTCGGCTGCTTCCAGTACTCCCCGGTGGAAGGCGCCCCGGCCAACGACCTGGGCCTGGAAATCGTCCCCGATGACGTCAAGCAGGACCGTTGGGAGCGCTTCATGGCGCACCAGCAGGCCATTTCCGCCGCCCGCCTGCAGCTGAAGATCGGCAAGGAAATCGAAGTGCTGATCGACGAAGTGGACGACGAAGGCGCTGTAGGCCGCTCCTTCGCCGACGCCCCGGAAATCGACGGCGCCGTGTACATCGACACCTTCGATGTGAAGCCGGGCGACAAGGTGCGCGTACGCATCACCGACGCCGACGAGTACGACCTCTGGGCCGAACTGGTCTGATCCGCAAAAGCCCCGCCGATGCGGGGCTTTTCATTTCTGCTATTGGAAAGCCCATGACCAACAACGACGTACTGCGCAGCCTGCGCTACCTGCTGGACATCCGCGATGCGCAGGTCGCCGAGATCACCGCGCTGGCCGGCTTCAACCTCAGCGCCGAGGACGTCGGCGCCTTCCTCGCCCGCGACGACGAGCCGGGCTTCAAGCCGTGCAGCGACCGCGTGCTGGCGCATTTCCTCGACGGCCTGATCATCCATCGCCGCGGCCGCGACGAATCCCGCCCGCTGCCGCCGGTGGAGCTGCCGCTGACCAACAACATCACCCTGAAGAAACTGCGCGTGGCCTTCGAGCTTCGTGACGACGATATCCTCGCGATCCTCGACAGCGTCAACTTCATCGTCACCAAGACGGAACTGGGCGCGCTGTTCCGCAAGCCCGGCCACAACAACTACCGGCCCTGCGGCGACCAGTTGCTGCGCAACTTCCTCAAGGGCCTGACCCAACGCCAGCAGCGCTGAGGCCGCCGTGCTCTATCGCCTGGCCGCCGACGCCGTCGTCCTGCTGCACCTGGGGTTCATCCTCTTCGTGCTGCTCGGCGGCCTGCTGGTACTGCGCTGGCCGCGCCTGACCTGGTTGCACGTGCCGGCGGCGGCCTGGGGCATGGCGGTGGAATTCCTCCACCTCTATTGCCCGCTGACACCACTGGAAAACCACTTCCGTCAATTGGCCGGCGACAACGGCTACAGCGGCGGTTTCATCGAGCACTACCTGATCCCGCTGATCTACCCCGCCGGCCTGACCGAGGCGACGCAAGTCGTCCTCGGCCTGGTGGTCGTGGCGGTCAATCTGCCGCCTTACCTGCTTCTGCTGCGCCGGGCGCTGCATTCGCGCTGAGCGGCTTGCCCGCCGGCAGATAGGCCAGGCTAGCCTCCTTGTTCTTCGCGTGCCCCAAACGCTGGCCGTTGTTGAGCCCGGACTCGATCAGCCGGTGATCCGCCGTCAGCCAGTTCAGCGGCTGCGTACCTTCATGCGTCACCTGGGAAATGATCAGGGTGCGCGCCGGGTCCCAATCCTCACCGGTGCGCTGGCGCAGCCAGGCGAACAGCGCGGCGCTGTCGCCCTGGGGATAACCGGAGTGGATGTAGAGGAAGGGATGCGCTTGCCGCTCGCCACGCCGCTCCAGGTACATCGGCAGGCGCGCATCGTCATCGCCGAGAATCAGCACCCGCCACTGCGACCAGGGCGCGGTCTGCTCCGCCGCTGCACGCACCTCCTTGGCAAACAGCGGAACCCCGCCTCCGCCGTTGCTCCACGGGTAGGCCACGCCCAGCACCAGCAGCATCACCGCTGCGCCTGCCCCCACCGAACGCGGCCAGACGCGACCCAGTCCGACGAGCCCACGCTCATGCCGCGATTCGACCACCCACCAGGCCGCCAGCAACTGGGCAAACGGCACCAGGGGAAGCACGTAGTAGCTGCGCCGGCTGCCGCTGGCGGTGAAGAACACGAACAGCAGCACCAGTGCCCAGACCAACCAGCGCGCGTTGGGCTCCAGCTGCTTCCAGCGACGCTCAGCAAACCACAGCCCGACGATCCATAACGGCGCCCAGGGTAGCGTGTAGGCCGGCAGGTAAAGCAGGTACGTATAGATCGGCCCCTCATGGTCGAAGGGCTGGAAGAAGCGCACCACG
The DNA here is from genome assembly GCF_016919445.1 of Pseudomonas sp. PDNC002. Classification (NCBI taxonomy): domain Bacteria; kingdom Pseudomonadati; phylum Pseudomonadota; class Gammaproteobacteria; order Pseudomonadales; family Pseudomonadaceae; genus Pseudomonas; species Pseudomonas sp. PDNC002. The sequence continues at coordinate 2,918,854 of NZ_CP070356.1, read as the reverse complement.
TTCTCGCGGAACACCAGCGCCAGCCCACTCTCGCCATAACTGGGCTGGCCGTACATATGCGACAGCACGAAGGGAATCGCGTACACCGCGCCCGCGACCACCAGCGCGGCCAGCAGCCGCAGATTGAGGTGGCGGCGCCAGCGCCCGTCGCCGAGCAGATGCGGCAGCAACACCAGCCCCGGCAGGACGAAGCCGATCAGCCCCTTGCACAGCGATGTCAGCGACAGGATCAAGAAGAAGCCGAGGTAGCTTGAGAAGCGCGTGTCTTCAGGGTCACGCCAGTACCAGGCAAGCGCCGCCAGCACGCCGAACACCGTAAGCATGTCCGCCGTCGCCACCCGCGCCCAGAACAGGAAATAAAAGGTGGTCGCCAGCAGCCAGCCGGCCAGCAACCCGGTGCCCTTGCGCAGCAGGCGTTCGCCCAGCCACCAGGTCAGCCAGACGCTGCCCAGCCCGGCCAGCACCGAGCTGGCGCGCAACGTCCAGTGATTGAGACCGAACAGGCTGGCCGGCGCGGTGATCAGCCAGTACGACAGCAGCGGCTTGTCGTAATACGGCGCGCCACGCAGGTAGGGATCGAAGTAATCCCCCGACTGCAGCATCTGCAACGCGATATCCGCCCAGCGGACTTCCGGCCCCCAGACCTCGCGCGCGCCCAGGCCGAACACCATCAATACCAGCGTGACGCCCAACAGCAGCGCCAGCGCCCTGCGCTCTTCATTCCAGCTCCGCATGCGTTCTTTCCCCCGAGCACGCCCAGTCATGCGCCCGGACACTAGGGCAGCGATGGTTATGCCGACGTTAAGGAAATGAGGAAACGAAGTGATGCGCCGCCATTTCCCGACTGGATAGTGCTCGGAGCGCTTCGCCGATCCCGCTAGGGTGGGGTGAATTTCGCAGCCAGGAGAGGCTCATGCACCGCTACTTTTCCCTCGAAGGCAAGACCGCGCTGGTTACCGGCGGCACCCGCGGCATCGGCCGGATGATCGCCCAGGGCCTGCTCGAAGCCGGCGCCCGCGTCATCATCTGCGCCCGTGATGGTGCTGCCTGCGCGGAGACCGCCGCCGAGCTGTCGCAGTACGGCGAGTGCATCGGCCTGCCCGCCAACCTCGCCACCGAGGAAGGCGCCCGCGCCCTGGCCGGCGAGTTGAACGAGCGCCTCGACCACCTCGACATCCTGGTGAACAACGCCGGCACCAGCTGGGGGGCACCGCTGGACACCTATCCGGTCGCAGGCTGGGAAAAGGTCATGCAACTCAACGTCACCGCCGTGTTCAGCTGCATCCAGCAATTGCTGCCGCTGCTGAAGAAAGGTGGCAGCGCGCAGAGCCCGGCACGGGTAATCAACATCGGTTCGGTGGCGGGCATCACCTCCCATGGCGAGAACGCCTACGCCTACGGCCCGAGCAAGGCCGCGCTGCACCAACTGTCGCGCATGCTCGCCCGCGAGCTGGTGGGCGACCACATCAACGTCAACGTCATCGCCCCCGGCCGCTTCCCCAGCAAGATGACCCGCCACATCGCCAACGACGAGCAGGCCATGGCCGAGGACACCGCCGTCATCCCCATGCGCCGCTGGGGCCGCGAGGAAGAAATGTCCGCCCTGGCGATCAGCCTGGCGAGCGCCGCCGGCGCCTACATGACCGGCAACATCATTCCCATCGACGGTGGCTTCCACCTCGGCTGAAGCCCGCTTCGAGGGGAATCGGGTACCATGGCGGCCCCTGCAATAGCCTGTGCCGCCATGTCCCACGCCATCTCGCCCATCGGCCACGTCCGCTCCTGCTTCATGGAGAAGTTCGCCATCCCGCGCCAGCCGCAACTGGCTCCGGCCGCGACCGGCGTGCTGGAACTGCTGCCGCCGTTCGACACGGGCGATGCGGTGGAGGGCCTGGAGCAGGTCAGCCACATCTGGCTGATCTTCCTCTTCCACCAGGCACTGGAAGACAAGCCGCGGCTCAAGGTGCGTCCGCCGCGTCTGGGCGGCAACCAGTCGATGGGCGTCTTCGCCACCCGCGCCACCCACCGCCCCAACGGCCTCGGCCAATCCGTGGTGAAGCTGGAGAAGGTCGAGCCCGGCCGGCTCTGGCTGTCCGGCATCGACCTGCTCGATGGCACGCCGGTGATCGACATCAAGCCTTACGTTCCCTACGCGGACATCGTGCTCGATGCGCGCAACGCCATTGCCGACGCCCCGCCCGCTCCGATCGCCGTGCACTGGAGCGACGACGCCCTGCGCCAGGCCCACGAACACGGCCTGCGCCTCGGCCAGCCGGTGCGCGAACTGGTCGAGCAATGCCTCGCCCAGGACCCGCGCCCGGCCTACCAGAAGCCGCCGCCCGAACGCCGCTACGGCGTGCGCCTGTGGGACCTCGACGTACACTGGCACTACCCCGCCGACGGCGAGATCCGCGTGCTGGACCTGCAACGCGCCGCCGACTGAAGCCTGCGTCAATCCACCGGATTGAGGGCAATCACATCGCTCTCGAAGCACTCCTGCTCGACGATCAGCGGCTCCACCAGCGGGCGGCTATCGCGGAAGTGCGCGGTTTGCGTGTGCGCCTCGTAGGCCGCGTCGTCGCGGTAGATCTCGTAGAGGTAGATCACGTCTGGATCGAGGCGATCCTGGGACACATCGAAGACCAGACAGCCCGGCTCGCTGGACACGGAAGCAGCGGCGTTGGCCTTGATGGCGTGGAGGAAATCCTCGGAGCTGCCGGGCTTCACGCGGGTCTTGATGAACAGACTGTACACAGGGCGTTCCTTTTGTTTTAAATTTGAAAACAAATTGTATACAAAAAAGGAACCGCGTCCATGTCCGATCTCCCTGCCCGCCCCGGCCGCCTCAACGGCCTGCGCCATCTCGCCCTGCTGGTGCCGAACCTGGAAGAGTGCGAGCGCTTCTACGTCGATGTGCTCGGCATGGAGGTGCTGAACCGTGCCAACGAGGACCTGGTGTACCTCACCTGCGGCAACGACAACCTCTCGCTGGGTCGCGGCTTCGGTGCCGCCAACGGGCTGCAGACCATGGATCACTATGGTTTCGTGGTGGACAGCGTGGAAGAGCTGGAAGCCTGGTACCAGTACTTCAAGGCGCGCGGCGTGACACTGCTCGACCACCCCTTCGACCATGGCGACGGCGCGCGCAGCTTCCACCTGCTGGACCCGGCGGGGAACAAGGTGCAGCCGCTGTATCACCCGGCGGTGTCGGGGCAGCGGTTGGTCTGAAGGAACACATCGGCTGTAGTTGCGGTGCTAGCGTCTGCCCCTCACCCCAGCCCTGGCTGCGCGCCCCGCTCAAAGGGAGAAGGGGCAATCCGAGCCGACTGACGCAGCAGTTTCATCCTGCACCGCCCGGTCCCCTCTCCCTCCGGGAGAGGGTTAGGGTGAGGGCAATCCCGCACACCGATTTCCCCTGTGGTAATTCGCACCTCTGGCGGAAAATGCAGGCCATAAAAAACGCCGCGCTCCCAAGGGAATCGCGGCGTTCTTTCGACTGAACCGTCGGACGCTGCTTACTTCTCGACGAAGGCGCGCTCGATCAGGTAATCGCCCGGCTCGCCCATGCGCGGGGAGATCTGCAGGCCAAAGCTGTTCAGCACTTCGCTGGTCTCGTCGAGCATGCTCGGGCTGCCGCAGATCATGGCGCGGTCGTCCTGCGGGTTCATCGGCGGCAGGCCGATGTCGGCGAACAGCTTGCCGCTGCGCATCAGGTCGGTCTGACGGCCCATGCTGTGGAACTCTTCACGGGTCACCAGCGGGCAATAGATCAGCTTCTCTTTCACCATGTCGCCGAAGTATTCGTGCTCGGGCAGGACCTTGGTGATGAAGTCCGCGTAAGCGAGTTCACTGACCCAACGTACGCCGTGGACCAGGATGACCTTCTCGAAGCGCTCGTAGACTTCCGGGTCCTGGATGACCGACAGGAACGGCGCCATGCCGGTGCCGGTGCTCAGCAGGTACAGGTGCTTGCCGGGCTTGAGGTCATCCAGCACCAGGGTGCCGGTGGGCTTGCGGCTGACCATCAGCTCGTCGCCTTCCTTCAGGTGCTGCAGACGCGACGTCAGCGGACCGTCCGGGACCTTGATGCTGAAGAACTCCAGGTGCTCTTCGTAGTTCGGGCTGGCGATGCTGTACGCGCGCATCAGCGGACGACCGTTGACTTCCAGGCCGATCATCACGAACTGACCGGTCTTGAAGCGCAGACCCGGGTTACGGGTGGTCTTGAAGCTGAAGAGGGTGTCGTTCCAGTGGTGCACGCTGAGAACGCGCTCGGTGTACAGGTTGCTCATCAAGGACTCCTAGGAGAAACGTGGCGCACCCCAGCAGATCCCGGACGTAGCGCAATTGCGCGACATTTTATAGGCGGCGACAATATCCGCAAAATAAATTATCTGGATATTGCTAATCCAAAACGCAGATAAGGCCATGTCATGTCGCCGCGAAAGGATACCTTCGGGTCTTTCCTACTCCGGGGTGACGAAATGTCGCGCAGCCCTTTCCGGAGCCCATCCATGAAATTCACCCTGCGCCAGCTCGAAGTCTTCGTCGGCGTCGCCCAGCAGGAAAGCGTCTCCCGCGCGGCCGAGATACTGGCCATGTCGCAGTCCGCCACCAGTACCGCGCTGGGCGAGCTGGAGCGGCAGTTCGACTGCAAGCTGTTCGACCGTTCCGGCAAGCGCCTGACCCTCAACGCCCTCGGCCGCCAGTTGCTGCCCCAGGCGGTTGCCCTGCTCGACCGCGGCGGCGAGATCGAGAACATGCTCAACGGCAAGAGCGCCTTCGGCTCGCTGGACCTGGGCGCCACGCTGACCATCGGCAACTACCTGGCCACCCTGCTGATCGGCACCTTCATGCAGCGCCAGCCGGATTGCCGGGTGCGCCTGCACGTGCACAACACCGCCCATGTCGTGCAGCGCGTGGCGCATTACGAGCTGGACCTCGGGCTGATCGAAGGCGACTGCCAGCACCCGGACATCGAGGTGCAGCCGTGGATGGAGGACGAACTGGTGGTGTTCTGCGCGCCGCAGCATCCGCTGGCCCGCGAAGGTCGCGCGGACCTGGCGCGGCTGATCGAAGAGGCATGGATTCTGCGCGAACAGGGCTCAGGCACGCGGTTGACCTTCGACCAGGCCATGCGTCATCACATCGAGCCCTTGAACGTGCGGCTGGAGCTGGAACATACCGAGGCGATCAAGCGCGCCGTGGAGTCGGGCCTGGGCATCGGCTGCATCTCGCGCCTGGCCCTGCGCGACGCTTTCCGCCGCGGCAGCCTGGTCCCGGTGGAAACCCCGGACCTGGACCTGCGCCGGCAGTTCTACTTCATCTGGCACCGGCAGAAGTACCAGACCGCGACCATGCGCGAGTTCCTCGAACTCTGCCGCAGCGAAACCGCCGGGGTGACGCGCAGCGAAGACATCATCCTGCCGATGATTCCCTGAAACGCCCTTGATCCCGTAGGAGCGGATCTTATCCGCGATCCGGCCGGCAGGCCGGTTCAGGTTGTCCCGGCTGCGCCGGGATTTCGCGGAGAAGCTCCGCTCCTACGAAAGCAGGTCCGATGCGCCTGGCGATCCGCCCAGCGCCTTTAGCCCAGCAGAATGCCCGCCCAGGTCACGGTGATGATGGTCAGGGCTACGAACTGGGCGGCGCTGCCCATGTCCTTGGCGTTCTTCGACAGCGGGTGGCGCTCCAGGGAAACCCGGTCCACCACCGCCTCGATGGCGGAGTTGAGCAGCTCGACGATCAGCGCCAGCAGGCACACCGCGATCATCAGGGCGCGCTCGCCACGGGTGACGTCGCAGAAGAACGACAGCGGAATCAGGATGACGTTGATCAACACCAACTGACGGAACGCGGCCTCACCCTTGAAGGCGGCGGCGAAGCCCGCCAGGGAATAACCGGTGGCATTGAGGACACGTTTCAGGCCGGTCTGGCCTTTGAAAGGGGAAGCGGACACAGGCAGTTCTCACACAAAGGGACGCGGCACTCTATACCAGCGCTCGTCAAAAAGGGGTCAAGCGATTCGACAGGATGTGACAGCGTCAGGCCCCCGGGACGGACTCCATCTGCTGCAGCAGCAATGCCGCCTGGGTGCGGGTGCGCACGTTGAGCTTGCGGAAGATCGCCGTGACATGGGCTTTCACCGTCGCCTCGGAAACGCTCAGTTCGAAGGCGATCTGCTTGTTCAGCAGGCCTTCGCAGACCATGGTCAGCACGCGGAACTGCTGCGGCGTGAGGCTCGCCAGGCCGGCGCTGGCGGCACGGACTTCTTCGCTCATGGTGGTCACGGCGTCCACCTGCGGCGGCCACCAGACATCACCGTCGAGCACCGCACGCACGGCCTGCTGCAGCACGCTCAGCTCACTGGATTTGGGGATGAAACCGCTGGCGCCGAACTCGCGGGAGCGCTGCACCACGGCGGCGTCTTCCTGGGCCGAGACCATCACCACCGGAATCTGCGGGTACTGCCCGCGCAGCAGTACCAGCCCGGAGAAGCCGTAGGCGCCGGGCATGTTCAGGTCCAGCAGCACCAGGTCCCAGTCCGCCTTCTCGTTCAGGCGCGCCTCAAGCTCCGCGATACTCGCCGCCTCCGACAGTCGCGCCTCGGGACCCAGGCCGATGGTCAGGGCCTGGTGCAGGGCACTGCGGAACAGCGGGTGATCGTCAGCGATCAGGATCTCGTAGGAAGCCATGGATAGTCCTTGAAGGCCGCGCCGAAGTCTCGCCGTGGATAACAGCCAGACCTGCGCAGGAAAGATCGGAGCACGGATAGAGCACTGGTTCGCGCATTGTACTGAATCTCGCGCGCACGCGCGCCCCGCGAATGCGCCTCCGGGCTGCCTGCCCAGGCCCGAACGACGCACCTGCCAGTGTGCCCGCCGAGAAGTCTCTCCCCTTTCCAAAGCCTGAGCGTTACGGCAGAGTTCCGCTTTTTTACCTGCCGTTCGAGAACACGATGAAAAGCCAAGCGCTGCGCGCCGATTTCCTGATGCTGTTTACCGCGATGATCTGGGGGGTGTCCTTCGTCGCTCAACGGCTCGGGATGGATGCCATCGGCCCCTTCCTCTATACGGGCCTGCGCTTCGCCCTTGGCGCCGTGGCATTGCTGCCGCTGCTGGCCTGGTCGAGCAAGCGCGGCGCCCAGCCGTTCAATCGTGGCCTGATCCTCGCGGGCCTGGCCATCGGCACCGCGCTGACCGTGGGCATCAACCTGCAACAGGTCGGCCTGATGTTCACCAGCGTCACCAACTCCGGCTTCATCACCGGTCTGTACGTGATCATCGTGCCGCTGCTGGGCCTGCTGATCGGCCATCGCGCCGGCATGGGCACCTGGATCGGCGCGGCGCTGGCCGTGACCGGCATGGCCATGCTGAGCATCGGCCCGAATTTCCACGTCGCCTCCGGTGATTGGCTGCAACTGACCGGTGCCTTCATCTGGGGTGGCCACGTCCTGCTGGTGGGCCTGTTCGCCAGCCGCTACGACCCGATTCGCCTGGCCTTCCTGCAATTCGTGACCTGCTCGGTGGTGAGCCTGATCCTGGCGGTGATCTTCGAGGAAATTCACTGGGACGCCATCGTCCAGGCCGGTCCCGCCCTGATCTACGGTGGCCTGTTCGGCGTCGCCACCGGCTTCACCCTGCAAGTCGTGGCGCAGAAGCATGCCATTGCATCGCACGCGGCGATCATCCTGTCACTGGAAGCGGTCTTCGCCGCCATCGCTGGCGCCATTTTCCTCAACGAAACCCTGCATCTGCGCGGCTACTTCGGCTGCGCGCTGATGCTGGCCGGCATGCTGGTGGCGCAGTTGTGGCCGAAGAAGGCCGAGGCCACGGCGGCCTGATCGAGGTTCCCGAGGTGCTCGTTGCAGGCGCCATTCGCGGACAAGGTCCGCTCCTACAAGGTCGAACAGAGGCCGGGGCGCATTCCAGACCATGAGCACGGGCATCGCTCAACCCCTGATCCTGCAAGGCGTTTAACTGTAGGAGCGGACCTTGTCCGCGATCCGCGTGGCGCCGCGGTAGTCCGGCGAGATGGCAGTCGAATCTAACGTTGGGTAAACGGCATCAACGCCTGATGCGCCGGGCTCTGCTCGTCCAGCGGCTGCTGGCGCTTGGAGCCCAGGTATCGTTCGCTGAACACGTCCAGGTAGGCATCCAGCGCATCGCCGGCGCGGCGGTCACCGGCCAGTCCCAGACACAGCGCGGCCACTTCGGCGGTGCACAGGTGCTCATCGAACTTGGAGCGGCGCAGGCGATAGCGTGACAGGGCGTCCGGCGTGATGCTGAGTACCGGGAAGCGGTCCAGGTACGGGCTCTTGCGGAACATCTTGCGCGCCTCGTTCCAGGTGGCGTCGAGCAGGATGAACAGCGGCCGCTTGCCATCCTGCGGTTCCACCGTGGTCACCACGCGCTCGGGCTGCACGAACTCGCCAGGGAAGACCACGTACGGCTGCCACTGCGGATCGTCGAGCAGCGCCAGCAGCGCCGGATCGACCTCGATGCGCGACCAGCCGAAGGCCCAGGTCTCGGGCACCGTCTCGGCAATCAGCCAGCCGGTATTGCTCGGTTTGAGCGGTTCGGTATCGAACATCACCAGGCACATGGCCGCGTTGGACTCGACCTGCGGGCGCAGGCCGCACATGCAGTAGTTCGGGCGTAGGCGGCAGCCGGGGCAGCGCGGCGAACGCGAGCCACGGGCCACGAAGGGCTTGAGGCAGCGGGCCAGGCGCTCATCGCGCAGGCGGGCGACGGCGTGGCTCATCGGGCCACCGGAAGGCGGAAAATCGGACGGTACATCGAAGGCTCGAACGGGACGGCGGTTGCGGGCTGCCGATTGTACCAGAGCCGCCGCCACCTCCCTGCAGGCAGGCCACAGGCTATGAGAGTGGCACCACTTGTCGCCATCAGCACAGGCGCGAGCCTCGCTCCCGCCTTTGACGGATTTGGCCGCCTGGCGGCGCGCTTCAGGCCTGAACCAACAGCTTCTCGGCACACGGGCCGTTTTAAGGGACAATAGGCGGCTGTAATGACCAGCGAACCCGGAAGGCTCGCCACGGTCGAATCGGCACCATTGTCAGGAGATGCCCATGTTGCGCCTCACCGCCCTCGCCCTCTGCCTCGTTCTTCCCGTCGCGCACGCCGCGTCGAAGAAGGACTTCGAACTGACCCAGACCCTGGAAAAGGTCGCCAAGGAAAGCAGCGAAGGCACCCCGCGCGCCATCAACGAGGACATCCTCGACCAGGGCTACACCGTTGACGGCCCACAGTTGATCAACCACCTGAGCGTGCGCGCCAGCCATGCCGAACGCATGCGCCAGAACCCCGATAGCGTGCGCAGCCAACTGGGTGACAGCGTCTGTAGCAACACCGCTTACCGCCAGTTGCTGGCACAGGGCGCGATCCTCACTTACAGCTTCACCGAGTACAAGACCAACGCCCCGGTCGCCACCGAGCGTTTCGACGCTGGCAGCTGCAAGATCAAGCTGAAGAAGTAAGCCGCGCCCATGCTCGACAAGGAACAGTTGCTGAAGATCGCGCGCACGCCGATGCCCTTCGGCAAATACCAGGGCCGCATGCTGGTGGACCTGCCGGACGAGTACCTGCTGTGGTTCTACAAGAAGGGCCAGTTCCCGCCCGGTGAACTGGGCCGGCTGATGCAACTGACCCTGGAGCTGAAGATCGACGGCCTCGATGGCCTGATCAAGCCGCTCAAGCGCTGATCCCTGCGCAACCGCCCGCTGGCGGTTGCGCCTCTCCTCTAGCGCAGGGCGTTCGGGCTACCCTTGCTCGCTACCGCCGCCGCTTCCTCGGGCGTCAGCAGCGCACTGCGCGGTACGTCCATCAGGCGCGCGCAAGCCGCCAGCACATGCGCCCAGGTGCAACGGTTGGCGAACAGCATGCCCGCCTCGTCCAAAGTCCCTCCCTGGTTGCGATAACCCAGCACCGCCGTCTTCAACGCATCCGGCAGGATCGGCCAGAGATGTCCGCGCGCCACTTCCGGGCGCATGTGCGTCAGCAGCACGCGTCGTTCGTAGTGATCAGGGAACAGCCGCGCGGCGAGCGATTCATCGGCCACCTCGCGCAACTCCCAGCTATCGCGCGGAGCCCGGAAGCGCCCCGGCTCCTGCAGGTACACCAGTCGATAGGGATAGCCCGCCTCCTCCAGTCGCGACGCGGCCCGGCGCATCTCCGCCAACTGATAACTACCGTTGGCGATCAACAGCAACGGATCGGCTCCCGGGTGCTCATCCATCAGCAGGGCGCCATCGCGAGCCAACTGCTCCGCCTGTGCCTGGTTGAACACCACCGGGCGCTCGCGCTTGGGCGCCACCATGCAGGTCAATTGGCCACGACTGAGGTAGATTCCCGGCAAAAGCGCCAGCAGGCTGTTGTGGTCGGCTGGGAACACCACCCGCACCATGTCGCTCATCTCGCCCAGCAGCGCCTCGCAGAACGTGGTGTCCTGGTGAGACTGCTGGTTCTTGCCGTTCTCCCAGGTATGCGACGTCGCCACCAATGGCCAGCCGAGCCAGCCGGCGGGACGCCCCGCCTCCTTCTGCTGGCGGGCGAAGATCAGCGTCTGCCGCACTGCGCCGAGCATCTTCACGCAGAAGGCTTCATAGCTGGCGACGAGGTTCAGTCCGCCCTGGTTGGCCAGGCAGGCCGACACCACCGCCTCCTCATTGAGCGCGGTGATCACCCGACCGTCCACGGCCTCAAGCTCGCTTTCCGGCTCGCTCACCCGATGCCGCAGCGCCTTGAGCACCCCGCCCAGCCGGTTGCTCGCCAGCTCGTCCGGGTTGCCGACACGGGCGCGCAAGTCAGGGTTGGCGCCGCACAGGTCCACGTAGAAGCGGTCTAGCGCAGCCATGGGCGAGCACTCGTCGCTACGGTAATGCAGTGGCGGAATCGAGGGCTCGATGGGACGGCGAACCGCCAGCGGATTATCCCGTTCCAGTACCCGGCCGCTGCGCGAGGCAGCGAAGAGACCGCAGGCGTCGGAAAGCTCTTGCGCATCGACCCACAGCGGCGCCGCGTGCTGGTTGAACAGCTCGCGCGCCTCGGCATCCGCGCTGGGATTGCCCGGCAGCGGCAGGTTATGCGCCGCATTGCTGCCGGCACCGAAGAAGCCGTAACCCTTGATCGTCTCGGCGATGCCATAGGGAATCGGCAACGGATAACGCAGGATGCCACGCGCCTTCTCCTCGACCCGATGCTGGAGGCGTTCCTCCATCTCCCACAGCGCGCAGACGAACGCCGCTGGGTCGCGCCCGTCGAAACTGATCGGATCGAAGCCACAACGACGCAGGTGCTGCTTGAAGCCCTCCAGACCCTCATGGGTGCCCAGGTCGGTGCGCTGCTCGATGCGCCTGCCGTTGGCGATCATCACGGGTAACGCCGTCCCGCAGTCTTCCGCACGCCACCAGCGAGGAATCCAGTCGCTGCCGCGCTGCTCCTCCGCGGCGCCGTCCGAGAGGAATGCCACCAGCGTCTCGCCGGGCAATGGCATGTGGGCATACATCAGTTCGGCGAAACCGAGGTAGCCGCCTTCGGCGACGCCACCGGCGGTATGCGGGTTCACATGGCTGCCCAGCGGCACAGCGACCTTGCCGTCGGGCGCCTGGGCATAGCTGTAGAAGTCCTGCAGCAGCCGATCCAGCCCAGCCTCGCCCTGGCCGTAGGCGGCTGCCTGCTCGGGATGCAGGTTGCCGGTCAGCACGTTGAGCGCGTCGATCGCCGCCACGCAGTGGCCCTGCCCCATCAACCAGCCGCGAGTCTTGCCGCTCAGTGCGTTAAGCGCCAGATAGCCCGCGTAGGCTGGCACCATGTTCAGCGCGCCGCCGGTGTGGCCCTCGGGATGCGCCTTGAAATCCTCGGCCCGCAGCGGGGCGCCATCGAGGCGGACACGCTTGGCGTAGGTCATGTGCGCCACCAGCCATAAGCCGGTGCAAGTCAGGCGATCCAGCGCAACGAACAACCGGTAAGCGCTGGCCAGATCCGGCTGCAGGCCGTACTGAACCAATTGATGTGCCATACGGAAGACCGCCGCCTGGGTCTGCGGGCTATGCTGAAGCGGACCACGGCCTCGCAGCCAGCGAGCATATTCCGGCTCGCTTGCCGCGTGGGCGGCAAGCTCCTCAGGACTTGGCAGGATCTGTGACATATCGGCTCTCCCTTGGTTATGCAGGAAAGTCTAGGTCGCCACAGATCGGACCGGCGCTGACATGTATCAACGACCGTCCCGACCTTTCGGGCAAGGCTGAAAGAGAATTCCGACTAGGAGACCATATGGCGCTTCTCACCTTCATCGGCGCGATCCAGGAAGTCACCGGTTCCTGCTACCTGCTGGAAACCCGCGATGGCGTCCGCGTGCTGCTCGAGTGCGGGATGCGCCAGGGGCGCAGCGCGAACAAGGGCACCCGTGAAAACGAGGCGAACAACCGCACCCCCTTCCCCTTCGATCCCAAGGAACTCGATGCGGTCGTGCTGTCCCACGCCCACCTCGACCACAGCGGTCTGCTGCCGCGCCTGGTAAGGGAAGGCTACAAAGGGCCGATCTACGCCACCGAATCCTGCTGCGACCTGCTGGAACTGATGCTGATGGATTCAGCGCACATCCAGGAAAAGGACGCGGAATGGGAAAACAAGTGGCGCGCACGCCTCGGAAAGCCCCCGGTGAAGCCGCTGTATACCGTGGAAGACGCCTCGCGCACGCTGAACCAGCGGCGCCGCGTCAGCTACGGCAGCACGGTGGACGTCGCCCGCGGCATTCGCCTGACCTTCCACAATGCCGGGCACATCCTCGGCTCGGCCATCGTTGAAATCGAGATTCACGAATTTGGTACGACCCGGCGCCTGGTGTTCTCCGGCGACCTGGGCAGTACCTGCTCGCCGCTGATGCGCACGCCCACTCCGCTGACACGCGCCGATGTGGTGTTGCTGGAGTCCACTTACGGCGACCGCGATCACCGGGATGCTAACGAAACCCTGCTGGAACTCAGCGGAGTTCTCCAGCGCGCGCAAGCCGATGGCGGCAACGTGCTGATTCCCTCCTTCGCCGTTGGCCGCACGCAGGATCTGATCTATTACCTCGGGCGCTTCTACCAGGAAGGCCGGCTGCCGCAGCAAGTGGTCTATCTCGACAGCCCCATGGCCGCCCAGGCCAACAATATCTACCTGCAACACATTGGCGAGATCGCCGACGTCGACCGCGAATACATGCGCGGTACCGGCACGGCCAAGGTCGGCGACTGGCTGCCGATCCTGCGCACGACCCAAAGTGCCGAAGAGTCCATGGCACTGAATCGGATCAAGAGCGGCGCGATCATCATAGCCGGCAGCGGCATGTGCACCGGCGGGCGTATCGTCCACCATCTCAAGCACAACCTCTGGCGGCAGGAATGCCATATCGTCTTCCCAGGGTTCCAGGCCAAGGGCACGCTGGGACGAGCCATCGTCGACGGCGCGGAATCGGTACGCATCCTGCGTCAGCGCATCGGCGTGAAAGCTCAAGTCCATACCCTCGGCGGATTCTCCGCGCATGCCGGACAATCACAATTGATTCAGTGGGTTGGCCACTTCGCACACAAACCCGAGCTATACCTGATACATGGCGAGCGGGAAAAAATGGATGCACTCAAAGGCGCACTCCAGGATCGCCTGAACTGGACAGCCAATATTCCGGAGCAAGGGGACCGGATCGCCATCTGAAATCGAGGCCTCACCGACTGTCACACCCGCGTGCCAGACTGCGCAGGCCTCCTGCTTATTCCTGTGCATGCGGCGAGGCGCGATTGCGTTACCGCCCAGCGTCACCTTGCGTGGCCGGCGCCGCCCGTGGACAGGCGAACAGGGGTTGATGAACAAGGAGTATCAACATGCCCTATGAGCCCGACGACTACCTCTCCAGGCACTTCCAGACCAGCGGAACGGACCTGACGCAAAAGATCGAGGAGCTGGCCGAACTGGCCGCCCCCGGCAACAGCCAGAACCTGCCGCTGTACCGCGAGATGCTCACCACCGTCGCCCGCATGGCCCAGGCCGACCGCAACCGCTGGGACGCCAAGATCATGCTGCAGACCCTGCGTGAAATGGAGCATGCCTTCAGCACGCTGGAGCAGTTCAAGCGACGCCGCAAAGTCACGGTGTTCGGCTCGGCCCGCACGCCGGTCGATCACCCCGTCTACGCGCTCGCCCGCGAACTGGGCCAAACCCTGGCCCGCTACGACCTGATGGTCATTACCGGCGCTGGCGGCGGCATCATGGCCGCTGCCCATGAAGGCGCAGGACTGGAAAACAGCCTCGGCTTCAACATCACCCTGCCCTTCGAGCAACACGCCAATCGCATCGTGGACGGCACCAACAACCTGCTGTCATTCCACTTCTTCTTCCTGCGCAAGCTGTTCTTCGTCAAGGAAGCCGATGCCCTGGTGCTCTGCCCTGGTGGTTTTGGCACGCTCGACGAAGCGCTGGAAGTACTGACCCTTATCCAGACCGGCAAGAGTCCGCTGGTGCCGGTGGTGCTACTCGACCAGCCTGGCGGGCATTACTGGGACCACGCGCTGGAGTTCATCAAGGACCAGCTAGAGGACAATGGCTACATCCTGCCGAGCGACATGAACCTGATGAAACTGGTGTTTTCGGCCGAGGATGCCGTCGAGGAAATAGCCCAGTTCTACAGCAACTTCCACTCCAGTCGCTGGCTCAAGGACCGCTTCGTCATCCGACTGAACCACCCCTTGAGCACTCGCGCGCTGGCGTTGCTGGAACAGGAGTTCGGCGACCTCTGCGTCACCGACGGCTTCCACCAGCAACCCTACAGCGACTCCGAGCTGGACGAGCCCGAGTTCTCCCACCTCACCCGCCTGGCTTTCGCTTTCAATGGCCGGCATCAGGGACGTCTGCGCGAGCTGTTGAACTTCATCAACCAGCCGGAGAACTGGGAACGCTGATTCACCGCCCCGGAAACGAACAAGGCACCCGAGTGGGTGCCTTGTTTTCAACTGCGCTCTCAATCGTCCGAGCGTCGACCGCTCAATAGACGACTGATGGCCTCCATCGAGTAGCCCCGATAACTCAGGAACCGCCCCTGCTGGGCCCGTTCACGCGCGTCCTGCGGCAACCGGGTGAACTTGCGGCGCCAGACTTCGCGCAGGTTTTCATTCCAGTCGACACCCGACTCGCTCAGCGCGCCATCGATTTCCCCACGGGGTAAACCGCGTTGCGACAACTCTTCGCGAATCCGCATCGGACCGTAACCGGCCCGCGCACGGCTGGCGATGTAGCTTTCCAGGTAACGGCTTTCGTTGAGCAACCCCTCCTCGGCCAGGCGGTCGAGGGCGGGGTCGATCAGGTCCTGCGTCGCACCGCGTTGCCGCAGCTTGCGCGAGAGCTCCGCCCGGCCATGCTCGCGTCTTGCCAGCAGGTCCATGGCGACCCGCCGCACCGCGACGGGGTTATCGAGCTCGGCGGCCATGACTATTAATAGTCGGCTTCAGCTTCTGCTTCGGCTTCCGCCGCCGCGAGCTCGGCCTTGGTCGGAGCTGCCTGGTTGGTCAGCAGTTGATCACGGATAGCCTTGTCGAGAGTGGTGCAGATCTCGGCGTTATCTTCCAGGAACTTGGCCGCGTTGGCTTTGCCCTGGCCGATCTTGCTGCCCTGGTAGCTGTACCAGGCGCCGGACTTCTCGATCAGACCCAGCTGTACACCCAGGTCGATGATCTCGCCGGTGCGGTAGATGCCGCGGCCATACATGATCTGGAACTCGGCCTGACGGAACGGCGGGGCGACCTTGTTCTTCACGACCTTGACGCGGGTTTCGCTGCCGACCACCTCGTCGCCTTCCTTCACCGCGCCAGTACGACGGATGTCCAGGCGGACGGAGGAGTAGAACTTCAGCGCGTTACCACCGGTGGTGGTTTCCGGGTTGCCGAACATCACACCGATCTTCATGCGGATCTGGTTGATGAAGATGACCAGGCAGTTGGCGTTCTTGATGTTGCCGGTGATCTTGCGCAGCGCCTGGGACATCAGGCGGGCCTGCAGACCGACGTGCTGATCGCCCATCTCGCCTTCGATTTCGGCTTTCGGTACAAGGGCGGCTACGGAGTCGACAATGATCACGTCAACAGCATTGGAGCGCACCAGCATATCGGTGATTTCCAGGGCCTGCTCGCCGGTGTCCGGCTGGGAAACCAGCAGATCGTCAACGTTGACGCCCAGCTTGCCAGCATAGTCGGGGTCGAGCGCGTGCTCGGCATCGACGAAGGCACAGGTGGCGCCTACTTTCTGCGCCTGAGCGATGACCGACAGAGTCAGCGTGGTCTTACCCGAAGATTCCGGACCGTAGATCTCAACGATACGGCCGCGCGGCAGACCGCCAATGCCCAGCGCGATGTCCAGACCCAGCGAGCCGGTGGAGATGGCAGGGATAGCCTGGCGCTCATGGTCGCCCATGCGCATGACCGCGCCTTTGCCGAATTGGCGTTCGATCTGTCCCAGGGCCGCGGCCAGGGCGCGCTTCTTGTTGTCGTCCATTGAAGTCCTCGCGAAGTCAGGCGGCCGGGCGGCCACGAACAACTGTATAAGTAGCCAGTATTATTCCACAGGGCAAGCCGCTCGCCTACCCCTGAATCGGATTTTCCCCGTCCGCCAGTCGCAACAGCCCTTCCAGAGCGGTCGCCACGGTTTGCCGGCGCACGGCTTCCCGATCGCCGGCATAAAGACGACGCTCACTGAACACCTGTTCGCCTTTGCGCCAGGCCAGCCAGACGGTTCCTACCGGCTTCTCGGCGGAGCCGCCGTCCGGGCCGGCAATGCCGCTGACCGCCACGGCGATATCCGCCCCGCTGCGCGGCAGGGCACCAGCGACCATGGCCTCGACCACTTCGCGACTGACGGCGCCGACCTTCGCAAACAGCTCCGGCGCGACATCCAGCTGGCGGGTCTTCTGGTTATTGGAATAGGTCACGTAACCCGCCTCGAACCAGGCCGAACTGCCGGAAATGCGCGTGATTGCCTCGGCAATCCCACCGCCGGTGCAGGATTCGGCGGTGGTGACGCGCAACTGGTTGGCCGCGAGCCGCGCGCCGAGCCGGGAGGAGAGATCGGTAATAAAGGAATCGGTAACGGGCACAGTGCGCTCCGGGGTTAAAGAAGGCCAGGCGGATACCGTACACTAGGCGCTTTTGCATGTTGAAGCCGGACAGCCAGAAGCCATGAGTCAGAGCGATCTCTCCGCCCACACGCCAATGATGCAGCAGTACTGGGGACTGAAGAACCAGCACCCGGATCAACTGATGTTCTACCGCATGGGCGACTTCTACGAACTGTTCTACGAGGACGCCAAAAAGGCGGCCAAGCTGCTCGATATCACCCTCACCGCGCGCGGCCAGTCCGCCGGCAATGCCATTCCCATGGCCGGCATCCCTTTCCATTCCGCCGAAGGCTATCTCGCCAAGCTGGTAAAGCTCGGCGAGTCGGTAGTGATCTGCGAGCAGATCGGCGACCCCGCCACCAGCAAGGGTCCGGTGGAGCGCCAGGTCGTGCGCATCCTGACTCCCGGCACCGTCAGTGACGAAGCGCTGCTCGACGAGCGCCGCGACAACCTGATCGCCGCCGTGCTGGGCGACGAACGCCTGTTCGGCCTGGCCGTGCTGGACATCACCAGCGGCCGCTTCAACGTCCAGGAGATAAAAGGCTGGGAAACCCTGCTGGCCGAACTGGAGCGCATGAACCCCGCCGAGTTGCTGATCCCCGACGACTGGCCGCAGGGCCTGCCGGCGGAGAAACGCCGTGGCTCGCACCGCCGCGCACCGTGGGATTTCGATCGCGATTCCGCGCGCAAGAGCCTGTGCCAACAATTCGGCGTCCAGGACCTGAAAGGCTTCGGCTGCCAGGACCTGACCCTGGCCATCGGCGCCGCCGGCTGCCTGCTGGCCTACGCCAAGGAAACCCAGCGCACCGCCCTGCCGCACCTGCGCAGCCTGCGTCACGAACGCATCGACGACACGGTGATCCTCGACGGCGCCAGCCGCCGCAACCTGGAACTCGACACCAACCTCGCCGGTGGCCGTGACAACACCCTGCAATCAGTGGTCGACCGCTGCCAGACCGCCATGGGCAGCCGCTTGCTGACCCGTTGGTTGAATCGTCCGCTGCGCGACCGCGCGGTGCTCGAAGCTCGCCAGGAGTCCATCGCCTGCCTGCTTGAGCGCTACCGATTCGAGACTCTTCAGCCACAACTGAAGGAAATCGGCGATGTTGAACGCATCCTTGCCCGAATCGGCCTGAGAAACGCCCGCCCGCGTGACCTTGCACGCCTGCGTGACGCGCTCGCCGCATTGCCCGAACTGCAACGGGGCATGACAGAACTGGAAGCTCCGCATCTCGGCGAACTGGCCGTCAGCATCCGCACCTACCCGGAACTGGCCGATCTGCTTGCGCGCGCCGTGATCGAAAACCCGCCGGCGGTGATCCGCGATGGCGGCGTCATCGCCCGCGGTTACGACGCCGAGCTCGACGAGCTGCAGATGCTCAGCGAGAACGCCGGCCAGTACCTGATGGACCTGGAAACTCGGGAAAAAGCCCGCACCGGCCTGCCGAACCTGAAGGTCGGTTACAACCGGATCCACGGCTACTACATCGAGCTGCCACGTGTGCAGGCCGAGCAGGCGCCGGCTGACTACATCCGCCGCCAGACCCTGAAAGGCGCCGAGCGCTTCATCACCCCGGAGTTGAAGGCATTCGAGGACAAGGCGCTGTCCGCCCAGAGCCGTGCACTGGCCCGCGAGAAACAACTCTATGAAGAGTTGCTGGAGCTGCTGATCGCGCAGCTCGCGCCGCTGCAGGACACTGCCGCTGCACTCGCCGAACTGGATGTGCTGTCAAACCTGGCCGAGCGCGCACTGAACCTGGATCTGAATCGCCCGCGCTTCGTCGAAGAGTCCGGCATTCTCATCGAGCAGGGTCGTCACCCGGTGGTCGAGCAGGTGCTGAATACGCCCTTCGTCGCGAACGACCTGAATCTCGATCAAGACACTCGCATGCTGGTGATTACCGGTCCGAACATGGGCGGTAAATCGACCTATATGCGTCAAACAGCGTTGATCGTACTGCTTGCTCATATCGGCAGCTTCGTCCCGGCCGCGCGCTGCGAGCTGTCGCTGGTGGATCGCATCTTCACCCGGATTGGCTCCTCCGACGACCTCGCCGGCGGTCGCTCGACCTTCATGGTGGAGATGAGCGAAACCGCCAACATCCTGCACAATGCCAGTGAGCGCAGCCTGGTGCTGATGGACGAAGTGGGTCGCGGCACCAGCACCTTCGACGGCCTGTCGCTGGCATGGTCGGCTGCCGAACACCTGGCGAAGTTGCGCGCTTTCACCCTGTTCGCTACTCACTATTTCGAGCTGACCGTGCTGCCCGAAAGCGAGCCGGCGGTTGCCAACGTTCACCTGAACGCTACCGAGCACAACGAGCGCATCGTGTTCCTGCACCACGTGCTGCCCGGTCCGGCAAGCCAGAGTTATGGCCTGGCGGTTGCGCAACTGGCCGGCGTGCCGGGTGCGGTAATTCAGCGCGCCCGGGAGCATCTGTCGCGCCTGGAAACCACCAGCCTGCCCCACGAAGCGCCCCGCTCGAACGACCCGAAGAGCCCAGCACCGCTGCAAAGCGACCTGTTCGCCAGCCTGCCGCATCCGATTGTCGAAGAGCTGATGCATGTCAGCCCGGATGACCTGACACCGCGCCAAGCTCTCGAATTGTTATATGCATGGAAGATGCGAGTCTGACGAATCGCAGGACAAGCTGCTAGAATCGCGCGCGCTTAGCCGCCCGCCTGAGGAGAAAATTAGAAATGACCTTCGTCGTCACCGACAACTGCATCAAGTGCAAATACACCGACTGCGTGGAAGTATGCCCGGTGGACTGCTTCTACGAAGGCCCGAACTTCCTGGTCATCCACCCGGATGAGTGCATTGACTGCGCCCTGTGCGAACCGGAGTGCCCGGCACAGGCGATCTTCTCCGAGGACGAAGTCCCGGATGGTATGCAGGAGTTCATCGAGCTGAACAAGGATCTGGCCGATGTATGGCCAAACATCACCGAGAAGAAGGATTCCCTGCCGGACGCTGAAGAGTGGGACGGCAAGCCGAACAAGATGCAGTACCTGGAGCGTTGATCTCCACCGCTTCAAACAAGAAAGGCCCGCTTCGCGCGGGCCTTTCTGCATCTGGAGCACTACTTTTCTGCGGGCAAAAAAAGGGGCGGGATAACCCGCCCACTCTTTCTTCCCTAGTTCATCATCCTGATGAATCGCCATCCTGCGATGTCCTGACCGGCATCCTTACCGGCTTGCGTCTTTCCGTGTACGCAGGAGTGATATTACCCGCCTACCCGGTTGCGGCAACTAGGACAGATTCGCGCACCCAGTAACTCCCCCAGGCAAAAACAAAAAATAAACCCTTTTAAAACAAATGCTTGGCAAAGAATTAGGTTTGTACCAAGCCAATTTCAAGCTTATCGCTCACAGCTTATGTAAGCGAATGCTTACAGCACGGCGAATAAAAAAGCCCGGAATCATCCGGGCTTCTTTGTGGTCCTGCCGAGGCGCTATTGGAACAGGGCGTCGCTTGAAAGACCGTTCTTCTCAAGGATTTCGCGCAAGCGCTTGAGGGCTTCGACCTGAATCTGCCGAACCCGCTCGCGGGTCAGACCGATCTCCTGGCCAACTTCCTCCAGGGTACTGCTTTCATGGCCACGCAGGCCGAAGCGGCGGATCACCACCTCGCGCTGCTTGTCGGTCAGTTCCGACAGCCACTGGTCGATGCTCTCGCTGAGATCATCATCCTGCAGCAGCTCGCAAGGATCAGTGGGGCGATCATCGGTCAGGGTATCGAGTAGGGTCTTGTCCGAGTCCGGGCCGAGCGAGACATCCACGGAGGTCACCCGCTCGTTCAGACCGAGCATGCGCTTGACCTCTTCCACCGGCTTCTCGAGCAGGTTGGCGATTTCCTCGGGAGAAGGCTCGTGGTCCAGCTTGTGGGTCAGCTCGCGAGCCGCCCGCAGATAGACGTTGAGTTCCTTCACCACGTGGATCGGCAAACGGATGGTTCGGGTCTGGTTCATGATGGCCCGTTCGATGGTCTGACGAATCCACCAGGTTGCATAGGTGGAGAAGCGGAAGCCACGCTCGGGGTCGAATTTCTCCACCGCGCGGATCAGCCCGAGGTTGCCCTCTTCGATCAGGTCGAGCAGGGAAAGACCGCGATTGACGTAACGCCGCGCAATCTTCACCACCAGACGCAAGTTGCTTTCGATCATTCGCCGACGCCCGGCCGGGTCGCCCTTCTGCGCGAGACGCGCAAAGTGGACTTCCTCTTCCGGAGTCAGAAGCGGCGAGAAACCGATTTCATTCAGATACAGCTGGGTCGCGTCGAGCGCGCGGCTGTAGTCGATATGCTTGTGTTGCTTGAGAGAGGAGAGAGAGGTGGCTTTAGGAGTGACTCGAAGTGATACCTGCTCTTCGGCAAGCGACTCTTCAAGGATGATGCCAGGCTCCAGAAGGAGCACTTCATCATCGACGTCAAACTCCGGCCCTTCTTTTTTAAGTGCCATGTCGTTATCCCTTGCTGAGTTCGACAACAAGCCCAGGTGCGTCCTTATCCTTAGGACACCGAGGCCCGCTCACCCACGCAGGGGAACAGCTAGCGTCAACGACTTGGCAGGTATTGCAGCGGATCTACAGGTTTACCCTGGCGGCGAATCTCGAAGTGCAGCTTCACCCGGTCAGTCCCTGTGGAGCCCATCTCGGCAATGTTCTGCCCGACTTTGACCTGTTGCCCTTCCCGCACCAGCAACCTGCGGTTGTGACCGTAGGCGCTCACGTAGGTATCGCTGTGCTTAATGATCACGAGTTCGCCGTAGCCCCGCAAACCACTACCGGCGTACACCACCGTGCCATTAGACGCAGCCAGGACAGGCTGGCCCAATTGCCCGGCTATATCAATCCCTTTATTCAAACTGCCGTTTGATGCAAAACGCCCAATCAGGGTGCCGTTGGTGGGCCATATCCACCCACCCACGGCACCTCCCGACACAGCCGGAGTTGCGCTGCTGGCGGGGGCCTGGGCGATGGGTGCAGGCGAAGTGGTAGTCGGTTTACTGGCGGCAGCAGGAGTTGTAGCCGGTTTGTTGACGATTACCGGCGCGACAGGCGTTGTATTTTTGGCGACGGATGGCGCAGAGGAAGGGCCACCGTCAAAACGGATCGATTGTCCCGGGCGAATGGTATAGGGCGCTGGGATGTTGTTGCGCGCAGCCAGGGCTTTCCAGTCCCAGCCATAGCGGAAGGCGATGGAGTACAGGGTGTCACCTCGACGCACCACGTACTGGCCGCTGGTGGTTGCAGGCTTGCTCGCAGCCGCATTGCGGTCGACGACTGTGGCGCCGCCACGAGAAGTCGATGAGCAGGCCGCCAGCAGAGAGCAAACGGCAACAGTCACCATGATGTGGCCCAGGCCCTTGATCCAGTTCCGTTGATGCAGGGTCGCTGACAAGCTCACCCATCCCCCTTATCCATGAAATTACATCCAGCCTCACTGGCCGGTAGTCTATCCGTCGCCGTTAGCGCTTCGCTTTCAGCCTAGCGGACCATTGAGCAGCGGCACGAAGCGCACGGAGTCCAGCACCTGGCGTTGGAAACCGTCCTCGGTGCGGACGATCAGCATCAGTTGCTGCACTTCGCCGCTCCCGACCGGAATCACCAGCCGCCCACCAGGCGCCAGCTGATCCTGCAGGGCTTGTGGGACTTCCGCGGCAGCAGCAGTGACAATGATGCCGTTGTAAGGTGCCAGGGCAGGCCAGCCTTCCCAGCCGTCGCCCCAACGAAAGACAACATTTCTCAGATTTAGCTCCGCAAGTCGCTCCTTGGCGCGATCCTGCAGCGCCTGGATGCGCTCGACGGAGAATACCCGCTCCACCAGCTGGGAAAGCACCGCAGTCTGATATCCAGACCCCGTTCCGATCTCCAACACCTTGTCCAGCGGGCCGGCAGCCAGCAGGAGCTCCGTCATCCGCGCCACCATGAAGGGCTGCGAGATGGTCTGGTTATGGCCGATGGGCAGCGCCGTGTCTTCATACGCACGATGCGACAACGCCTCATCAACGAACAGGTGGCGCGGTGTCCGGCGAATCACTTCCAGCACGTGGGCGTTGGACAAGCCCTCTTCATACAACCGCTGGATCAGACGCTCGCGGGTTCGCTGTGAGGTCATGCCAATCCCCCCGCGGCGCGACAGTTCATTGGCCATGGTCGAGCCCTCCGAGCCAGTCGCCAAGGACATTGAACGCCTCTCGATAGGTCCGGTCCATCTGCAGCGGCGTGATCGACACGTAACCCTGCATGACGGCGTGGAAATCGGTGCCCTCCCCGCCATCTTCGGCATCGCCGGCGGCGGCAATCCAGTAACCTTCCTTGCCGCGCGGGTTGACCACCTTGACCGGCGGTTTGGCGCGGGCACGATGTCCCAGGCGCGTCAGCTGGATGCCCTTGATGCGCTCCAGCGGCAGGTTGGGGATGTTCACGTTGAGCACGGTGCGCGGCGGCAGCGCGAGCTTCTCGTGGGACTCCACCAGCAGGCGGGCGAAATGCATCGCGGTGGGCAAATTGTCGGTCAGGCGCGAGCACAGCGAGAAGGCGAAGGCTGGGCGTGACAGGAAACGCCCCTCCAGGGCCGCGGCCACGGTGCCCGAGTAGAGCACGTCGTCACCAAGGTTTGCCCCCAGGTTGATTCCCGACACGACCATGTCCGGCACGTCCTTCAGCAGGCCGTTGAGGCCCAGGTGCACGCAGTCCGTCGGTGTGCCGTTGAGGCTGATGAAGCCATTGCCGAGGCGATGAGGATGCAGCGGCCGATCCAGCGTGAGCGAACTGCTCGCTCCGCTGCGATCGGCTTCCGGGGCGATCACGATGCAGTCGGCATAATCCGACAGCGCGTCGTGAAGCGCGGCGATACCGGGTGCTGTGACCCCGTCGTCGTTGGCAATCAATATGCGCATGGGCTTTCCGTCTGCCCTGCCGGCACGAGGTCGATCAGCTCGCGCACTACCACGGTGGCGAAGCAGCCCGCCGGCAGGACGAATTCCAGTTGCAGAATGTCAGGGGCGGGATAATGCCATGTCAGGCCCGGGATGGGGAGGCGCAGAATGCGCCGTTCGTGCGCCATGTCCGCACTGGCGAGCCACTGGCATAGCGCCATCTCGGCCTGCTGTACGCTGCGCTCGATGTCTCCGGGCAAGTTCGTCGCCGGTGAATCGCCCTCGCCCCACATCGGCCCCGTCGGGTGCAGGTCCAGCACCGCAAGCCGCGGATCTGAGCATTCCGCTTCGCCAGCGGGGAAGAAGCTGCGGCTGTCGGTGAACGCCAACAGGTCACCGACCTGCGCCTGGTTCCAGGTCCCGTCCTCAACGCGGCGAGCCAGCACCTGATTGAAGATGTAGCTGCGGGCGGCCGACAGCATCCGCGAGCGCATGTTGCGATGTTCCGGCAGCTTGCCGCGCTCGGCAAAGCCACGGGCATCAAAGACGTTGCCGCCGTCATGGCCGAAGCGCTGGGTGCCGAAGTAGTTCGGCACGCCCTGGGCGACGATGGCCTTCAGGCGCGCTTCGAGCGCCTCGCGATCCGCCTGCAGCTCGGTCAGGCGCAAGGTGAAGCCGTTGGCCGAATGCGCGCCCCGCTGGAGTTTGCGGCGGTGACGATTGCGTTCGAGGATGCGCAGAGTGTCATCCTCGGCGGCGGCCAGGTCCGGATCGGACTTGCCCGGCAGGTGCAGACTGAACCACTGGCGGGTCAGCGCCTGACGGTCTTTCAGGCCGGCGTAGCTGATCATCTTCACCGGCACACCCGCAGCGCGGGCCAGGCGGCGGGCGGCCTCCTCGGTATTCAGCCCACGCTTTTCCACCCACAGCCACAGATGCTCACCGTCACCGGAAAGCGGGATATCGAGCACTTCGTCGACCTGGAAGTCCTCGGCCACGGCCTTGAGGACACCGCTCCCGCAGGGTTCGCCATGGGCACGCGGGCCCAGCAGTTCCAGCTCGGTCATGCGCGGCTCAGCAGGGCCACGGCGTGAACCGCGATGCCCTCTTCACGGCCGGTGAAGCCGAGTTTCTCGGTGGTGGTCGCCTTGACGTTGACCTGGTCCAGTTCGACCTTGAGGTCGGCGGCGATGGTCTCGCGCATGGACTGGATGTGCGGGGCCATCTTGGGAGCCTGGGCAATGATGGTGGTGTCGACGTTTTCCACTTTCCAGCCCTTGGCCTCCACCAGGGACAGCACGTGACGCAGCAGCGCGCGGCTGTCGGCGCCCTTGAACTGCGGGTCGGTGTCGGGGAAGTGTTTGCCGATGTCGCCCAGCGCGCAGGCGCCCAGCAGGGCATCGGAGAGAGCGTGCAGGAGTACGTCGCCGTCGGAATGGGCGATGAGCCCGAACTTGTGGGGAATGCGCACGCCGCCGAGGGTGATGAAGTCGCCCTCGCCGAAGCGGTGCACGTCGTAACCATGTCCGATACGCATGAAAAAACGCCCTGTTGATGTCAGGGCGTCGATTCTACCGGATCACCGCGCTCAGGGTGTCAGCCACACAGCGCCGCGGCGTGATGGCGCAGGTGATCCTCAATGAAGCTGGCGATGAAGTAGTAGCTGTGGTCGTACCCCGGCTGCAGGCGTAGCTCCAATGGATGGCCGGCCGCGGCTGCCGCTTCGCGCAAGGCGTCGGGCTTGAGTTGCACAGCGAGGAAGTCGTCGCGGTCGCCCTGGTCCACCAGGATGGGCAGGCGCTCGCTGGCATCGGCCAGCAATTCCACCGCGTCCCACTCGCGCCACGCCGCGGGGTCTTCGCCGAGGAAGCGGCCCAGCGCCTTCTGTCCCCAGGGACAATCGCTCGGGTGGGTGATGGGTGCGAATGCCGACAGCGACAGGTAGCGCCCCGGATTGCGCAAGGCGCAGACCAGCGCACCATGGCCTCCCATGGAGTGTCCGCTGATGCCGCGCTTCTGGGAAACCGGGAAATTCGCCTCGATCAGCGCCGGCAACTCCTGTACCACGTAGTCGTGCATCCGGTAGTGGCGTGCCCAGGGCTCCTGGGTAGCGTTTACATAGAACCCCGCCCCCAGGCCGAAATCCCAGGCGCCATCCGGATCACCGGGCACCTCGGGGCCACGCGGACTGGTGTCCGGCGCCACGATCACAAGACCGAGTTCGGCCGCCATGCGCTGGGCGCCGGCTTTCTGCATGAAATTTTCGTCGGTGCAGGTCAGGCCGGACAGCCAGTACAGCACTGGCAGACCCGCCTCGGGCTCGGCTTGCGGCGGCAGGTAGACCGCGAAAACCATGTCGCAGCCGAGGGTTTCGGAGCGATGGCGATAGCGTTGGTGCCAACCGCCAAAGCTCTTCTGGCTGCTGATCAGTTCGATGGAATCCGTCATGAAACCCTCCTTTCCTGTGACGCCGGGGCCGAAAGGCCCCGGCGATGCGATCAGTAGTGGATGACCGAGCGGATGCTCTTGCCTTCGTGCATCAGGTCAAACGCTTCGTTGATCTTCTCCAGGCCCATGGTGTGGGTGATGAAGGTATCCAGCGGAATCTCGCCCTTCTGCGCCTTCTCTACATAGCTAGGCAGTTCGGTACGGCCTTTCACACCACCGAAGGCCGAACCGCGCCAGACACGGCCGGTGACCAGCTGGAACGGACGGGTGCTGATTTCCTGGCCAGCGCCGGCAACGCCGATGATGGTGGACTCGCCCCAGCCCTTGTGGCAGCACTCCAGCGCCGCACGCATCAGTTGCACGTTGCCGACGCACTCGAAGGAATAGTCCACGCCGCCATCGGTCATGTCGACGATCACTTCCTGGATCGGCTTCTGATGATCCTTCGGATTGACGAAGTCGGTGGCGCCCAGCTCCTTGGCGATATCGAATTTCGCCGGGTTGATGTCGACAGCGATGATGCGCGAGGCCTTGGCCATCTTGGCGCCGATGATCGCCGCCAGGCCGATGCCGCCCAGGCCGAAGATGGCGACGGTGGCACCCTCTTCCACCTTGGCGGTGTTCAGCACGGCGCCGATGCCGGTGGTGACGCCGCAACCGAGCAGGCAGACCTTCTCCAGCGGCGCTTCCTCGGGGATCTTGGCCAGCGAGATTTCCGGCAGCACGGTGTACTCGGAGAAGGTCGAGCAACCCATGTAGTGATAGATCGGCTCGCCCTTATAGGAGAAGCGGCTGGTGCCATCGGGCATCAGGCCCTTGCCCTGTGTGGCGCGCACGGCCTGGCAGAGGTTGGTCTTGCCGGACTTGCAGAATTTGCACTCGCGGCATTCGGCGGTGTACAGCGGGATCACGTGGTCACCCACCTTCAGCGAGGTCACGCCCTCGCCCACCGCCTCGACGATACCGCCGCCTTCGTGACCCAGGATGCATGGGAAGACGCCTTCGGAATCCTGGCCGGACAGGGTGTACGCATCGGTGTGGCAGACGCCGGTGGCGACGATGCGCACCAGCACTTCACCCTTCTGCGGCGGCGCCACATCGACTTCGACGATTTCCAACGGTTTGTTGGGGGCGAAGGCGACGGCGGCACGGGACTTGATCATCTGGAAACTCCTGAACGAAGGAAACGACAGCGTTCGCCGGGGCGAACGGCTTCGGCGAGGTACGCCGAGAAACCGGGACGGGACAACGCCACGTCGGGGAATGAATGAGCCACTGCGAAGAGTGCTCCTCAAAGCGATGGAAGTGTAGAAAACCCCGTTTCAGGGAATAATCAGGCAATAATCAAAACATTATTGCCATACAGGGACAATCCAGATGCACCGCTGGGAAGGGCTGGACGAATTCGTCGCCGTCGCCGAAACCGGGCAGTTCACTGCCGCCGCCGAACGCCTTGGAGTCTCGTCGTCCCATGTCAGCCGCCAGGTGGCTCGCCTGGAGGAACGCCTGCAGACCCGCCTGCTCTACCGCAACACGCGCAAGGTAACGCTGAGCGAAGCCGGGCAGACTTTCCTGCAGCACTGTCGCCGCCTGCAGGATGCGCGCGAGGAAGCGCTGCGCGCCGTCAGCGACCTGTCCGCCGAACCCAAGGGCCTGCTGCGGATGACCTGCGCGGTGGCCTATGGCGAGCGCTTCGTGGTGCCGCTGGTGAACGAGTTCATGGCGCAGTTTCCGCAACTAAGGGTGGAAATCGAGCTGTCCAATCGCCAACTGGACCTGTTCCATGAAGGCTTCGATCTCGCCATCCGCCTGGGTCGGCTGAGCGATTCTCGGCTGGTAGCGACGCGTCTGGCACCCCGGGTGATGTACCTGTGCGCCACGCCGGACTACCTCGCTCGCCACGGGGCGCCACAGAGTCCCGCGGATCTGGCGCACTACAACTGTTTGGTTGGCAGCAGCGACCAGTGGAGCTTCCTCGAAGAGGGCCGCGAAACCCAGCACCGCGTGCAGGGCAATTGGCGCTGCAACAGCGGCCAGGCGGTGCTCGACGCGGCGCTGCGTGGCTTTGGTTTGTGCCAGTTACCGGACTACTACGTACTCGAACATCTGCGCAGCGGAAGGCTGATCTCCCTTCTGGATGCCCATCAGCCCCCCAACACCGGGGTCTGGGCATTGTATCCGCAGCAGAGACACCTCTCGCCAAAGGTGCGCCAACTGGTCGACCACCTGAAGGACGGGCTACAGCAATTGCAGCCAATGTAAGAGGTTTCCCACTTGCCCTGCGGCAATTGAAGATCGGCAGGGTCAGCTAGAATGGGCGGTTCGTAAGTGCCTGTTTCAAGGAAGACGCCATGTCCGCCCTCTCCGCCTTCCGCGAACGCTACCTGCTGCGCTTCTGGTCGCCACTGCCGACCCTGATCGCACTGGGCGTCGCGTCCGCCTACTACTTCGCAATGACCGGTACCTTCTGGGCGGTCACCGGCGAGTTCACTCGCTGGGGCGGCCATGTGCTGTCCTGGTTCGGCCTGCAGCCGCAAGAGTGGAGCTACTTCAAGATCATCGGCCTACAGGGCACGCCACTGGACCGCGTCGATGGTGTGATGATCATCGGCATGTTCCTCGGCGCGCTGGTCTGTGCGCTCTGGGCCGGCAACGTCAGCCTGCGCTGGCCGACCAGCAAGCGGCGCCTGTTGCAGGGCCTGATCGGTGGCGTGATCGCCGGTTTCGGCGCGCGCCTGGCCATGGGCTGCAACCTCGCCGCATTCTTCACCGGCATCCCGATGTTCTCGGCGCACGCCTGGGCCTTCATGTTTTCCACGGTGATCGGTGCCTGGTTCGGCGTGAAGATCAGCCTGCTTCCCTTCCTGCGTATTCCACTGAAAGTCGGCGGCAAGGCTGCCACCTTGCCCAGTGCCGAAGCCTTGGCCCGCCGCGCCAAACTGCAATGGCGGCTGGGCATGGGCGTGTTGGCGATCGCAGCACTCTTCGCCGCCTGGCGCTTTGAGGTCTCACTGGTGTTGGGCATGGCCTGCCTGTTCGGCCTGTTGTTCGGCGGCCTGATCGAGCGCGCACAGATCTGCTTCACCAGCGCCGCCCGTGACCTCTGGACCACCGGCAGGACCCAGGCCGCGTTCGGCATCCTGCTCGGCATGGCGGCCGCCTGCGTCGGCACCTTCGCGGCGATCCACAACGGCTTGCCGCCGAAGATCTTCTGGATGGGTCCGAACGCCGTGATCGGCGGTGTGCTGTTTGGTATCGGCATCGTGCTGGCCGGCGGCTGCGAGACCGGCTGGATGTACCGATCGATGGAAGGCCAGGTGCACTTCTGGGTAGTCGGCGTCGGCAACGTGATCGGCGGAACCCTGGTCGCGGTGTTCTGGGACCAGCTCGGCACCAGCCTCGCCCTGCCCTATCCCAAGCTCAACCTGCTGCAGGAGTTCGGCCCCGGCGGCGGGCTGCTGATCACCTTCGCCGGCCTCGCGCTGTGCATGCTGCTGGTTCAACTCAACGCGCAACGCTTCACTCGTAAACGGAAAGCCAACGATGTCCGAAACCAAGACGCCGACGCTGTCGCTTGATCTGCGCGGCGAACATTGCCCGTACAACGCCCTCGCCACCCTGGAAACCCTGGAGACGCTCAAGCCGGGCGATCTGCTGGAGGTGATCACCGACTGTTCGCAGTCGGTGCATGGCATTCCGGAAGACACCAAGCGCCACGGCTATCACTGCCTGGCGGTGGAGCAGCATGGGGCGCTGTTCCGCTTCCTGATCGAAGTACCGCTGCTGGGCTGAGGCTACTTTTGTAGGAGCGGACTCCGTCCGCGATCGGCTTCCGGCGCGCTTCGAACCCATCGCGGACGGAGTCCGCTCCTACAAAGTCAAAAGCCCCTCTCCCGCAAGCGGGAGAGGGGACGGTTCTGAGCAGGGTGAAACCATTGCGTCAGTCGGCACGATCTGCCCCCTTCCCCTCCGGGAGAGGGCTGAGATGAGGGGAAAGCATCGACACGGACCTCCGGAAAGATAACTGCTCCCAAGGCTCGGCCGGGGCGCAGGCTGGAGGAGCGCTCAGTGCTTGGCGAAGTTACGCTGCAGGCGCTGCAGGTCTTCCGGGGTGGTGACCTTGATGTTGTCCGCCCGCCCTTCCACCATGCGCGGCGCATAGCCCGCCCACTCCATGGCAGACGCCTCGTCAGTGATGGCCGCATCGGCCACCAGCGCATCCGCGAGTGCGCGATGCAACGCGCCGAGGCGGAACATCTGCGGGGTATAGGCCTGCCAGACCACGCTGCGGTCGATGGTTTCGACTACACGGCCATCAGCGCCCACGCGCTTCAAGGTATCCCGCGCAGGCACGCCGAGCAGGCCGCCCACAGCGTCGAACTCCAACTCGTCCAGTAAGCGATCCAGATCGGCGCGCGCCAGGTTCGGCCGGGCGGCGTCATGCACCAGCACCCAGTCATCCGGCGTAGCGCCCAGCTCGGCCAGGCGCAGCAGGCCATTGAGCACCGAGTCGGCGCGCTCGCGGCCACCGTCGGCACGCTGGATCAATTCATTGGAAGCGCTGGGCAGGGTCGGCCACCAGGGATCATCGGCGGCCAGGCAGACCACCAACCCTTTCAGACGGGAATGGCCGAGGAAGCAGTCGAGCGTACGTTCGAGAATGCTGCGACCAGCGAGGTCGAGGTATTGCTTGGGGCGATCGGCGCGCATCCGCGAACCGATGCCGGCGGCCGGAATCACGGCCCAGAAGGCGGAAGTGGTCATTGCGCGAGCTGGTAGAGGGTTTCCTTGTCCTTGACCATGCCGAGTTCGTGGCGGGCACGTTCCTCGACCGTCTCGGTGCCTTTCTTGAGCTCGGCCACTTCGGCCTCGAGTATGCGGTTACGCTCGAGCAAACGCTCGTTCTCGCCCTGCTGGTCGGCGATCTGCTTCTGCAGGTCGCGCACCTGCGCCAGGCTGCCATCACCGACCCACAGGCGATACTGCAGACCGGCCAGCGCCAGGATCAGCACGACGAACAGCCAGTAAGGGCTACGTAACCTCAAACCATAAGCTCCATACGCAAAGGGGTGGCTCCTGCCACCCCTTCACCGTACCAGACTAGCGTCAGCCGCGGAATTCCGCGCGACCACGGTACGGCGCCTTGGCGCCCAGCTGCTCTTCGATGCGCAGCAGCTGGTTGTACTTGGATACGCGGTCCGAACGGCACAGCGAGCCAGTTTTGATCTGACCAGCGGCAGTGCCGACGGCCAGGTCAGCGATGGTGCTGTCCTCGGTTTCGCCCGAACGGTGCGAAATCACGGCGGTGAAGCCGGCGGCCTTGGCCATCTGGATGGCTTCCAGGGTCTCGGTCAGCGAGCCGATCTGGTTGAACTTGATCAGGATCGAGTTGCCGATCTTCTCGTCGATGCCGCGCTTGAGGATCTTGGTGTTGGTCACGAACAGATCGTCACCGACCAGTTGCACCTTCTCGCCGATCTTGTCGGTCAGGACTTTCCAGCCAGCCCAATCGGACTCGTCCATGCCGTCTTCGATGGAGATGATCGGGTAGCGCTGGGTCAGGCCGGCCAGGTAGTCGGCGAAACCTTCGGCGCTGAAGACTTTGCCTTCACCTTCGAGGTCGTACTGGCCGTCCTTGAAGAACTCGGACGAGGCGCAGTCCAGGGCCAGGGTCACGTCGTCACCCAGCTTGTAACCGGCGTTGGCGACGGCCTCGGCGATAGCGGCCAGGGCGTCTTCGTTGGAAGCCAGGTTCGGCGCGAAGCCACCTTCGTCACCCACCGCGGTGTTCAGGCCACGGGCCTTCAGCACGGCTTTGAGGTGGTGGAAGATCTCGGCGCCCATGCGCAGCGCGTCGGCGAAGTTCTTGGCGCCAACCGGCTGAACCATGAACTCCTGGATGTCGACGTTGTTATCGGCGTGCTCGCCGCCGTTGATGATGTTCATCATCGGCACCGGCATGGAGTACTGGCCCGGGGTGCCGTTCAGGTCGGCGATGTGCGCGTACAGCGGCACGCCCTTGGCCTGAGCGGCGGCCTTGGCGGCGGCCAGGGACACGGCCAGGATGGCGTTGGCGCCCAGCTTGCCTTTGTTCTCGGTGCCGTCGAGGTCGATCATCGCGTGATCCAGACCTTTCTGGTCAGCCGCG
The DNA here is from genome assembly GCF_016919445.1 of Pseudomonas sp. PDNC002. Lineage (NCBI taxonomy): Bacteria > Pseudomonadati > Pseudomonadota > Gammaproteobacteria > Pseudomonadales > Pseudomonadaceae > Pseudomonas > Pseudomonas sp. PDNC002. The sequence goes on along the minus strand of NZ_CP070356.1, from coordinate 2,886,220 downwards.
TCCTTGCCCAGCAGCAGGTCGCGGATCGGGCCGTTGATGTTGGCCACGGCTTTCAGCACGCCTTTTCCCAGGTAACGGCTCTTGTCGCCATCGCGCAGTTCGAGAGCCTCACGGGAACCGGTGGATGCACCGGACGGGGCACAGGCGCTGCCGACGATGCCGTTGTCCAGGATCACATCCGCTTCAACGGTCGGGTTGCCGCGGGAGTCCAGGACCTCACGGCCCTTGATGTCGACGATCTTTGCCATTCTTGATAACACTCCGAAGATAGAGATAAACGGGGCGGCTGGTGAGACATCAGAAGCGGCTCAAGGGCCTGCCGTGCTGCGCGCGGCAGGCATCGAGCCGATTCTCAGGCAGTCTCGATGGTGGGGAAACTCTTGACCAGGTCGTCCAGCTGCTTGAGCTGGGACAGGAAAGGCTCGAGCTTGTTCAGGCGCAGGGCGCACGGACCGTCGCACTTGGCGTTCTCGGGGTCCGGATGGGCCTCCAGGAACAGGCCGGCGAGGCCCTGGCTCATGCCGGCCTTGGCCAGGTCGGTGACCTGGGCGCGGCGGCCGCCGGCGGAATCGGCGCGGCCACCCGGCATCTGCAG